>NZ_JAFMPZ010000492.1 GCF_017353455.1 Streptomyces laculatispora
GGTCCGACCACCAGCCGCCGCGTCAGCCGCTCACCCCGGGGCTCACCGCGTCGGCCCGGCCCCGGACCTGTCGGGGCCGGAGCCCGCCGGGCGCCCGCAGTTCGCACCACACCGTCTTGCCGTACAGCCCCTGCTCCACGCCCCACCGCAGCGCGAACGCGTCCACGAGCAGCAGCCCCCGCCCGGACTCGTCACCGCACCCCGCGATCCGTAGGGCCGGCCAGACGCCGGGCGCGGGATCGCTCAGCTCGACGCGGACCCGTCCGGAACCCGTTCCGCTGACCCGCAACGTGACCGGTGTTCCCTCACCGACATGCACGATCACATTGGTCAGCAACTCACTGACGCAGAGCAGCAGATCGGGGACACCCGCGTCCGCGCCCCCGAACCGCCACCGCAACATGCGCCGCATCTCCGGTACGGCCTCCGGCACGGCGAGCAGGTCCACCGTGAACGGCAGCGGCGTCATCCCCCGGCCGCCGGGCGCAGCGCATCGGTCAGCCGACGCGCGGTCACCACCGTGCAGTTGCCGAGGGCGACGAGTGGCGGGTGGTTCGTCCACCCGGCGAGCGTCAGCGGGTCGACGCCGAGCGACGGCAGGGTGATGCCGTGCGCGGCGAGCGCGGCGCGCAGCGCGTCGATGTCCTCGACGATGTCGTACGTGGGTGTGTCCTGCCTGTCGTGCGCCGAGCCGTCCATCTTCTCGTCCATGAGGAGCCGTACACCTTTCGTTGCTGACTGTGACGAACGTCTCACACGCTGCCGCACGGGTCTCTACCGTGGAAGGGATTACCGCTCCACAGAGAACAGCGCGAAAGGCGGTCAACGGTGGCCACACGCAAGGAGATCGACGGCTCGGCGGGAGTCCCGCAGTTCTACGGGAACGAGCTTCGCTTCAAACGGGAGGAAGCGGGCCTGACGCTGGAGAAGCTGGTGGACGGCAGCTTCTTCGGGATCACGTACCTGAGCGAGATCGAGCACGGACATCGGCGGATGCCGGTGGAACTGGCGCGGCATGTGGACCGAGTGCTGGGGACGGACGGGTTCTTCCAACGGCGCTGCGAAGACGTACGGAAGGCGAAGCAAGGGGCTCACGCCGCGTTCTTCGCTCCGGTCGCGGAGGCGGAGACTCGGGCCCGGAGTATCGGCCAGTGGTCCGGAACGCTGATCCCTGGGCTGCTCCAGACCCGGGCGTACGCCCAAGCCGTCATCGGTTTCACGCATTCTCTGGATACGCCGGAGGAGGTCGAAGCCAAGATCAACGCCCGGCTTCAGCGAGCCAGGCTCTTCGACGACCCCAAGAAGCCTGAGTACTGGGTGATCCTGCATGAGTCCCTGGTGCGCCATTCCATCGTCCCGTCGGTGGAAATGGCCGAACAGTTGGAGCAGATCGCCGCGCTGGCACGGCGCAGCCGCATCGTTGTGCAGATCCTTCCGTGGAACGGCCCGACTCGCGCCCTCACCGAACTTCCGCTTCTCCTTATGGATTTCGACGACGAGCCGCCACTGCTCTATACCGAGGGCCCGTACCACGGACAGACCATCGATGATCCGGCACTCGTGATGCTCTACCGCAAGGCATACGATCGGCTGAGGGGTGCCGCCTTGCCGCCAGAGGTGTCACTCGCACTGGTCGAGAAGGCGGCTGAGGAGTACCGAAATGGCCAGCATCCGTCTTGATCTCGGCGCTTCCACGTGGCGTAAGAGCAGCTACAGCAACGGCAGCGGCGGCGACTGCCTCGAAGTCGCAGACGGCGTCCCCGGTCTCGTCCCCGTACGCGACTCCAAGCGGCCCGACGGGCCCGCGCTCATCGTTCACGCGGCTGCCTGGGCGCCCTTCGTGGAGTCCGTCAAGTCCGCCTGAAAGCAGCACTGTTCTCGTCACGCCGTCCGAGTAAGCACACCGGCGAACGTTGCACTGTCCGGCTCATGGAGCGGCCCGGTACGGACGCTCCTCGCGGTAGCCGTCCTCACGTTGTCCGCCGCTTGCACGATGTCGAGTGACAGCGACGGCGGCGAGTCCGCGTCGTCCTGCGCGGCCCTGGTCAAGTACCAGAACCGCACCTACTTGGGCCGGGCGAACGTGAAGGTCACGGTCGGGGAGAAGCTCGGGACCGCCACCGAGCCGCCGTGCGACGACACGCCGAACGATGGCCAGGACGAACCGGCGACGCCGGCCTCGCGAACCGCCTACGCGGTCGAGGGGGTGGACCCCGGCATCGCGATCTGGGTGGAAGGCTCCTCCGACGATGTCCTCTTCATCGCTGCCGATTCCGGCAAGAAGCTTCCGCCCGAGGTCGAGAAGCTGATCGTCGGCTCATGACACGCGCGAGAGGCGCGCCCGGAAACCCAGGCACGCCCCTCACAGCTAACGCGCAGACGCGCAAGCGACAGCCGCGTCAGCGGTCGAACTTCTCGCGCATGTCGTCCGCCGCGCCCCGGGCCTTGTCGCGACCCCGCTCAGACGCACCGGAGGTCCGGTCGGACCGGTCCTGCGGCCGGTCCCGGCCCTCACCCTTGCCGTCCTTCATCTTCTTCTGCTGGTCGGCAAGATCCTGCGCCTTGTCCTTGAACTGGTCGGCGATGCCCATGCTGTTCACTCCTCTGTGGGGTGCTTGGGGGTTGGCTCCCGGAGGGGCCTCGACCAGACTGACACGGCCGGACATTCATCGCATTTCGATCAGTTACGCTGCGTACGCGCCGCCCGTTCGTCCTGGTCAGCGGCGCCTCCGGCGCCCACAAGGCCCTTGCCGACGCCCTCCAGCCGCGAGCCGTACCTCTTCATCTCGCGCTGGCCGACGACGCCGATCAGCGTCGGCAGGTAGCCCCGCACGGACTGCATCCCGCGCAGCCACCACTGTGCGTACACATGCGCGGAGCGCCGCTCGATGCCGGCCACTATCCGGTCGACGGCCGGGCCGAGCGGGTACGTCCGGTTCGACGGCCAGGGCAGCCGCTGCCGCAACTCCCGCATCACGTCGTCCTCGTCGGCGCCGCGCACCATGTCCGTATCGGTCCAGGAGAGGTAGCCGACGCCGACCTTCACTCCTCGGTAGCCGACCTCCGCGCGCAGGCTGTGGGCGAACGCCTCGACGCCCGACTTCGACGCGCAGTACGCGGTCATCATCGGCGCCGGGGTGATCGCGGCGAGCGAGGCGATCTGGAGGAAGTAGCCGCGGCTCTCCATCAGGATCGGCAGGAACGCCCGGCCGGTGACCGCGCCGCCGATCAGGTTGACCTCGATGACCCGTCGCCAGGCCACCGGGTCGGAGTCGACGAACGGGCCGCCCGAGGCGACGCCCGCGTTGGCGACGACGACGTCGATCTTGCCGAACCGCTCCTTGACCTCCTGCGCGACCCGGGACATCGCCTCGTGGTCGGTGACGTCCGCGTGCCAGTGGTCGCTGTCGCCGTGCAGCCGTTGCGAGACCTTCTTCAGCTCGTCCGGCTCCAGGCCGACGAGCGCCAGTGTCGCGCCGCGCGCCGAGAGCTTGCGGGCCAGCAGCTCGCCCACACCGCGCGCCGCGCCCGTGACGACGACGACCTGACCTTCGAGACTGCGCCTGCCGCTCATGCGACCTCCTCTTCCTTGCTCTCGACTTCAGCCGTTTCGCGCACCGGGAGGCACGCGGTCACCAGTTCCCTTATTTTCTCCGTGACCGCCTCCGGCGCCTCCACCGGCGTCATGTGCCCCAGGCCCGCCAGCTCGGTGAGCCCCAGGCAGTCCGGGAGCGCCGCCGCGATGGCGCGGGCGTGGACGGGCGGGGTCAGCCGGTCCTCCGTACCCGCGATCACCGCGGTGGGCACCCGCAGCTCCCGTACGCCCTCGTCGAGATCGAGGCCGGCCAGGACATGGCCCCAGGCGACCCGGGGGACGCGAGGACAGGCGTGCACGATCCGGGCACAGGTGTCGACCCGGTCGGGAGCCGAACCCGCCCCCATCGTCGCGTACTTGAGGATGCGGCGGGAGAGCGGGGTGACCGGTCCGAGCGGTGCCCGCGCGCCGAGGACGGCCCGGGTGATCCGGGTCCGGACCGCACCGGCCCGCAAGGGCACGACCCGCGATTCGGCGATCAGCCCTGAGCTGCCGGTGCTGCACAGCAGTACGGCGGCCGCGTGCTCGCGCAGACCGGCCCGGCGCGCGGCGGCCATGATCGTCATGCCGCCCATGGAGTGCCCCACGAGTACGGCCTTCTCCGCCGGTTCCAGCGTGGCGGCGAGCACCGCTTCGAGGTCGTCGGCCAGCGCGCCGGTCGTGTATCCGTCGGGGCCGACCGCGGGTGAGGTGCCGTGGCCCCGCTGGTCGTAGGCGATGACGCGGTGGTCCACGGCCAGGTCCCGGATCTGCGCGTCCCAGAAACCGGTGTTGCAGGTCCAGCCGTGGGACAGGACCACCGCGGGGGCACCGTCCTTTCCGTGCACCTCGACGTGGAGGCGGGAGCCGTCGGCGGAGACGGCCATGAGTTCGCGCACGGGGACCGGCCGGGTGCTCCCGCCGCGCAGCGGGCGGCTCATCCGGCGACCTCCTCGGCGACGGCCTGCCTCGCGTCCCGCTGCGCGGGCGCCCGTACGACCTGGTACTCCGAGAGGTCGACCGTCCGCGTCACCTTGCGGAACTCGGCGGTGGTGCCCGGCCAGACCGTGGTGTTGCGCCCGTTGGCGTCCAGGTACCAGCTGGTGCAGCCGCCGGTGTTCCAGACCGTGCGCTTCATGCGCTCCTGGACGCGGCGGTTCCAGGACCCGACCGCCGAGGGCCGCGCGTCGAGCGCCACCCGTCCGCCGAGTACGTCCAGTTGGCGGAGGTAGTCGGCCATGTAGTTCAGCTGGGCCTCGATCATCAGGATCATCGAGGAGTTCCCCAGGCCCGTGTTGGGGCCGATGATCGTCATCCAGTTGGGGAAGCCGGCCGCGCTCGCGCCACGCAGCGCCTGCATACCGCCCTTCCACGACTCGGCGAGCGTGCCGCCCTCCGCGCCCACCACCCGCTCGGCGATCGGCATGTCCGTCACATGGAAGCCGGTGCCGAAGACGATCGCGTCGACCTCGGCCTCCGTACCGTCGGACGCGACGACCGTGGAGCCGCGCACCTCGGCGAGGCCGGAGGCGACGACGTCCACGTTGGGCCGGGCGAGCGCCGGGTAGTAGGCGCTGGAGAGCAGGATGCGCTTGCAGCCGATGCGGTACGAGGGGGTCAGCTTGGCCCGCAGCGCCGGATCCTTGATGGAGCGCGCCATGTTGGACTTGGCTATCCGCTCGACCAGACCCAGCTGGTCCGGGTGCTTGGTGAAGGCGCTGACCTGCAACTCCCGTATGCCCCAGAGCAGTCCGCGGCGCGCGGTGCCGGTGAAGGGCAGCGTGCGGTGCAGCCAGCGCTCGGCGCCGCTGATGGTGCGGTCCATCCGCGGCATGACCCAGGGCGGGGTGCGCTGGAACAGCGTGAGCTTCGCGGCCTTCGGCTGGATCGACGGCACGATCTGGATCGCGGAGGCGCCGGTGCCGATCATCGCGACGCGCTTGCCGGTCAGGTCCGCGTCGTGGTCCCAGCGGGCGGAGTGGAAGACCTTGCCGGGGAAGTCCGCGAGTCCGGGGATGTCGGGCATCTTCGGGTCGGAGAGCGGACCGGTCGCGGAGACGACGACATCGGCCAGGACCGTGGTGCCGTTCGCGCTCTCGATGACCCAGTGCAGCTCGTCCCCGTCCCAGCGCATCATCGTCACCTCATGGTTCAGCCTGAGGTGCGGACGCAGTCCGAAGGTGTCCGCGACATGTTCCAGGTAGGCGCGGATGTGCTCCTGCCCGGAGAAGGTGCGCGGCCACTCGGGGTTGGGAGCGAACGAGAACGAGTAGAGGTGGGACGGTACGTCGCAGGCGCAGCCCGGATAGCTGTTGTCGCGCCAGGTGCCGCCCACCGAACCGGCGCGTTCCAGGATCACGAAATCGGTGATGCCTTCGCGGCGGAGCCGGACAGCGGCTCCGAGGCCCCCGAATCCGGATCCGATCACCGCCACTCGTACATGTTCGTGCTGGGCCATGCTGCCGCCTCCCCGCGGTACGTCACACGACTCTGCCAGCAATCACTGGCACTGTTGGGAGACTAGAGCAGCTCCGTACCGATGGGTAGGGGTGCGGCGAGGGAAAGTTACCGGCGGTACAACAAGCGGCCTCCGCCGCGGGGCAGGCCGGTAGGGTGCGGGGGTGGCTGACGGACACGAGCACCGCGAATACCGCATGGAGGAGCTGGCCAAGGAGGCCGGCATCCCCGTCCGGACCCTGCGCTTCTACCGGGAACGCGGCCTGATCTCACCGCCGCGCCGCGAGGGCCGCATCGCCTGGTACGACGACCACCACCTGGCCCGGCTCCGCACCATCACGGGCCTGCTAGAGCGGGGCCACACCCTCACCGGCATCGCCGACCTGGCCCGCACCTTCGAGAGCGGCCGGGATGTCGCCGAGGTGCTGGGCCTGGGCGAACCGACCGAGGAGACCCCGGTCCGGCTCACGCCCGAGCAGCTCGCGGACTACTTCGAGGGCGAGTCCACCCCGGAGAACCTGGCGGCCGCGATGGAGCTGGGCTACCTCGGCACGGACGGCGACGAGATCGTGCACATCAGCCGCCGCCTCCTGGAGGTGTCGGCCGAACTGGTGCGGGAGGGGGTCCCGCTCGCCACCGTCCTCGCCGCCGGCCGCCGGGTCCGCGAGCACGCGGACGCGCTGGCCGACCTCTTCGTCGCCACCCTGCGCGACCACAGCACGCAGGAGGAACCTCCCCAACTGCGGCCGCTGGCACGCGCGGTGGTGGACGCGGAACTCTCCATGGCCCTGGACCGGCGGCTGCGCCGCGACGCGGAGGGGGCGGGGCCGCCGGCCTGGTAGGGCTTTGTTACGTCTCTGGGCAAGCGGTCGTCTTGGTGGTTTCCTGCTGGTATATCGACACCCTCACTCTCCTCGCCGACAGCTGAACGAGACGCGGGGGCAGCCACGACCCCGCCCATGGGTGCGCCGGCCCACGCCCGGTGCCGACTCCCCTCCCCTGCCGTCGAGTTCACCTTCCGTCAACGGGGCAACCATCTGCCTGTCGCGGGTGTCTCCTATGCGAGCCCTCACACCTCGTACGCCGCTGGCTCCACGTACGCGACCAAGGAGAATTTTGTGGGCATTCGCACCATGCTGGCCATAGCCGTCTGTGCTGCCACGGCGTTGTCGGGCGGCACGGCCGTCGCAGCTCCCGGCGGCACGTCCGCGGGTACGGCCGGGAGTACAGCAGCTACCACCGTGCGCGAGGACTTCAACGGGGACGGCTATCAGGACCTCGCCGTCGCCGCCCCCGCCGCCAAGGTGGCCGGCCATTCCTGGGCCGGTTACCTCACTGTCAGCTACGGCTCGGCCAAGGGCCTGACGACAGCGAACACCACGGTCATCGATCAGAACACCCCGGGCGTGCCGGGGGTGCCCGGTGACGATCACGGCTTCGGCTACCGGATGTTCGCCGAGGACCTCGACCACGACGGGCTGACCGACCTCGCCCTGGTCACCCATGAATGGTTCTCGTCCGAAGGCTCCGCCATCAACGGCTCCGTCATCGTGCTGTGGGGCAACACCGGCGGCATCACCGGGCAGGGCGCGGCCCGTATCGCGGCTTCGAGCGACACCCAGGTGGGGGACGACCTCACCGCCGGTGACTTCGACGGCGACGGGACGAGGGACCTGATGATGCTTCACGGCGACGACGGGGATTTCCGCAGCGTGCTCTACGGGCCGTTCACCCGGGCCGGGTCGCCCGCCCGCGAGCAGCGGATCAACATGTTCGACACGGACAACTACATGTCGAACACCGCGGCCGGTGACTTCAACGGCGACGGCATCGAGGACCTTTGCACGTTCTACGTGTACGAGAACCACGCCGAGGGCGGCAAGCTGTGGCGGGGCACCCCGAAGGGCCTGTCCACGACCTCGACCCCACTCCCGAGCGCCGCGGCCACAGCGGTCGGTGACTTCGACAAGGACGGCAAGGACGACCTCGCCACCCGGGTGATCCCGAACGGCATCACGGAGGACCTGCCCACGGACCCCGGAACCATCAAGATCTACTACGGTTCCGCGTCCGGTCCGAGCACCACCCGGACGAAGACGATCACCCAGGACACCGCAGGCGTGCCCGGGGTGGGCGAGAAGGGCGACCAGTTCGGCGCCCGGCTCAGCGCGGGTGATGTCAACGGCGACGGTTACGCCGACCTGGCCGCGGGTGTGCCTTTCGAGGCCATCGAGAAGACCAAGGGGGCGGGCGCCGTGGTGCTGCTGAAGGGCGGCGCGGGCGGTCTGAGCGGTACCGGCTCGCAGTCCTTCCACCAGGACAGCGCGGGCGTGCCGGGCGTGGCGGAGACCGGTGACCACTTCGGCGGATCGGTCCGGCTGCTCGACATCAACAAGGACGGCAAGGCGGATCTGGCGGCCGGCGCCCCCGACGAGAACCTCGACGCGGTCGCGGACGGCGGTGCGGTGTGGTCGCTGCGCGGCGCCGCCGCCGGCCTGACCACGACGGGCGCCTTCACGTTCAACCCGGTCGGCCTGGGCGCCCCGGTGCCGGGATCCCGGTTCGGTCTGGACCTGTCCAACGACAACGGGCCGAACATCGGCTGACGGGCAGCGGCTCGCCGCCGCCGGCCGGTGGCAGCGACGAGGGGGGCCTTCCCGTTCCGTACGACCGGAACGGGAAGGCCCCCTCTGCGTCTCAGGTGGCCGGGGTCAGGAGCGGGGCTCCTGCTCCTGTGCCCTCGCGCTGCGCTCGGCGTTGCGTCCACCCGCCCTAGTAGGAATTGCATCCGTGCACCCCGCACGAGGACGACCCTCCGCCGTGCGATCGCAGGCACCGGGCGCCGCCCGGCCTGGCCGAACGACGCCACCTTGTCGAAAACGCTCTAGCGGCGGGGCGATGCGGCGGCTTGAACCAGGGATCGGGCCAGGTCAGTGGCGCCCGGAAGGCTGTCGAGCGGGAGGGGCTGCGTGGCGACGGCGCCCTCGTGCAGGACGAGGAGTTGGTTGGCGAGGGTGGCCGGGTGCGAGCACCCCGCTGTGGCGGCGAGCTCCTTGAACAGGCTCAGCAGCCAGAGCTTCTGGTTCGCGGCGATGCGGTATGCGGGATGCGAGGGGTCCGGGAGTTCGGCCAGTGCGTTGATGAAGGCGCATCCGCGGGTGCTGGTTTCGCTCCAGGTCCGCAGCGCCTCGAAGGGTGCGGTGACGGCCTCGGCGGGAGTGGCGCCGGCGTCAACGGCGGCACGGACAAGTGACCGCCAGCGCTGGTCGCGTTCCGTGAGGTAGGCCGCCACGAGATGGTCTTTCGAGCCGAACTGGTTGTACAGGGTCCGCTTGGACACCCCTGAGTGCTCGGCGATCAGATCCACGCCGACCGCCGTGATCCCGCGGTTGTAGAACAGTTCCTCGGCGGCCGCCACGATGCGCCGACCGGCCGGAGTCATAGACGGCGCTTCCTGCACTGCGAGCCCCTTCACTGATCGGTGTACGGTGGGAGATGTTCACAGATCAGTATACCTTCAGGGAGGTTCAAGCGATGAGTGCGTCCCCGTTCATGCGAGCGGTGCGGATCACAGGGCACGGAGGACCGGAGGTTCTTGAGCTGACGGAGGTCGCTGTCCCCGCGCCGCAGGCAGGAGAGGCGTTGATCCAGGTCAGCGCGGTAGTGCTGAACAACACCGACCTGTGGACCCGAGAGGGCGCCTACGGCTGCCCGGGAGACCCGAAGGCACTGTCGGGCTGGCGCGGCCAGATCGACTTTCCGCGTATCCAGGGTGCCGACGTAGCCGGCCGGGTCGTGGCCGTCGGGGCCGGGGTGGAGGACGGCCTCATCGGCCGCCGCGTGGTCGTCGATCCCGCGATCTACGACACCGCAGGGCCGGACGCCAACCCGGTGGGTCTGATGGGGAGCGAACGCGACGGCGGATACGCCGAGTACGTGACAGCGCCCGTAGAGCGTGTACATGACGTGACGGAATCCCCGCTCACGGACGACCAGCTCGCGACGTTGCCGACCGCCTACGGCACGGCGCTGGGAATGATCGAGCGAGGCCGGCTGCGGAAGGGAGAAACCGCCCTGGTCTCGGGAGCGTCCGGCGGCGTCGGCCTCGCGCTGGTGCAGATCGCCCGTGCGCGCGGCGCCAGGGTGCTCGCCATCAGTAGCGGACCCAAGATCGATGCGGTGCGCGAGGCAGGCGCGCACGGAGTCATCGACCGCGCAGGAGACGTCGCCGAACAGATTCGCGCTGCCGCCCCCGAGGGCATCGACGTCGCACTCGACGTCGTGGCCGGCGAGCTGGTGAGTGAGGGGCTGCCGCTGCTTCGCGAAGGGGGCCGTTGGGTCATCGCCGGCGCACTCGGCGGCTACGACGTGGCCTTTGACGTGCGCCGCCTTTACCTGCACAACGCTCAGGTCATCGGGTCCGCGATGCACACGCCCACGCACTTCGACCTCCTCATGGACCTGGCTCGGCGGGCGGAAATTCAGCCCGTCATTGCCGCGGCCTTCCCACTGGACCAGGCCGCTCAGGCGCAGGAGGAGCTGTCCCGCAGGGGGCACGTGGGAAAGATCGTCATGCACCCCTGAGTTCTGTCCGACGCATCACGGGCGGAGCCATGAGCGGACCGCCGCGACGGTGACGGCGCCTCGAAGCGGTGGTGCCGGGGCGTTCTGCTTTTTCCGGGATGCGCGGCTTCTTCTTCCGGGCCCCGGCCGTGTGATGCCCATGCGGACTCCCGCACGGGCGGCGCACGCACCCCGAGCGTCCGGCGACCGCCGCTCCGGGACAGACGCTCCCCTACTGCTCGTACACCACCGTCACCGGCGCGTGATCGCTCCACCGCTCGCCGTGCGTGGCGGCCCGCTCGACCCACGCCTTCACCGCGCGGGCGGCCAGTCCCGGGGTGGCCACCTGGTAGTCGATGCGCCAGCCCGTGTCGTTGTCGAAGGCGCGCCCGCGGTAGGACCACCACGAGTACGGGCCCTCGACGTCCGGGTGCAGAGCCCGTACGACATCGACGTACGCGGCCTCCTCGAAGACCCAGGTCAGCCACTCCCGCTCCTCGGGGAGGAAGCCGGAGTTCTTCTTGTTGCCCTTCCAGTTCTTGAGGTCGGCCTCCTGGTGGGCGATGTTCCAGTCGCCGCACACCACCACCTCGCGCCCGTCGGCGGCGGCCCGCGCCTTCAGCCCGGCCAGGTAGGGCAGGAAGGCCGCCATGAAGCGCTCCTTCTCCTCCTGCTTCTCCGTGCCGACCTCGCCGGAGGGCAGATACAGGCTCGCGACCGTGACGCCCGGCAGGTCGATCTCGACGTACCGGCCGCTCGCGTCGAACTCCTCGCTCCCGGCGTCACCGAAGGCGCCGAAGCCGATCTGCACCCGCTCGGGCGCCCGGCGGGAGTAGAGCGCGACCCCGGCACGGCCCTTGGCGGCGGCCGGCGCGTGGACGGTGTGCCAGCCCTCGGGCTCACGCACCTCCTCGGGCAGCTGCTGCGCCTCGGCCCGCACCTCCTGGAGGCAGATCACATCGGCGTCGGTCTGCGCCAGCCACTCGACGAAGCCCTTCTTGGCGGCGGCACGGAGACCGTTTACATTCACGCTGGTAACGGTGAGCATTCCGGCACGATACCGACACCCGCCATCCGCATACACGTACCATCATCCGTATGAATATCCACACCCGTGCGTTCGACCACCCCGACGCCGTCAAACTCAACGATCGCGTGCAGCTCGAATACGCCGAGCGCTACGGGGACGAGGGCGATGTCACACCGCTGGACGCCACGATGTTCGATCCGCCGCACGGTCGCTATCTGATCGCCTACGACGCATCGGACAGCCCGGTCGCCACCGGCGGCTGGCGCCCGCAGGAGCGGAACACCGAGGGGTACTCGGACGGGGACGCCGAGCTGAAGCGGATGTACGTGATCCCCGAGGGTCGCGGCCACGGACTGGCCCGCCGCATCCTGGCCGCCCTGGAGGCCGACGCCCGTGCGGCCGGCCGCGTCCGCATGGTCCTGGAGACCGGCGACCAGCAGCCCGAGGCGATCGCCCTGTACGCCTCCAGCGGCTACGAGCCCTGCGAGAAGTTCGGCCACTACCGGACGTACGACAGCAGCCGCTGCTTCGCGAAGCCGCTGCTGGACATCACGCCCTGAGACCCCCGGACACCTACCGGACCCGCCCGACGCCCACGTAGAAGCCGCTGCGCTCCACGACCGGCGCCGGCTCCTGCCGGTACCACTCGGTGGCCGGGACGAGCCCGGGTTCGACGAGTTCCAGCCCGTCGAAGAACCGCTCCACCTCGACGCGGGTACGCATCCGCAGCGCGATGGCGCCCTTCTTGTACGCCGTCTCGGTCTCCTGCCTGAGCTCCGGATGCTGGTCGGCGGTGCCGTGCGAGAGCACCAGGAAGCTGCCCGGGGGCAGTGCGCCGACCAGGGTGCGGGTGATGCCGTACGGGTCCTGGTCGTCCGGCAGGAAGTGCATCAGCGCGATGAGCGACAGGGCGATGGGCCGGTCGAAGTCCAGTAGCTTCCTGGCCCGTTCGAGGATCGCCTCCGGTTCCCGCGCATCGGCGTGGAGGTAGTCCGTGGCCCCTTCGGGGCTGCTGACGAGCAGCGCCTCCGCGTGACGCAGCACGATCGGGTCGTTGTCCGCGTACACGATCCGGGCCGTCGGCCTGATCGCCTGGACGATCTGGTGGAGATTCGGCTCCGTGGGGATTCCGGTGCCGATGTCGAGGAACTGGTCGATCCCGTCCCGCGCCAGCCAGGCCGACGCCCGGTGCATGAACGCCCGGTTGCGGGCCGCGTTGCCCCGAGCCGCCTCCGGCAGTTTCTCCGCCACCTGCTGATCGACCGGATAGTTGTCCTTGCCGCCCAGCAGCCAGTCATAGACGCGCGCGGGATGAGGCTTGCTGGTGTCGATCCGCGGGTGGGGTATGCCGGCCGTCACAGGACGCTCCTCTGTACGGGAAACACGGTGCTTGCGAGCGCTCTCAGCGTAAGGGCTTTCCCGGACGCCCGGGCCGACGATCCGCGCCGCACGTTCCGTGCCGCACGTTCCGCGACCGGCGGTGGACCCGCCGAAGCAATCCCCTTGCCCTGGAGCGCACTTCAACAACCACACTCCCTCCCACGGCCACCGGGCGACGGCGGCCCGACGGAGGGGACAGCCATGAAGTACCGCACCATCGGAACGGACCCCGCCACCCGGCGCGAGGTGAGCGTCCTCGCACTCGGCGCGATGCTGTTCGGGTCGGTGACCGACGAGAGGACCTCGTTCGCCGTCCTGGACCACTACGTCGAGGCCGGCGGCACCTTCATCGACACCTCCGACAACTACGCCTTCTGGGTCGACGGCGGCGTCGGCGGCCAGAGCGAGCGGCTGCTCGGGAAGTGGCGGCGCAGCCGCGGTGTCGGTGACGAGATAGTCATCGCCACCAAGCTGGGCGCCGCGCCCCTCGCACCCGGCACCGGCTACACAGACAACCCGGAGGGCCGGTCGGCGAAGGCGGTCCGCGAGGCCGCCGAGCGCAGCCGGGAGCGCCTCACGGTGCTGCGCGAGATCGCCGCCGAGACCGGGGCGAGCGTCAACCAGGTGGTCCTGGCCTGGCAGATCGGCGTCCGGCTCCCCGTGATCCCGCTGGCCGGGGCGTCATCGGTGGCCCAGCTGAAGGAGAACCTGGCGGCGGTCGACCTGGAGCTGACGGACGAGCAGCGGGCCCGGCTGGACGGGGCTCACTGACGCCCCGGCCCGGCGGGCACCGCGGGTGACCGCGCGGCCCGCCGGAGCACAAAGAGGTTTCCGGCCTCGCGCTCCGGCGGGCCGCCGAGGCACGATTGCGCGTCCCACGCCCCGATAGCCACTGTGAGTGCTGTATCCATGTGCCGCTCATACGGGGGATCTGATGGCGTTCACGGAGTTCGACACCGGGCTGCTACCGCGGGAGCAGCGGTTCGACTGGTGGCGTCAGGCCGTCGGGCAGGGGGTCGCGCCGACTCACATCAGCAGCGATCTCGCCCCCGACTTCGTGGGAAGTGTGGGCTCCCTCGATCTGGGGCGGCTTCAGCTGACGAGGATGTCGTTTCCCGCCCTGCGGTCGCGGCGCACGCCGGAACTGATCCGGCGGGCCGACCCCGAGACGTACGAACTGACCCTGATCCTGGGCGGGTCGATGGGGGTCTCGCAGGGGCGTCACACCACCCGCCTCGCCGCCGGTGACATCACCCTGTGGACATCGTCGCGGCCCTACAGCGGGGAGGCGGTGAGCGGGCCGGTGACCGGGGCCTCGCGCGCGCTCATCCTGCATCTGCCGCGCGCGCTCGTGCCGTTGCCCGAGGCCCGGGTCGATGCCCTTCTCGCGCACGGTCTGCCCGCCCGAGCCGAGAAAGTCGGCGAGCACCTTCCCGAGTCCGGCTCGGGCGGGCAGACCGT
>NZ_JAFMPZ010000112.1 GCF_017353455.1 Streptomyces laculatispora
GGAGAGGGGCGGGGTGTATCGGAGGTGATGTCCGGAGACACGGTCGGCACGGGGACCCCTTGAACTGTGGAGGGCAACGCTCGCCGGGCGGTGCACGAAGAAGTGCGCCGCCGAATCGGCGAGAAGGGCTCGCTGTGCCACAGAGTCGGACGGAGTCAGAGGCGGCACGCGATGACGGGTCGATCACGACCTGCGAGGTCAGCGCGCGCTCGGGCGACCGGGCATCTCAACTCCTCATCTCTCACTCCGGATTGGTATCCCCGGATGAGTATCTCCGGCTATGGGGCCTCGCGGATCAGAACCGATGATCCGGCTCGGCCCGGCGCGACTGTCCTTGCGCACGCGCTGGTTCGCGTCAGCGGGCCTCCCTCAGGTGGCTCAGCGCTTCGCGGAAGTCATCAAGGGCGGGCCCGAACTCACCGTCGGCGGAGTGGAAGGTCGACCGGTCCGTCAGGATCCGGGCCAGTACCGGGGCTCCGCATCTCGGATGGTGCCGGACCAGCCGGCGGGCCAGGCCCACCCCGTCATCGAACAGGGAGCGCACTCGCTCCGCGAACAGATGGGTGCGGTGCTCCCAGTGGACAGCGGAGCGGACGGTGATTACCCGGTGCGGCCGGACCAGTTCGGCCAGGCGCCGCGCCGGATCCTCGGCGGCTCGCGAGGCAAGGGCGTCCACCTCTTCGCGCAGGGTGACGCGGCTGTCGAAGTGGCGCCGTCTGGTATCGGGGGACCACTGCTCAGGCTTTGCTCCCGAAGGCGGACGCGGCCGGCCGGCCGTCGGCCGTTCGCTGACGGCTCCCGAGCGGGACAGCAGAACCGCCCAGTAGGACGCCTGATAGCCGCTCCAGGGGTTGCGCTCACCGGTGGCGGCCAGCTCCGTCAGCAAGGCGAGCGCCTCTTGCCATACGGCGGCTGCCTGTTCGCCTCGGCCGCAGGTGTCGAGCATCTGCGCGTACCCGGTCAGCGAGTAGAGGTGGCAGGCCATCGGGCTGCGGTCGTTCGCGGCCTCGACCGCTTCCATGCTGACGAGTGTCCCGAACGCGGCGAGTGCCTCGTCGGACCGGCCCGCGTCATCGAGAGCGGCGATCCACTCCAGGAGTGACCAGGCGAGGCTCCCAGTGTCGGGCCCGTCGGGCAGGATCGCCGTGACCCACTCGGTCAGGGCATCGGCAGCCTCGGCATACCGGCCTTCCTCGGAGAGGCCGGCAGCCCAGTCACGCAGTCCCCGGACCGCGGGGTCTGCGGTCAGTTCGGCCCGCGCACGGCCGATGGAGAGCATCTCGGCGCGCATGGCGAGCCCTTCGGCGCGTCGGCCCAGCGTGTACAGCTCTCGCTCGCACGTGTCGAGGGTCTCGTACAGAAGATCCGCACGGGCGGGTTCGGCCGGATCGATGGCCCGCGCCGCGGCCACCGCCTCCTCGCACAGCGCGAGAGCGGCCGCGTGCGGTTGGCCGGAGCCGGCGTCGTGGCTCAGGTGTTGCAGTGCCTTGGCCAGGCGGGGCAGGTAGGGGGCGGGGCTGACCTGGGCGAGCACCCGGTAGGCGTCGACTTCCTCGCGTGGAGTGCGGCGTCCTGATGCGAGCAGTGCGTTCCGCGCCCGCAGGATGTCGTCCTGATCGATTTTTCCCGAGTGGCTCATGACGGAGATTCCGGGTGTGCCGGAGAAGGCCGGACAAGCCTGGTGACCTGTGCCGTTCGTCCTACGGAAACAGCCTCTGACCTGTCATGATGAGTGTGTCGTAACCTCCCCCGGGCAAGGGCCTCTTGGTGATCGAAGGCGACGAACCGGTCATCGGCCGCAGGCCTGTTCCGGCGGGCCGGTGGTGGCCGGTGGTCGCCACCGGCCACCACCGGTCACCAGTGGTCATCGCCTCCAGAACAGGAGATGGGTGACTCCGCTGGGGCTCGGCACCGAGTCGAGGTGGAAGCGGTCGAGCAGCTCGGTGTGGCTCTCCCACAGCCGTTCGCCCTGGCCCAGGTCGACGGGTGCGACGGCGATGTGCATCGTGTCGATCAGGTCGGCCTCAAGGAACTCGCGGACGGTGGCGACCCCGCCGCCGAGGCGCACGTCCCGGCCGTCGGCGGCCTCCTTCGCGCGTGCCAGCGCCTCGGCCGGTTTCGCGTCGAGGAAATGGAACGTGGTGTCCGCCAGGGTGAAGGAGGGGCGCTCGTGATGGGTGAGTACGAAGACCGGCGTGCGGAACGGCGGGTTGTCTCCCCACCAGCCCTGCCACTCGTGGTTCTCCCACGGGCCGCGCTGGGGGCCGAACTTATTGCGTCCCATGATCTCCGCGCCCACGTTGTGGGTGTGGGCGCGGGTCATGTGGTCGTCCAGGCCTCGCGTGCCGCCGGGGTCGGTGCGGTTCACCCAGCTGGCGGTGGCGCCCGCCCAGGAGAACAGGGCGGTGGCATCTCCGTGGCCGAAGGGCCGTTCCAGGCTCTGGCCCTCACCGGCGCCGAAACCGTCCCGCGACACGTTGAAGCACTGCACCCTCAACAGCTGTGACATGCATCCTCCTCTGAGTGACGACAAGCAACAACCGGTTGCAACAAGCAACCGGTTGTACGGTACTACGCTGAGGGCATGCCACAACCAACAGAGACGGGCCGCCTGCCCGTGCCGGAGGGGAAATCGGGCTGCCCCATCAACTTGACCGTCGAGCTGCTGGGCGACCGGTGGAGTCTGGTCGTGCTGCGAGACGTCATGTTCGGCGGCTACCGGCACTTCCGTGAGCTCCTCGCGCATTCGGTCGAGGGCATCGCGTCGAACATCCTCGCCGCCCGGCTGTCGAAGCTCGTGGGCACCGGTCTGCTCACCCGGCACGATGATCCGAGCCACCGGCAGAAGATCGAGTACCGGCTCACCGAGGCGTCGATCCAGCTCGTTCCGCTCATGACGCAGCTGGGCGACTGGGGCTCCCGATGGCTCCCGACCACACCCGAGCTGTCGATCCGCGCCCAGCTCCTCGCTCGCGGCGGCCCCGAAATGGGGGAGAGGTTCATGGACGAGCTCCGCGCCATGCACCTCGAAGGCCGCCCGCAGCGTGCCGACGGTGTCCTCGCCGACCTCACCCTGGCCTACGAACGCGCCGTTTCCGAAGGCTGAGTACTGCTGAGCGGTGCTGGATGTCAGCGGTGGCCGGTGGGGCGATCCAGCGCGTGGACCGTGACGGGACTGCCGTTCAGCTCGTCCTGCCGGCGCGGCGCGAAGCCGAGGCGCTCAGCCACCCTTACCGACGGCAGGTTGCCCGGCCGGATGAGAGCGGTGAAGTAGTCGGCTTCGAGCGTGGCGAAGCCCCAGTCCAGGCAGGCCCGGGCCGCCTCGGTCGCGTATCCGCGCCCCCAGTGCTCCGCCCGGAGGGTCCAGCCCAGCTCGACCTCGTCGAACCGCGGCCAGTACTGCAGGCCGCTTCGGCCGATGAACTCGCCGCTCGACCGGAGCTCCACCGCGCACAGGCCATGACCCCGCTCGGCCCACTGCCGTTCGATCCCGGCGAGCCGTTCCAGTGCCTGCTGACGGGAGTATGCCCCGACGAATCGATTGACCTCCGGATCGGCGTGGAGCTCGACGAAGGCATCGGCATCCGAGGTCGCAAGGGGGCGCAGGGTGAGTCGCTCCGTCTCGATCATGCCTGCGAGCGTAGGTCCTGACGTCGCCCGTCCGTCAGGGAAGCCGGGCCCGGACCCGGCCCGGCCCCTGCCGTCGCCCGGCGGTACCGCTCGGGCCCGGCCCGCTATCCGGCCGCCGGGGCCCCGTCGAGGTCCCGGGCCATCAGCGTGCACATCGTCTCGTACCGGCGCACCGAGCCGTCCGGGGCCAGCTCGTCCCAGGAGTCGGGCTGTCGGCCGTACGCCACGTACCCCAGGCGCTCGTACAGCGCACGGGCACGCGGCTTGTCCTCCTCCACGCCGAGTTCGGCCCGCCGCAGGCCCCGGGAGGCGATCCGGCGTTCGGCGGCGCCGATCAGGAACGTGCCGATCCCGCAGGACTGGAGCGCGGGATGGACCGCCAGTTGCCACAGCGTGCCCACGCCCTCCCGGGCGCCGTAGTCGACCCCGCCGATCGCGACCGGGACGCCCGACGGCGGACACACCGCCAGGTAGTCCACCTCGCCGCGCCGGGCCCGTGCCAGCTGTCCTGCGATGTTCTCCAGGTGGAGCCGTGAGCCCGACCACCCGCAGGACTCCAGATCGCCGGGAACCAGATCGCGGGCCGAGAGCTTCAGTACGACGTCGGTCATCGTCACCACCTCCGACGCAAGGATTCCCTCCGGCGGACGTCCGTGCCAAGCGGATTTCCCCGGCCGGGCCGGGCGCCGCCCCCACTCGTTCGGCTGCGCCCAGGTGGACGCCCCCGAACGTGCCCGCCAGGGTCGGTCTGACGTGCAGTTCCACCGGTCAAGGAGTTCTCATGGCACAGTCAGCGTCCACGCCGGGTACGCCCCACTCGCACACGGCCGATCCGCGGGGCGTCAACCCCTGGGCGGCAGGCGGGATCATGTTCGCCGGCGTCCTGCTCATGGTCGACGGTGTTCTGGGAGCGATCAAGGGCATCGCCGGAATCGCGTCCAACGATGTCTACGCGCGGATCAACGACTACGCCTTCAAGTTCGACGTGACGGCCTGGGGCTGGATCCACCTGGCTCTCGGCATCGTCCTCGTCGTGGTCGGCTGGGGAATCCTCAGGGGCTTCGGCTGGGCCCGCGGGGTCGGTGTGGCGCTGGCGGCGCTCAACATGATCGCCAACTTCATGTGGCTGCCCTACCAGCCGGTCTGGGCCGTGGTCTCCCTCGCCATCGACACCTTCGTGATCTGGGCCCTGTGCACGGAACGCTCGAAGGCGGTCATCTGAGGGCAGTTCTTGAATGTTCGCGAGAGCGGCGTCGGTGTGCGGAGCCGGAGTGTTTGACTGGACCGCATGCCGACTCTTGGTGTGCCCCGACCTGACCAGGCTTCGTACATGCTGCGCGGCGCTGCCGGTAATGCCGGCCGTGCGTACAAGCAGCAGCTGCTCGACCTGCTGGACGTCCAGGCGGGCCAGACCGTCCTGGACCTGGGGTGCGGCCCGGGCACCGATCTCCCGGCGCTGGCGGATCGCGTCGGCGACCGCGGCACCGTGATCGGTGTCGACCGTGACCGGGCCATGCTCACCCGGGCCCGTGAACGGACGGACGGCCTGCACCGGGTGGAGATCCGTGAAGGCGACGCGCATGACCTCCCCATCGAGTCGGGAACGGTGGACCGGGCCAAGATCGACCGCGTCCTCATGCATGTCGCCGAACCCGCCGACGTTCTTGCGCAGCTCCATCGCGTGACCCGGCCGGGTGCCCGGATCGGCCTTGCCGAGCCCGATTGGGACACCTTGGCCGTCGATGCCGAGGATCTTGAGACAAGCCGCGCCTTCACCCGCTACACCACCGAGGAAGCGGTCCGCAACGCGACGATCGGGCGGAGCCTGGCACGCCTCGCCGGACAAGCGGGCTTCCGCGTCGAAACCGTGCTCGCGGCGGCACCCGTCTTCCGCGACTTCCAGGAGGCGGACCACACCCTGGGGCTCGGCCGCAACATGCAGAAAGCCATCGACCGGGGACGCGTCGGCCGAGACCGCGGCCACCGCTGGTTCAGCGGCCTCTCCGCGGGGCCGTTCTACGCGTCGTTCACTCTCGTCAGCGTGATCTGCTCCCGCTGACCCGGCCGGCAGGTCCCATGGTGCTGCCCCGCCCCCGGGCTGCGGGGACGGGACGTTGCCCGGGACGTTGTCAGTGGCGCGGTCCACACTTGAGACATGTGCCGCAGTATCAAGACCCTTCGCCCACCCGTCCTCCCCGAAGAGGCCACCGAGGAGGACATCCGCGCCGCCGCCCTGCAGTTCGTCCGCAAGGTGTCCGGCTTCCGTGCCCCGGCCGCGCACAACAGGGAAGTCTTCGACCGTGCCGTCGACGAGATCACCGCGTCGACCGCCAGGCTGCTGGACGGGCTGGAAGTACGGGGAGGCGTCAGGACGCCGTAGGGACCGGGGCCGGGGCAGCGGTGGCAGCGGCCGCAGCGGCCGCCGCGGCGGGGCGCCGCATCAGCAGTGCGGCGAACGCGCCCGCGACGAACAGCGCGAGGACCGAGATCGCCGTGCCCAGCCAGCTCGCGCCGAGCCACTGGGCGCCGAAGTAGCCGAGCCCCACGCTGTAGCCGGCCCAGGCCACGCCCGCCACCGCGGACCACGGCAGGAATTCCTTCACCTTGCGGTGCGAGGCCCCCGCGCCCAGGGAGACGACCGAGCGTCCGGCCGGGGCGAAGCGGGCGATCACGACGAGGGCGCCGCCGCCGCGGCTCAGCGCGGCGCCGAGACGTTCCTGCGCTGACGTGAGGCGGCGGGAGCGGGCGATGGCGCGGTCCAGGCGTGCGCCACCGCGCCAGGCCAGCCGGTACGCGACGAGGTCGCCGAGCACCGAGGCGCTGGCCGCGCAGAGGATCAGGGCCAGGAGCGAGGGGACCTCGGTGACGTGGCGGGCGGCGCCCGCGGCGTCGGCGGCCACCGTGCTGGTGCCCGCGGCCGCCGCCGTGGCGGCCGTGATCACGAGGACACCGCTGGGCAGTACGGGGAGGAAGACGTCCAGAAGCACCGAGAGGGCGACCACAACGTAGATCCATGGGCTGCCGGTCAGCGCACCCACACTCTCAAGCACCTTCTACTCCCCGATTCGTGACAACGCCGCGACGTCGCAGGGGAGCGGCAGGAGCGGCAGGTCCAGCTGTACAGCGTACGCCTGCCGTTCACCTGTAGATCCATATATATGCGTGATGTTGGGCACCCCACGTGTGTGTCACATGAGGCTTGTGTGTCGGTCGAGTGTGCCTTGATGCGCGACCGGCATACGCCGCACCCGCGCCTCGCGTACGCCGGGAAGCGGCATTCCCGGCGTACCCGAGGCGGAGTGCCCGAGGCGGCGCGGCGGGCCCGGTCGGTGCGGGCCCGCGTCCTCGTACGGGTCGGGCGGGTCAGACGGCGACCGGGGAGGCGGGTTCGGGCGCGCGCTCCTCGGCGCGCTGTGCGGCGGAGCGGGACGTGAACAGCCGGTCCAGGGCCAGGGCGCCGGGACCGGTGAAGACGAGCAGCAGGAACACCCAGCTGTAGACGGCCGAGGGCTCGCCGCCGTTCTGCAGCGGGAAGAGCGCCCCGGGCTGGTGGACCTTGAAGTACGCGTACGCCATGGAGCCGGAGGAGATCAGAGCGGCGATGCGGGTGCCGAGGCCCAGCGCCACCAGGCTGCCGCCGACGAGCTGGATGACCGCCGCGTACCAGCCCGGCCAGGTGCCGGCGGGTATCGATCCACCGCCCATGGCGCCGCCCAGGACGCCGAAGATCGAGGCGGCACCGTGGCAGGCGAAGAGCAGGCCTACGACGATTCGGAAGAGCGCGAGGGCGTAGGGCTGGGCCCGGTTCAGGCGTGTGTACATGGGGGGAGGCTCCTTCGGTCTAGTGGGGACGTGAACCGACTGAGCGCTACAGATTAGGCAAACCTCACCAATACTTGCAAGTTCAACGTTTAGTTGACTGGCTGAAAGTCGACGGCCCGTCGTCGGTCAGCGGGCGCTCGAATACCGTCTGGAGCTGGGCCCCTGTCCTCCTTGACTTGGCCTGAACCAATGACAGCGCAGCTTTCCGGCCATGCAGCGTGAGTGTCATCAGCTGGTTGCCGAACCATGGCCCGTCCGTCTTGTGCCACCGGACCGGAGGTGTACCAGTGCGCCCGTGCCGCGCCAGCAGTCGTCCGAGCCGCCGCCCCGCCCGGCTCCAG
The DNA here is from genome assembly GCF_017353455.1 of Streptomyces laculatispora. Classification (GTDB taxonomy): domain Bacteria; phylum Actinomycetota; class Actinomycetes; order Streptomycetales; family Streptomycetaceae; genus Streptomyces; species Streptomyces laculatispora. Next base: position 7,794 of record NZ_JAFMPZ010000112.1, read on the forward strand.
CCGAAACGGAAGGCGGCCCTGAGCGGACCGGGGATCGAGTTGTGCACGGGAGAACAGGTCAGTTGCAGGACGCGGGCCTCCGGCGCACCGCCGGGGGCCTCGGCGGGCCAGGCGGGTTCCGCGATGTACGCATGGTGCACATCGCCCGACAGCACGCATACCGTCGCCGGTGCGTCCGGGCCGCTGCCCACCTCCCGGATCAGCTCCGTCAGTTGCCCGAACGAATCGGGGAACGCGGCCCAATGCTCCAGGTCGGAGCGTTGCCGCAGGTGCTCACCGACGCGCGCCCAGCGGCCGTCCGGACCGCCCCGCTCGCCCCGGCAGAGCGCGGAGCTCCACTCCTCCGCGTCGTGTACCAGTGGCGGCAGCAGCCATGGAAGCGAGGTGCCGATCAGGAGGTGGTCGAAAGAACCGGGCCCGGACAGCGCCTCCTCGCGCAGCCAGCGCTCCTCCCGGGGGTGGAGCATCGCCCGCTGCCGCTCGTCGAGCACCCGGGCCGCGCGGCTGTCCACCATGAGCAGCCGTACTCGGCCGAAAACGCGTCGGTAGCTCCAGCGGGTTCCGGTGGGGTCCGCGTCGGCCCCGGCCGCGAACCGGCGCACCTCTTCGGTGCCGTCCGGGGTGGCGTGCACCGCCGCGTAGAGCGGATCCGCCGCCAGTTCGGCGGGGGAGAGGTTGCCCAGGTGCTGATAGACCCAGTACGACATCAGTCCGCTGACGATCCGCTCGTGCCACCAGGGCGTGGAACGGATCTCGGTGAGCCAGGCGGCGCTGGTGTTCCAGTCGTCGATGACATCGTGATCGTCGAAGATCATGCAGCTGGGGACCGTCGAGAGCAGCCAGCGCACCTCGGGGTCGCGCCACGACTCGTCGTACAGGCAGGTGTACTCGTCGTAGTCCGCGACCTCCGCCCCCGGCGGCTCGTCCAGATCGCGCCGCGCCGCGAGCCTGCGCCGTGTCGCCTGCGAGGTCTCGTCCGCGTACACCTGGTCGCCCAGGAGCAGCAGGACGTCGGGGCGCACGGCGTCGGGGTCGGCGGCGAGCCGGGCGGCGAGGGTGTCCAGGGCGTCCGGTCCGACGGGGTCGGACCGGACGGACGCGTGACCGCCGGCGGGGGGAGCCGCCCAGCGGCAGGAGCCGAAGGAGATCCGGACCGTCCCCGGCCCGCCTGCCCCGCCGCTCCCGTCCTCCTCGCGGCCCTCGCCGCCTTCGTCGCCGCCGGTGGATATCGGCGGGGTGGTGATCGTGCTCGCCGGGAATCCGTGGTCCTCGGGCGGCCACACCCGGCGGTCGTCGAGCAGTACCTCGTACGCCGTGGTGGAGCCGGGAGTCAGGCCGGTCACCACCACCAGGGCGTAGTGGTGGCCGGCGACCGCGAAGGTCCGCGACGAGCCCGAGGCCCCGTCCGCGCACCGGACCACGGCCGTGCACGGCCGGTCCGCCTCGACCCAGACGGTCGCGGTGGAGGCGGTCTCCCAGTCGACGTACCGCAGTAGTGGTCCCAGGCGCAGCCCGGCCATGTGGTGCTCCTCACGTCGTTCCGTACGGACGGTTCCGTACGGGTGGTTCGTACGGCGGGTTCGTACCGTACGGAACGACGGGGGAGCGCGGGGCGGTTCCGGGGGCCGGCGGTCAGGTGGACCGGCCGCCCTTCAGCGGTCGTTCAGCAGCCGTTGAGCACGGACTGCAGCGCGGTCTTCTCGGCCGGGTCGACGGTCAGGCCGTAGTAGTGCTTCACGTCCACCCAGGCGCGTACGTACGTGCACTGGTAGGCGGTGCGCGAGGGGAGCCACTTCGCCGGGTCCTTGTCGCCCTTGGACTGGTTGACGTTGTCGGTTACCGCGATGAGCTGGGGGCGCGTCAGGTCGTTGGCGTACGCCTGTCGTTGGGCGGTGGTCCAGCCGGCCGCGCCGGACCGCCAGGCCTCGGCCAGCGGGACCATGTGGTCGATGTCCAGATCGGCTGCGGCGGTCCAGGTGGCTCCGTCGTACTCCGAGTACCAACTGCCTCTCACGGCGGCGCAGCTGGAGTCCTGCGAGACGTTCGTGCCGTCCCGCTTCAGGACCACCTCGCGGGTGTTGCAGGCGCCCGACTGGGTGATCCAGTGCGGGAACTTGTCCCTGCTGTAACCGGTCGAGGAGCCCTCCGCCTGCACGGTCAGCTGGCTCAGATAGGTGCGGGCGGTGGACGCGGTCACCGGGGTGGGCATGGCTGCCTGGGCGCTGGGAGCGGTGAGCAGCCCGGTGGTTGCGGCGAGGGCGGCGGAGGCGGCGAGGACGGCTATGCGACGCGCGTAGATACCTGACATGCGAACTCCCTTGATGTGGGGGGCCTTGGGCGGGTCGTCCGAAACGGCCCGGCCATCGTGGCGGCGCAAGGTTTCCGTGGGGTGGGCGCCAGGTAACAGAGTGGCGACATGGGCACGTCACATCAAGGGGTCTGACGAAGAGGTTCGGGGTGCGGGGGCGTACGGAAGTGTGTGCGCGGGCGTACGGAACTGATGAGACGGCAGTTCCGCGCTGGGGGGACGGGCCGGAAACCCGGTCGCGCCGGCGCCGGGGATTCCGGTTCGCGGCAGGGGACCGGCCGCGGGGTCTTAGGGTGGCCGCGTGCTGCTACCGGTCAACATCACACTCGGGGTCGTCCTCGCCCTGCTGCTCGCGGCGGCCGCCGGTGTCTCCGCTTTCGCCTCGCTCGGCCGGTCGCGGCAGATCGTCCTGGCCGGGCTGCGGGCGGCGGCGCAACTCGCCGCGGTCTCCTCGCTCATCGGCTGGGTGGTCCACGCCTTCGCGCCGACGTTCGCGTTCATCGCGTTGATGTTCGGCGTGGCGATGTGGACCGCGGGTCATCGCGTCACCGATAACCGCACCTGGCGGTGGGTGGCCCTGCCGATCGGGGCGGGGGTCGTGCCGGTGGTCGCGGTGCTGCTGCTCACCGGGCTGGTGCCGGTCCGGGGCATCGCGCTGATCCCGGTGACCGGCATCCTCATCGGGGGCGCCCTGACCGCGACCGTGCTCGGCGGGCGGCGGGCGCTCGACGAGCTGGCGACCCGGCACGGGGAGGTGGAGGCGGCGATGGCGCTCGGCTTCCCGGACCGTGACGCGCGGCTGGAGATCGCCCGGCCCGCGGCGTCGGACGCTCTGCTGCCGGGGCTCGACCAGACCCGGACGGTGGGGCTCGTCACGCTGCCCGGGGCCTTCGTCGGCATGCTGCTGGGCGGCGCCTCACCGGTGCAGGCGGGCGCCGTACAGCTGTTCGTGCTGGTGGCGCTGATGGCCGTACAGGCGGCGGCCGTCGCGACCGTGCTGGAACTGGTGGCGCGGGGACGGCTTCACCGCGACGGAGGAGGGGCCTCGGCTATCGGGCGCTGATGTGGAGCAGGACCGAGCCGTCGGCCGCCGCCTCCACCCGGATCTGCGTCAGGTCCTCGACGTGCGCGTCCGGGGAGAGCGCCGCCGCGCGCGGGCCCACGCCCACGACGCGCATGCCCGCCGCCCGGCCTGCCGCGATGCCCGCTTCGGAGTCCTCGAAGACGATGCAGTCCGCCGGTTCGAAGCCCAGCCCGGCGGCGCCCTTGAGGAAGCCCTCCGGGTCCGGCTTGCTGGCGCCCACGCTCTCGGCGGTGACCCGGAGCTCGGGCATCCGCAGTCCGGCCGCGGTCATCCGGACCTGCGCCAGCGCCCGGTCGGCCGAGGTGACCAGGGCGTGCGGGAGCGCGGCGATCGCGTCCATGAAGGCGTCGGCGCCGCCGATCGGGACGACGCCGGCGGTGTCGGCGGTCTCCTCGGCGAGCATCACCCGGTTGTCCGCGTGGTTCTGCTCCATCGGACGGTCCGGGAGGAGCACCGCCATGGTGGCGTACCCCTGCCGGCCGTGGACCACCTTGAGTGCGGCCTCCGGGTCCAGGCCGTTCCGCAGCGCCCAGCGCCGCCAGCAGCGCTCCACGACGGCGTCGGAATTCACCAGGGTCCCGTCCATGTCGAGCAGGAGGGCGCGGGCGGTGAGAACGGTGGCCGGCATGGGCGGGCTCCAGAGCGGGGAGGCGAACTGCGCGGGAGGCGGGCGACGCGCGAAGGCGTGCGACGCGGCAGAGCGGGCAGTGCGGTGCGACGCCGTAGGACGGGCAACGCGGGAAAGAGATCAAGCGGCCCCCGCCCGCCGGTCAGGGAGTGCGTTTGGGGGCCACTTTGTTCCATCACGATACAAAAACCTGCCCGGGAAAGCCAATCCCTCCGCGGATCCGGCCCCGTGTGGATCAGCCGCGCCCCTGCCCCGTGGTGACCGCCTCCAGCGCACGCCGGGTGTTCGGTCCGTAGACCCCCTCCGCATCGCCCTGGATGTACATCGAGGACTGGAAGTTGCTGACGGCCCGCTCGACCCGGTCGGTGAAGTCGGCGTCGGCGGGGCCGCGGAACAGCCAGACCTCCTGGAGCCGGCGTTGCAGTTCGGCCACCTCCGGGCCGTGGTCGCCGCGGCGCAGCGCGGCACCTTCCTGCGGCGGGGCGGGCGGGGCCACCGACTCCGGACCCCCGGCGTCAGCCGTGGCCGCCGGGGAGGACGCGGCGGCGGAGCCCGACGGGCCGGCGGACGCGGAACGGGACGCCGAGGCGCTCGCCGTCGGCGACGCGGACGCGGACGCGGATGCGGTCGCGGAGGCGGACGGTGACGCCGTGGCCGACCGGGACGGCGACGCGGAGGCGGATGCCGTCGTGGAGGCCGACGGTGCGGCGCTCTCCTCGGGGAGGCTGGTGACCGTGGAGGGCAGGACCGGATCGAGGTCGGCGTCCCCGTTGCCGTCCCCGTCGAACAGCCCGCCGACGAAGGCCGCGGTGCCCACCACCGCGACGACGGCCGCCCCCACGGCCAGCGCGGCGAAGGGTCTGCGGCGGCGCGGCTGCACGGGGTCCGGTCCCGTCGTGAGGACCGGGGCGCCCGGGTGGCCGTCCGGACCGTCCGGCCCGGCGGCGTCCGGCAGCGGACCCGGCCCCGCCGGGTCCAGGAACAGCGGCATCGTGGTGGCCGCGTCACCCGCACGGCCGTCCGTCACGTACCCCTTCGGTTCGTCCCGGCCGGCCGCCGTCTCCTCGCCCCCCAGCGTCACGTACGGCCGGATGCGCAGCGGGTCGAAGTCCTCGGCGGCCGCGAACTCGGCCGACCGCCCGGCGTGGTGCTCCTCGACGATGCGGTGCTGCTCGGCGGCCCGCTGCTCCTCGGTGACGTGCTGCTGTCCGGCGGCCTGCCGCTGTCCGGCACTGTGCTGAGCCGCGCGTTGCGCGCAGCCGCAGCCCGGACCGGCGCCAGGTCTGCTGTCCGTACCGCACTCCGGGCATATATGTCCGGTCATTGTGGGTCCCCTCCCCTTGAATTGCCTGCGATTATGCAGCCCGCCGCCGGGAAGCCCAATCATGCGGCCCCTCGGCAGGCCATAACGGCGCAGAACAGACAGGATGGGTGCGTAGAGCGGATCCGAGGAGTTGTTTCATGGCCCAGCAGTTGAGCCCTCCGGCCCCGGCCCCCGGCGAAAACCGCTCCACGCGGTCGGTCCTGGTGGCGATCGGCGCCCTGCTTCTCGGCATGCTGCTCGCCGCACTCGACCAGACCATCGTCTCCACCGCACTGCCGACCATCGTCAGTGACCTCGGCGGCCTGGAGCACCTGTCGTGGGTGGTCACGGCCTATCTGCTGGCATCGACCGCCGCGACCCCGCTCTGGGGCAAGCTGGGCGACCAGTACGGGCGCAAGCGGCTCTTCCAGATCGCCATCGTCATCTTCCTGATCGGCTCCGCGCTCTGCGGCATCGCCCAGAACATGCCGCAGCTGATCGGCTTCCGCGCCCTCCAGGGGCTCGGCGGCGGCGGACTGATCGTGCTGTCGATGGCGATCGTCGGCGATATCGTCCCGCCGCGCGAACGAGGCAAGTACCAGGGCCTGTTCGGAGCGGTGTTCGGCGCGACGAGCGTGCTCGGACCGCTCCTGGGCGGCTTCTTCACCGAACAGCTCAGCTGGCGCTGGGTCTTCTACATCAACCTCCCCATCGGTGTCGTCGCCCTCGCCGTGATCGCCGCGGTGCTGCACATCCCGGTCCACCGGACGAAGCACACCATCGACTACCTCGGCACCTTCCTCATCGCCGCGGTCGCCACCTGTCTGGTCCTGGTCGCCTCGCTCGGCGGCACCACCTGGGCCTGGGACTCGACGCAGATCGTCGGTCTCGCCGTGGTCAGTGTGCTGTTGCTGATCGCCTTCGTGTACGTGGAGCGGCGCGCCGCCGAACCCGTACTGCCGCTGAAGCTGTTCCGGATCAGGACCTTCAGCCTCGTCGCCGTGATCAGCTTCGTCATCGGCTTCGCGATGTTCGGCGCGATGACCTATCTGCCGACCTTCCTGCAGGTGGTGCACGGCATCACGCCGACGATGTCCGGCGTCCACATGCTCCCGATGGTGTTCGGCCTGCTCATCACCTCGACCGGGTCCGGCCAGATCGTCAGCCGTACGGGCCGCTGGAAGATCTTCCCGATCCTCGGCACCGGCATCACGGCGATCGGCCTGCTGCTCCTGCACCGGCTCACGGAGCACAGCAGCACACTGGAGATGAGCCTCTACTTCTTCGTCTTCGGTGCGGGACTCGGTCTGGTGATGCAGGTCCTCGTCCTGATCGTGCAGAACGCGGTGAGCTACCAGGACCTCGGCGTCGCCACCTCGGGGGCGACCTTCTTCCGTTCCATCGGCGCCTCGTTCGGTGTCGCCATCTTCGGCACCATCTTCACCAACCGGCTCACCGACAAGCTCGGTGCGGCGCTCGCGGGCCGGACGCTGCCGCCCGGGGTCAGCGCGAACGGACTGGCCTCCGACCCGCGCGCCGTCAGCCGGCTGCCGCCCGCGATCCGCCAGCCGGTGCTCAGCGCGTACTCGACGTCGATCACCGATGTGTTCCTGTACGCGGCCCCCGTCGTCCTGATCGCCTTCGTCTTCGCCTGGCTGCTCAAGGAGGACAAGCTGCGCGGCTCGGTGACCGCCCCCGACACCAGCGAGACCCTGGCGTCGAACCCGGTCGAGCGGTCCTCGTACGACGAATGCGCCCGCGCACTCTCGGTCCTCGCCACCAGGGAGGGCCGCCGCGAGGTCTACGTGAAGATCACCGAGAAGGCCGGACTCGACCTGCTGCCCGCCGCGAGCTGGATGCTGCTGCGCATCAAACGGCACGGCACCGTCGAGCCCGCCCGGCTCGCCGAGGTCGCCCCGGTGCCGCTGCGGGTGATCAGCGAGGCGGGACGGCAGCTGGAGGAACGCGGGCTGGCCCGCCGGGTGGGGGTGCAACTGGTGCTCACCGAGCCCGGTGCGGAGGCCGTGGTGAAGCTCTCGCACGCCCGGGAGGAGTCGCTGGCGGAGCTGCTCGGCGACTGGTGGGGTCCGGACCGGCCGACCGACCTGGTCGCCCTGGTGTCGGAGCTGACGGCCGAGACGAGCGGATCGAGCAAGGAGCGCCCGCACAGCCCGGAGCCGAAGCGGGACCACCACGCCCCCTGAGGGCGGGGCCGGTCACACGGTGGTGCGGAGCTCCTTGGCGAACCAGTGCTCGGCGTACTGGTTGCGGTGGTGGAACGCCGGGACCTCCCGGTAGCCGTGCTTCGCGTACAGCCCGCGCGCCTCGACCAGGTCGTTGCGGGTGTCGAGGCGCAGCCGCCGGATGCCCAGGGCCCGCGCCCGGCCCTCGACCGCCGCGAGCAGCAGCCCGCCGCCTCCCGTGCCGCGCACCTCGGGGCGTACGAACACCCGGGTCAGCTCCGCGACCTCCGGGTCCGTCACGACCAGCCCGGCGCAGGCCGCCGCCCGTCCCCCGAACCGGCCGACGACGAACTCACCGGTCGGCGGGACCAGCAGCTCGGCGCCGTCGTCGGTGAGCCCCTCGTCCAACTCCTCGACGGTCGCGGGCCGCCCCCAGTAGCGGCTCGCGACCTCGTCGTAGTAGTCCCGGCGCAGCAGGGCGGCGTCGGGGGAGTCGAAGCGTTCGGGGGCCACGGTCCACGTCATTGGTTCATTCTGTCTTGCGCACAGCTGTGCGGAGAAGTGAATTGCTTGCAGGGGGCATCGGTGACGCGGGAGACGGGATCGACGACGAGGGCCGGGGCGGTCCAGCGGCTCGGCGAGAGGTGGATACGGGAGCTGGCCGGGCCGGGCGGCGGGAGCTTCGTGTGCTCGCCGGCCGGGCTCTGGCTGGCCCTGGCGGTGGTCGCGGCAGGGGCGCGGGGGGAGACCGCCGACGAGCTGCGGGCGGTGCTCGGGGTGGCGGAGCGGCAGGCCGCCGACGCGGTGGCGGCCGGGGTGCGCGAGCTGGCGGCCACCGACGCGCTGGGGGTGGCGACCCGGGTGTGGACCCGGGTGCCGGTCTACCGGGAGTACCGGGAGGCGCTGGCGGACGTCGGGTTCGGTCCGATGGACGCCACCGGGGTCGACGCCTGGGTGCGGGAGGCCACCGGAGGGCTGATCGAGCGGCTGCCGCTGGACATCAGTGCCGAGATGCTGCTGGTGCTCGTCAACG
>NZ_JAFMPZ010000113.1 GCF_017353455.1 Streptomyces laculatispora
ATGCGTTGGCGGGCGAGGCGGAGGAGTGCTTGGGTGTGGGTCTTGCCGTGGGCGCGTTGGCGATCGTAGTAGGTGCGGGAGGCGGGGTCTGCGTTCATGCAGGCGAAGGCGGAGAGGAACATCGCGCGTTTGAGCTGCCGGTTTCCTCCTCGTGGTGCGTGTTCGCCGTGGATCGAGGTCCCGGACGACTTGGTTGTGGGGGCGAGGCCGGCGTAGGAGGCGAGGTGGGCTGCGCTGGGAAACCCGGTGCCGTCGCCGACCGTGACCAGCAGGACGGCGGCGGTCCTGACTCCGACTCCGGGCATCGAGGTCAGGACCGGGTGAAGAGGGTGGGCCTCCAACAGGGTGGTGATCTGGGCTTCGAGCGCTCTGCGCTGGTCGTGGACCGCTGCGAGCGAGGCGGCCAGGGACGGGATCACGATGTCGAGGGTGCCCGTGCCGGGAACGATGACGGTCTGTTCGTCGAGGGCGTCGAAGACGTCGTCGATCAGCCTCTGTGCCATCCGCGGGGCCTTGGGCCGGATGAGTTCGACGAGTCTGCGGCGGCCGGCTTTCCTCAGGGCGGCCGGGGATCCGTATCGTTCGAGGAGCCAGGTGACGGCCCGGTGGTCCAGTCGCGGGCCCAGGACGCGCTCGAGGCTGGGGTGGAACTGGGTGAGCAGGCCGCGTATCCGGTTGCTGGTGCGGGTGGCTTCCGCGGCGAGGTCCTGGTCGAAGCCGGTCAGGACGGTGAGCTCGGCGGTGATCTCGTCGGTCAGCTCCAGCGAGCGCAGGGTGTGGGGCATCGTCCGGGCGGCGTCCGCGATCACCGCCGCGTCCTTCGCGTCGGTCTTCGCCTCGCCGGGATACAGATCGGCGATCCGCCGCATCGCGAGTCCGGGCAGGTAGGCGACCTGGCAGCCCGCGTCCCGGGCGACGGTCAGGGGCAGAGCACCGATCGAGGCGGGCTGGTCGACAATCACCAGCACGGTGCCGAACTTCGCGGTCAGCTTGTCGAGGACGGCCCGCAGTTTCGGTTCGCTGTTGGGCATCGGCTTGTCGAAGACCTTCTTCCCGGCCGGGGTCAGCCCGTGGCCGTGATGGGCACTCTTGCCGACGTCCATGCCCAGGAAGACGCCCACATCGCCGGTGTCGAACATCGCACCCCTCCCAAGTGGTTGACCTTGCCGGCCTCGGCGGTGGCACCGTGCTCGCGCATCCACGTTATGCAGACCTGCCGCCCGCGAGCTGCCCGGCATTGCACCGGGCCAGGCGGTGGCCGGACCTCTCATCAGCGTCTCCGACGGCACCCCACGGACCCGGCGACACCACCCCCCAGGTCATCACTTCGACAGAGGGGACACAGTCATACCGGGCCCGGAGGCCAACGGCCCCATTGCAGGACCGCGAAAAAGATAACGGGGGGGGCTGTGCCGGTACGCGTCGGCGACGCCGCCGGGAGGCGGGCGCGTGGCCGGTGCCGTAGCCGATCAGAACGTTCCCGGACCCGGCCTGTTCCTCCTCTCGGTATCGCTCGGCGGCGGTGGGTGCCACGTGGTCCCTGGTCGTCGTCGCGCCGACCGAGATGAGCGGTTGCCCCACCGCGAGCGCCGTGCCGGCATCGGCGTGCAGGCACAGCACCGTACCGGCGTAGGGAACGGGAACCTCGACGGCGGCCTTGGCCGTCTCGACCTCCACCACGATCTGGTCGATCTCCACCGTGTCGCCGACCGCGACCTTCCATTCGACGATCTCGGCCTCGGTGAGTCCCTCGCCCAGATCGGGCAGAGGGAAGACCTGCGCTTCGAGTGTGTCGGTGCTCATGCTGCCCCCACGGTCAGGTGACGGACGTCGGGCACGTCGTCGAACTGCAACCGGTCCACCGCGTCGAGGACGCGGTCGACACCGGGCAGGTGCGCGTGCTCCAGCTTCGGCGGCGGGTAGGGGATGTCGAACCCGGCGACGCGCAGCACCGGCGCGCCCAGCGAGTGGAAGCAGCGCTCCTGCACCCGGGCGGCTATCTCGGCTCCCACCCCGGCGAAGCCCTGGGCTTCCTGGATGACGACACAACGCCCTGTACGTCTCACGGACGCGGCCACCGTCTCGTCGTCGAACGGGACCAGAGTGCGCAGGTCGACGACCTCCAGGCTGCGTCCCTCCCGCGCCGCGACCTCGGCGGCCTCAAGCGCCACCGGTACGGAAGGACCGTATGTCACGAGCGTCGCGTCGCGCCCCTCGCGTCGGACGACCGCGCGACCGAGCGGCTGCGCGTGGCGCGTGCCGAATTCGGTTTCCTGCTTCGACCAGTACAGTTTTTTGGGTTCCAGGAAGACCACCGGGTCGGGGTCGGCGATCGCGTCGCGCAGAAGCCAGTAGGCGTCCTCGGCATTCGCGGGGGTGACCACCTTCAGGCCGGGCGTGTGCGCGTAGTAGGCCTCGCTGGAGTCGCAGTGGTGCTCGACGCCGCCGATTCCGCCGGCGTAGGGGATGCGGATCACCATGGGCAACGACACCCGTCCTCGGGTCCGGTTGCGCAGCTTCGCGACGTGCGAGGTGATTTGTTCGAACGCGGGGTAGGCGAAGGCATCGAACTGCATCTCCACCACGGGCCGGAAGCCGCCCATGGCCATCCCGACGGCGAGGCCGACGATGCCGGCCTCCGCGAGCGGGGTATCGAAGCAGCGTTGCTCGCCGAAGTCCCGGGTCAGGCCGTCGGTGACCCGGAACACGCCTCCCAGGGGGCCGACGTCCTCGCCGAACACCAGTACCCGCTCGTCCGAGCCCAACGCGTCGCGCAGCGCGGTGTTCAGCGCCTGCGCCATTGTCACGGTCGCCACGTGTGTCAGTCCTCCTGGGCAGCGAACTCGGCGGCGAGCAGGCCACGTTGCTCGCGCAGCTGAGGGGTGGTTTCGGCGAAGACGTGGTCGAACAGTTCCAGCGGGTCGGCCTCGTGGTCGGCGTTCATCCGCGAGCGCAGATCCGCGGCAAGGGTCTCGGCGTCCGACCGGTCGCCCTCGATGTCGTCGTCGGTCAGCACGGCGCGGGCCCTCAGGTACGTTTCCAGACGGGCCAGCGGATCCGCCGTGTGCCACTGTTCCACCTCGGCCGCCTCGCGGTAGCGCGTCGCGTCGTCGGCGTTGGTGTGCGCGTCCATCCGGTAGGTGTGTGCCTCCACCAGGAACGGGCCCCCGCCGCTGCGCGCGTGCTCGAGCGCGGCGGTCAACACGGACAGCACCGCCACCAGGTCGTTGCCGTCCACCTGCTCGGAACGCACGCCGTATCCGACGCCCTTGTACGCCAGCGCGGGCGCCGCGCTCTGGCGGGCCAGCGGCACCGAGATGGCGTACTTGTTGTTCTGCACGAAGAACACCACCGGTGACTCGAACACCGCGGCGAAATTGAGTGCTTCGTGGAAGTCCCCCTCGCTGGTCTCGCCGTCGCCGATCAATGCCAGCGCCACGCCGTCCTCGCCTTTGCGCCGCATCGCCTCAGCCATTCCTGCGGCGTGCAGAACCTGGGTGGCCAGCGGCGTGCACTGCGGCGCCACCCGGTTGGCCATGGGGTCGTAGCCACGGTGCCAGTCCCCGCGCAGCAGCGTCAGCACCTCAACGGGATCGACGCCGCGCGCGACCAGGGCCATTGAGTCGCGATAGGTGGGGAACAGCCAGTCCTCCTCGCGCAACGCCAGCGCCGCGGCTATCTGGCACGCCTCCTGGCCACGACTGGAGGGGTACACGGCGAGCCGTCCCTGCTTGGTCAGAGCCGTGGCCTGGGCGTCGAACCGCCGCCCGAGCATCATGTGCCGGAAGGCCTGACGCAGGAGCGCGTCGTCCGGCTCGTGGTAGCCGGGCGGCGGCTTCGCCGGCGTGCCCTCCTCGGCCACGAAGCGCACCGGCTCGAGGGAGGGAAGGAAGCTCTGCATCGATCGGCGCAGGGCCTTCGCGGATATCGCGGACATCGGGGAGGCTCGCTTTCGTTGGACGTGTGACCCGTGAGTGGCCCCGGTGAGAAGCTCCAAGTCCTTTGATACTGCGAATTCACGGTGAGCGTGCGTTGCGTTGCGGGTTTTCTGCCGCGGCTCCCCGGAGGGGATTCGGCGGGCGGCAGGTGTTGTCGATCCCGCCTCGCCGGGCCCGCGGGTTCCGTGGTAAGGGGCCGGCTGAGGGGGTTTGCGGTGGCGCCCCGCCCGTCTCGCTCAGCGGATATCGGCGGTGAGGCCGACACGGGCGTCGGCCGAATCGTGCGGAGCCGCGGTTCGGTCCTGGTTCCGGCAATGTCGGTCGGCCCATTGGCGGAGCGAGAATCCGTCGGCGGCCGTCTCCTCGCGACGCGGAGACTTGCCGAAGGCCAGAATGCGGCGGGCCGCGGTGTGGTCCGCAGGGGCGTTGACGGACTCCACCCCGGCGAGGAGTCCGTCCTTGAACAGCAGGACGGAGAACGATCCGGTCGCCGGATCGCCGAGGGTGGTGCTCTCGTCCTGGCCTTGTCCGAGGCCGGCGATCTGCAGTTTCGTCGAGAACTGTTCGGTCCAGAACCACGGAACGGCGTTGTAGGGCGTAGGGGCTCCGGTCAAACACGCGGCAAGGCAACGAGCCTGGTCGACGGCGTTCTGGACCGATTCGAGCCGGGTTCGTGCTCCGGTGTGAACGCTGGGGAATTCCGCGCAGTCGCCGATGGCGGAGATGTGCGGGTCGCTGGTCCTCAGGAAGGCGTCGACCCGGATGCCGTCCCCGACATCGATTCCGGCTTCGGTCGCGAGCTCGACGGCAGGTGTTACTCCGACCCCGACGACCACGAGGTCAGCCGGAACGAGGCTGCCGTCGTCCAGTCGGACACCGGTGACGGCGCCGGGGCGATCGCCGTCGAGGCGTACGACGGTGCGGCCCAGGCGCAGTGTGGTGCCCTGTGCTCGGTGCAGGTCGGCCATGTGTGTCGAGGTCGCCACGGATACCGCCCGCGCCATCGGACGGTGGAGTGCCTCGATGACGGTGGTCGCGATTCCCGTCTTCGCCGCGGCGGCTGCCACCTCCATGCCGATGAACCCGGCGCCGATGATCGCCAGATGCGAGGCGGCCTGCAGTCGGGTGCGCAGGCGTTCGGCGTCGTCCTGGGTGCGGACCTGGACGTTTCCGTTCAGGGTGATGCCGTCGATCGGTGGGATGCGGTTGCGGGCCCCCATAGCCAGGACGACGTGGTCGTACGCCAGGGTGTCTCCGTCGGCCAGGCGGACCCGCCGAGCGGACCGGTCGATGGAGGTGACCCGGGTATGCCGGAGTTCGATGTGGCGGCGCTCGTAGAAGGACTGGGGGCGCAGTTCGATCGGCGTCTGCGGGTGCAGCAGGAATCTCTTCGACAGGGGTGGCCGCTGGTAGGGCAGACCCGGTTCGTCACCGACGAGGACGACGGGGCCCGCGTGTCCTCGTTCCCGCAGCGAGGCCGCGACCTGGACGCCGCCCTGGCCCGCGCCGACGATGACAACGGTTGCGTCGGGCTTCACACTGGACTCCCCGGCACGGTCACAACTATGTCGTCGGCCGCGCCGTCGGCCGGGAGCTGGCAGCTCAGTCGGCTGGCGCTGGTGCGCGGGGCTTCGGCGCAGGAGAGCATCTGGTCCTCGTCGTCGGTCATGGCCGGGAATCGGCCGGCTACCGATTCGTCGACGTAGACGTGGCAGGTCGCGCACATCATGTTGCCGCCGCATTCGCCGACGATCCCGTCCACGTCGCCAGCCAGGGCGGCCGACATGACCGAGTCGCCGGGGCCGGCGTCGACGGTGACGCGGGTGCCGTCGGGCTGGATGTAACTGATCTTCGTCATGTCAACGTCCGAATGGTGGAGGTCGTGGCGGGGGTTTTGTACTGGGTGATGTCTTCGTCCGTGACCCGCTGGTGCAGCTCACCGAGGCCGGTGATGCTGCCGCGGATCTCGTCGCCTTCGACGAGGTAGGCCGGCGGGTCGAGTTCGAATCCGCAGCCACTCGGGGTACCGGTGAGGATCACGTCGCCGGGGAGCAGGTCCATGCTGTTGCTGATGGACGCGATGAGGGCCGGTACGTCGAAGAGCATGTCGCTGCTCCACCCGTCCTGGCGGGCTTCTCCGTTGACCGACAGCCGCAGGCGCAGCGGCTCGGAGTCGAGTTGCTCGTCGCGCTCATCGCGCGTGAGCAGCCAGGGCCCGGTCGCGCAGAACGACGGGAACCCCTTGCCCCGGACGAGTTGCATCTGCAGCGGCGAGTGGATTCCGGCGCCCAGGGCCACGTCCCGCGCGGTGACATCGTTGGCGATCATGTAACCGGCGACGTGGGCGTGGGCGTCGGCGGGAGCTATCCGCCGCCCCGCCCGGCCGATGACGACGGCCAGTTCGATCTCGTAGTCGAGCGCCGTCGTCTCAGGCGGCTTGATCAGCGGGTCGTACGGCCCGCACACGCTGCCTGGCAGCTTGAGGAACAGGACGGGCTCGGTGGGTGCGGCAACAGGCCCGAGTACGGCATTCGAGTGCATCGGGTAGTTGAACCCGACGGCGATCACCTTGCCGGGGCGCGGTACCGGCGGCCCCAGCCGCACGTCCGCGCGGGCGATGTGGTGGCGGGTGTCGTGCAGTGCCGCCTCAACGAGGGGGCGGACCGCCGGCCACAGCGCGAGGATGTGTGTGGTGTCCGTGGCGGGTAGCCCGAGGGGTGCGAGAACCGGTGCGAGGGGCAGGATCGTGTGGTCGTCGACCAGCACGCCCGGCTGTTCGCCACCGGGTCCGCCGAAGCTGACGATACGCATGTCGTCTCCAGGAAAGTCTGGGAAAGGGATGTCCGCCCGGGGATGGCGGCGTCACCACGCAGGGGGCGCGTCGACGTGCGCGACCCCCGCGAAGTCTTCGGGGTGTGCGCGCATCCATCGCGCGATCTCGGCCGACTGGGCGTGCCAGACACGGTCGTCGGCGTCGAGTCGGTCCATCAGGGTCGCGATGGCTGCGACCTTGTCCGGCGTGTCCTGCCAGCACACGTGGAACACGTACGACGCGAAGCTGCCGGCCTCGATGGTCTCCTCGAGGAATCGCTGATGTGCGCGGATCAGGATGTCCGGCCCGACCGGGTGGTCGCCCGGCTCCTCCTTGCGCAGCCGGGTGAAGCCGGGGATGTAGTAGGCACCATCGACGCCCGTCCACGGGTAGGGCAGCAGTGCCAGCCCGTCCTGGACGCCGTGGACATCGCCGGCCAGCGAGGCGAGTTCGAACCCGTACTCGCGCAGCAGCGTCAGCGAGTGGTCGCCGAGCAGGCCGGCGGGAGGGCGAGCCGCGACCGGCCGGATTCCCAGCCGGTCGTACCGCTCGACGCTGCGGTCCAGGGCGGTGCGCAGGGCGAGTTCGTCCGTCCGGGACCATGGTTCGTGCAACCAGCCGTGCCACCCCACGTCGTGTCCGGCGTCCGCGATGGACAGCACGGCGTCCGGGTACGTGTCGATGTTCCACGCCTCGAGGTAGAACGTCGACCGCACCGGCCGGTCGCGCAGCATCTCCAGAAGGTTCGGGAGCTCGGTGGACACACTGTGGTGACTGCCGACCGGGATGTGGGCGGGCCAGGACTCCATCTGGAGTTCGGCTGCCTCGCCGAGATGGTCGAACGTGACACACGCCGCGGCTTGCCGCCCGCCGGGCCACCGCCCCGCGGTCATCGCCTAAACCCCCTTCGGCGCGACCATCAGCGCCGTCATCACGGGAAACACGAGGTCGTCGGTCCGCGGGGTGTTGGTGTCGATCAGCGCCATCGCGGGCAGGCGCTGCGGCAGGAGCCGGAGCAGGATGTCGCCCTCCAGCCGGGACAGCGGGGCGCCGAGGCAGTAGTGACCGCCTGCGGTGAAGGCCAGGTGCCGCTTGTCGGCGCGTCGGATGTCGAACGTGTCCGGATCGGGGAAACGGCGTTCGTCGCGATTGGCCGAGCCGATCCCGAGCAGCAGTTGGGTGCCCTCGGCGATGGTCTCGCCGTGGAGCTCAAACTCGTAGCCGGCGTACCGGGTGATGAAGTGCACCGGCGACTGCCAGCGCAGCACCTCCTCCCATGCAGCCGGCGCCAGGTCCGGGTCGGCGGTGAGCAGCCGCATCTGGTCGGGATGGGAGAGCAACGCGTGGACGGCATTGGTCATCGCCGTCATCGTGGTGTGGTAGCTCGCGATGAAGAACCCGACGAGCGTGACGATCAGCTCGTCGCGGCTGAGCCGGCCGCCTTCCTCCTCGGCCAGCATCAGTGCGCCGACCGGGTCCTCGGGGCCGAGCTTTCCGCGTTTCGAGTCTATGATCTCGCCGATGTAGTCGAAGTAGAACTGCGCGACTTCGTCGGCCTCGGCCAGTTCGTCCGGTGTGAGGGGAGTGTGGGTCAGCACACGGTTGAGCGCGGGCATCCGCCGCAGTACCGTCTCCGCGTCGGCGGCGGGGGCGTGGAGGAGCCGGCACGCGATCTCGGCGGGCACGCGCATGCCGAAGTGCTCGACGAAGTCGACTTCGCCGTCGGCCGCGGCGAGCGCTTCGATGTTGTCGGTGATGATCCGCTCCACCCACGACCGCATGTGGCCCAGCGCTCGCGGCGCGAACGCGGGCGAGGCGAGCTTGCGCAGCCTGGTGTGCTTCGGTGCGTCCAGATCGGGCAGCGAGAGTTTGTGGAAGGTGGCGCCGGGGCCGGTGCCGAGGTAGGCCGGGAATTCGCCGGCCTTCGGCTGTACCCGCATCTGCGGATCCTTGAAGATCCGCTCGACGTCCGCGTAGCGGGTCAGAACGGCTCGCGTGCCGTCGGGTTCGGCCCGGGCAACGGGGTTGTGGTCGCGCAGCCGCTGGTAGGCCGAGAAACGATCAGTGCGAAACGCGGGATCACCGAGGCTCAGATACTCCAAGGCGGACATGGGGCTCCTCGTCGAGTCGTTCGCGTCGTGGGTGGTGGCGCCTCTGTTTGCTTCCGCCGACCATACGTTTGACCGAACGAGCACGTCTTTGGGAAAAACATGAGCTTGAACGCCGGGTTCCTGTGCTTTACACAAACCTCCGGACGGGGTGTTCCTTGCCGCCGCAGGTCTTTACCGTGGTGCCGACCGGCACCCGATCACGGACCGCGCCAGCCCGGCGAACGTCCGCGGGTCGGCGCCGGTGAGCTCCTGCCATCTGCTCAGTCGGTAGGCCATGGTGTTCGGGTGCACGTTGAGCCGCCTGGCGGCGTCGGAAAGGGAGAACCCGCAGTCGGCGAAGGCCAGGACGGCTGCGGCGAGATCGGGATGGTCCCGCTGGATCTGCTGGACATCGGCGAGGATCGGCGTCAGCCGGGGCCGGCTGTCGAGCAGCGTCGCCTCGAGCCAGGAATCCGCGAAACGCACCAACGGCACCTCCCACAACTGCGCCGTCCGCAACGCACGCTCGGCGTCGACGGTGCTCAGATGCGCGCCGGCCAGACCCTGGCGAGGCAGCCCGATCCCGACGGCCGACCGATCGCCGGCGATCCCGTGGACGGCCCGGACCAGAAGCACCGGGTCACAGTCCTGCGCGATGGCGATCATGACGTCGCCGCGAACTCCGCAATGCACAACACCGGGCAGCCGCCGGGTCACACGTTGCAGGTTTTCCACTTCGGGCCGGGGCCATGACGCGCTTGCCGCGCAGAACGCCTGGAATCGCCCCTCCACGTCGAACGCCAGCGCACGCGCACTCTCGGCGACCTGCTCCCCGAGGGAACGATCACCCAGCTCGCTCAGGAACCGCTGGCGCAATTCGGCGTGCTGCACGGCCGTGCCCGGCGATTCCGCGACGAAGGCTTCGACGACCGCCGAGCTCATGGCCTCCGTCCACCGGCCGATCGGTTCGACCAGCCCGAGAAGCAGGTCGTCGGTTGCCTCGGGACTGGACTGCAGGGCCGCCCACAACTCGCGGCGCACGATGTGGAACGAACTCAGCACGTCGTAGGCGGACACACCCAACTGCGCCCGCCGCAGGGCGGAGCGCCGCGTGAACTGGAGATGCTCGGCGATCGGCCCCTGACCGGACGCAATGCTGGACAGCATGAGGCGGGTCAGGTCACGCACCGTGCGACGGTGCTCGAGTTCCGGCAAGTGTTCGTACGAGGGCAACTCGGCGCGGATCCGGGCCGTCAGGTCGGGATCCTCCTGTTCGAGCCGCAGGGCGACCTCAGCACACAGCATACGCATCGCGGCGGAGTCCGATGTCATGTCCTCAGCGTACGGTCAGGATCGTGCGCCGCCGCCGTACCCTTCGCCGCGCCGGCACCCGTGGGCAATCCCGGTTCGCCGCGCACGGACACGGTCGCCGTGCCGATGCGGGACGGCGACAGCACGTACTGGAGGCCGCGGACCGAAATCCGGCAGCTGCTCTCCGCCGGTCTACGGGTTCTCGCCACCGGTCCGGACAGGGAAGGTGAGCACGCCGGCGGCCGGCGTCGGCTGACCGCCGCGACGGAGCGACGAAGTCCGCAATGCCCTGCGAAGGGCGCTGTCCTACTGAAGCTCGGCGAACCAGTCGACCTGGAGCGGCTCGCCACGGAGCCAGGCATCCATGGCCGGCTTGTCGTTGATGTTCTGGATCTCGATGCGCAGGCCACCCGCGTTGCGGAAGTAAGCGAAGCCAAAGATGCCCTGCCGTCGTGGTACGGCGCCAGGTCGAGGGTGAGCCCCTGCTCTTCAAGGCCGCGAGCGGCCGCGTCCATGTCGTCGGCGTAGTAGGCGATGTGGTGGAACCGCATGCCACCGGCCGGACAGAACCAGGGGGACTCCGCGCCGCCTTCCCAGAGTTCGACCGGCGGCTCATCGCCCAGCACCCAGCACAGGCGTCCGCTGACACGCGCGGGGTCCGCAGACAGTGCGGGCGCCATGACCAACGCCTCGATCCGAACCGGATCGGTGACGGTTCCGCCACTGAGTGCGATCAGTGAATCGGCTGCCCTGGTCAGGTCGTCGACTGCGTACGCAACGTGGAAAACTTCGCCGAGGACCGACGAAGCAACCTGGCTGGCCTCGCTGCCGGACATGACTGTCTCCCTAGGTGGCAGTGCGAACCGCGGTTGCGGCTCGTGCAGGGACCGTAGGCTCCGGGGCAGGCTTTCGTCATCGGTGAATCCACAATGCCTCGGCTTGCATGGTGATTCACACCAACGATGCCGGTCCGCGGCAGCTGGGAGCCGAGGCTGAGACGGGTGATGAGTGCTGATGGCCGGCCCGCTCTACCGTTCGATGGTTGAACTCGCCCAGTACAACGCAGCCGCCTTCACCGACGTCTGCCGCCGGCACGGCATCCGCCGCAGCATTGGCCGGATCGGCTCGAGCTACGACAACGCCCCTCGCCGAGTCCTTCTTCCAGGGCCTCAAGCGCGAGTTGCTCCACGGACACCGCTGTACCTCGAAGACACAGACCCGGCTCGAGCTGTTCCGCTTGCTTCCGTACTACAACCGGCGCCGCCGCCACTCCGCGCCCAGCTACCTCACACCATCCGAATTCGAACAACAACTGACCACCACAACACGTACGCTGTCACTCGTCGCATGAAACCCGGCGTCCCGGTCCTTCTCGCGCTCATACGTGCCGCAGGTGGGGGCGATCACCTTACCCGTCAGGTGACTCGCGACGAGGTCGGGCCGACATTCGATGCCCCGAACAACACCAGTCGGCTTAGCGGTAGTTGCGGCACTCCGCCTCAAGCCAAGAAGGCTTGCGGCTTTCTTTGCAGGAGCATCAGGATCCCACTGGGTCGCATCCGGATGTCGCGGACGAAATATTGGGAACCAAGCCGATCAGGAGGTGCGTCTTCGCATGAAGACAGTGGTGCTCAGGCAAATCCTCGAAGCGCTGGGACCGGGGCCGCTGCACCTTCTGACGGCGCGGGACGGAGCCGATGTACCGGTGTCCGGCGCGCTGATCCACGAACCGCGCGCGCCGCTGCCACCGATGCGCAATGCCATGCTCTTCGCTGTGGGCGTGCGGCCGTCGAGCGTCGAGGCAGGCGAGTTGCTCAGGCAAGCGGTGCTGGCAGGTTACACATGCTTGGTCATCAAGTGCTACGGCGAGTCGGCCGGCCGGCTGGTGACCACCGCAGCGGAGACAGGGATCTCGCTTCTGGCAGCGGACGAGGACATTGCCTGGCATCATCTTGATGCCCTGGTCTCCTCCGTTCTGGCGGAAACCGGGCGCACCGTTCATGGGGCCGGCACGCCGGCCGTCGGGGACCTGTTCGCCCTGGCCAACGCGATCGCGGCCATGGTTGGCGGCGCGACGACCATAGAGGACCCGCGCCAGCGGATCCTGGCGTACTCCACTCTGCCCGAACAGCCGATCGATGAAGACCGACGACAGGGCATTCTTGGCCTGCAGGTACCCGAACTCCCGGCGAACGACGCGCTGTACCGCGAGGTGCACGGCACCACGTTGGTTCAGAGGTTCACCGACCCGAACGGCCTGCCCCGCCTGGCCGTCAGTGTGCACGCCGGGAGCGAACTGCTCGGGTCGATCTGGGTGGTCGACGCCGGCGCTCTCGACCACGATGCCGTGCAAGCCCTCTCGCAGGCCGCGGCGACCGCAGCGTTGCACCTGTTGGCGGCGCGTACAGCCGCTGATGTCGCCCGCCGCCAGCGCGCCGATGTGCTCCGACGGCTGCTGGCCGACCCGGCTGCCGTCAACATCGTGGCGCCGCAGCTCAGCCTGGACCCGGACGTCTCCGTGGCCGTGGCCGCCTTCGTCGTGGTGCCCCGCGACGGCGATGGCATCGCCACCGCGCAGGCGGCCGCTCGGCTGGCGGACCTCGTCAGCGTGTACGTCGAGGCGCATTACGGGCGGCACGGGTGCGCGCTGATCGAAGGCACCGTCTACGCGCTGTTGCCGGCGGGGCCTGCCGGGCCGTCGTACCGCGGCTTCGTGGCCGACATCGCCCGGCGGGCGATGTCGGCCCTTCGGATTCCTGTCCATGCCGCACTCGGTTCCCACGTCGCCGGACTGCACCTGGCGGCCCGCTCACGCCAGGATGCCGATGTGGTGCTGAAGGTCCTCGCCGAGCGGCCGGCAGAGCCTGGCCTGCCCTCCATCGCCACGATCGACGAGGTCCGGGCGAGCGCGACCCTTCTGGAGCTGACCGAGGACCTTTCCGGCAATCCCCGGATGATGCAAGGGCTGGGACCTGCCATTCGGGTCTACGACCGCGAGCACGCCACGGCCTACGCCAGAACGCTGCTCGCGTACCTGAACGCCAACAGCGACATCGCCGCCGCCTCCCGCCGGCTCAACGTGCATCCGAACACATGCCGATACCGGATCACGCGCGCCGAGGAAATCTTCCGATTCAGCCTTGCCGACCAGGATGAGCGTCTCCTGCTCTGGATCCAGCTCCGGGTCGGCGACCGGTTCACCGCACCATGACGTCGCGGTTGCGGATGCTGATGATCGCGGAGCGGAGGGACGCGTTGCAGGCAGCGGTGGCAGTGCTCGCGTCGGGCCCGACGCCGGGCAGGCTGGAGGTCACTTCGGTCCGTGGACTTCAGCGGCTCCAACTACTGCCCGACGAAAGGCCAGATCGCGTGCAGCGGTCTACAGAGGCAGCCACTGGGTACTGACGGTGGCTGCCTTCAGCTCCTCGGGGAGGGGCATGACGCCGATACCGGGGCCTGTCGGCACCGGAAGGTGGCCGTCGCTCAGGACGAACGGGGTAGTGATGTCCGTCCGGTAGTAGCGGTCCGAGGCGGATGTGTCGCCGGGCAGTGAGAAGCCTGGCAGTGCTGCCAGTGCGATGTTCGCCGCCCGGCCCAGACCGGTCTCCAGCATCCCACCGCACCACACCGGCACGCCGTGAGCGACGCAGACGTCGTGGATGCGGCGGGCCTCGAGGTACCCACCGACGCGTCCGGGCTTGACGTTGACGATCGAACACGCGCCGAGCCTGATCGCGTCAGCAGCTGCGCGGGCCGATGTGATGGACTCGTCCAGGCAGATGGGCGTGCGGACAGCTTTGGCCAGCTCGGCGTGGCCGAGGATGTCTTCTTCGTCGAGCGGCTGCTCGATCAGCAGTAGGCCGAAGGGGTCGAGCCTTGCGAGATGGTGTGCATCGGCGCGTGTGTACGCCGTGTTCGCGTCGACCTGCAGCAGCACATCGTCGCCGAACCGCTCGCGTACCGCGCGTACCGGTTCGATGTCCCATCCGGGTTCGATCTTCAGCTTGATGCGGACGTATCCCTCGTCGAGGTAGCCTCCGACGGCGTCGAGGAGCTCGCCGATGGAGGACATGATGCCGACCGAGACCCCGCAGGGGACACGGTCATGTGTGGCGCCGAGCTCCTGCGCCAGCGGCCGGCCCAGGGCTCGCAGTTCGGCGTCGAGCACGCCCATCTCGAGCGCCGCCTTGGCCATCCGGTGTCCCTTAAACCGGGCCAGTGCGGGTGCGACGGCGTTGGCGCTCAGCCGATCGTGCGCCGCGAGGGCGGGAATGAGGAAGCGGCTCAGTACATCCACCGCGGCGTCGGCGTACTCGGAGGAGTACAGCGGATCGACCGTGGCGACGCATTCTCCCCAGCCCTCCGCCTCGTCGGCGACCACACGCAGGAGCAGGGCTTCGCGCTCCGTCTCGGTGCCGAATGAGGTACGGAACGGTGCCACGAGTGGCAGGCGGATCCGGCGAAGTTCCACTCCGGTCAGTTTCATGCGTGCTGCCCTTCTGTTGTGTCGCGTTTGAGGACGTACCAGCCGGACTTGTCGAATCCGGCGATGTGGAGGCCATCCGCCATCGCTGCCGTGAGCACCTCGCGCAGTGCGGTGCGCCACGCCCGGCCGCGTTCGGGCTCTGCCGCGCGCAGCGACGTGATGTCCGGCGGCACGGCCACCAGTAGCATGTCGCCGTCCGGCACGCCGGGCACCGGCAACCCGTCGTCGGAGCAGGCGAGCACCACCACGGCTCCGCGCCGCCGCTCGGACTCCGCGTCGCACGGCCGGACCGTTCCGGTGCCGGCGGCCGCCACTTCGGGCGTGTGCAAGGACCACCGGACGAGCAGCCGGTCGGTGTCGTCGTATCCGTTGATGCCGTCGTGCATGCCGCCGTAGAAATTGGTCAGGTACTCCGTGGCCCCGGCGGCGAGTTTGGCCAGATTGAAGTACGCGTTGCGGCTGACGAGTGGGTCGAAGGTCCACGCGATCTCCGATACGCCACGCGTCATCGCCCAGGCGCGCTGGTGCAGCTTGAGGGCGAAGCCGACGCTCCGGCCGTGTGCCGCCGCGGACACCCCGGCGATATGGCTGTGCATCGCCTCCGACGCGGGTGGGCCGAAGAAGCCGACACACGCACCCACCAGCCGGGGGCCGTCGAACGCGCCGGTGACGTAGTTTCCGGCCTTGGCCAGGGCTCGCAGGAAGTCGAGCGGCACCGGCGGGGTCGACGGGTCGGGGCGCCAGATCGTGTCGTAAAGCCTGTGCACCGCTTCGAGTTCACCGATTTCGGCGATCTCGCGGACATGAACGCCCGCCGCGCGCGCGGCCAGGTCTGCGGCGTTCATGGCGGCGTCAGGGCCCGGATCCGCACCGGCGCGGAGACTGTACAGGTCCACCACTCGCTCCATTCTCATTCTCGTGACCTCGTTCGGAAAGGTCGTGACCGGCCCGCTGGGGAGGGGCCGGCCGACGCCTCGTCGAGCAACCCGGCGACGAGCGCCGCGACCAGGGCGGCGCTTGCCGGCAACTCGGCAACCAGCACATGCTCGTCGTCGGCGTGGGCGCCGCCGCCCACCGCGCCGAGCCCGTCCAGCGTGGGTGTGCCGACGCCGGCGGTGAAGTTGCCGTCCGAGCCGCCACCCACCGCGGCACGGATTGGTGGCGGCAGTCCGAGGTCGACGGCCACGGCCACGGCGCGCGCGTACAGGGCTGCTGACGCCTCCGCGGCCAGCGGCGGACAGTTCGGGCCGCCCGTGATCTCCACGCGCGCACCGTCCAGCATCGGCTGCAGGGCGCGCATCGCGGCGTCTATCCGGTGCTGCTCGGCGACGTCGCGGACCCTCACGTCGACCGTGAACTCCCCGGAGGCCGGCACGGTGTTCGATGTGAGACCCGCAGACATCAGCGTCGGTGTGACCGTCGTGCCCCGGTCCGGGGCGGCGAGCGCGGTCACTGCCAGCACCTGATGAGCTGTCTCGACGGTGGCGTTGACACCGCGCTCGGGTTCGAGACCGGCGTGGGCGGCCCGGCCCGAGACGGCCACCTCGTACTGCGATACGCCCTTGCGCTCGGTCTTGAGCGCGCCTCCGTCGGCTGCCGATTCGAGCACCAGAGCCGCGGCCAGGCCGGTGGCCTCGGTCTCGATGAGCGTCCGCGAGCTGGGCGCGCCGATCTCTTCGTCTGCGGTGATCAGAATCGTCACGCCCGAGGGGTCGGGAAGGCGGGCCGCGGCGTGCATCGCCAGCACCAGGCCTGCCTTCATGTCGAAGCAGCCCGGGCCGCGCAGCACGCCGTCGGCAACCGTGAACGGATGGGTCCTCAGCGTCCCTATCGGCCATACGGTGTCGTGGTGCCCGAGCAGCAGCACGCGGGGCGGCCCGTCGCCGAGGCGCCAGCGCAGGTGCGTACGCCCGTCCAGGACGATGCGTTCCGGGGCCACTCCGAGCCGCTGTGCGCCGACCCGTGCCACCGTGTCCGCGCTTCTGGCGAGCGCGGCCGGATCGCTGGACGGCGACTCGCATGTCACGAGTGCCTCGATGTCCGCGAGCATCTCCGGCAGCGCGGCGGTCATGTCGGCGCCGAAAGTTGTGAGGTCCATGTCAGTCTGCCTTCGGTGTGGCGCGCAGGGCGACATGGAGATACCGCTCGCCCGTCGGCAGGACGTAGAAGGTCACCGGAGCCCAGGACTGTTCCTCGGGGTCGTGGACGACGAACAGGTTCTCCTTGACCGGCACCATCGCCTGCTCGGTCTCCGGACCGGACGTCAGCCCGGCCGGCGGGCCGGTGACCGTCGTCCGCAGGATCGGACCGTCGTCCCCGTCGAGCACCTCCATCCGGACGCCCGCCCGCTCGTACGTGCCCAGATGGGGTCGTACGTCCTGCGGCACGGGCAGCGCCGGTGGGCCGAGCGGTGGCGGCATCGCGACGTCGGCAAGCTCGGCAAAGATCTCGCCGAACAGGTCCTCGTACAGCCCCGTCGTGTCGCCGCCGTTGGTGAGCAGAGCGACCGCAAGACGCTCGTCGGGCAGCAGGCGCAGGTAGGCGTCCTGTCCGATCGTCGAGCCGTCGTGCCCGAGGAGCCGGCGACCGTCCCAGCCGATACGGGACCAGCCGAGGCCCCATGAGTCGGCGAGGTCGAAGTGGTCCGGAAGTTCCACCTGGGAATCGGCCATTGCCGCGGCGCTCGCCTCGGTGAGCAGCCGGGTACCACCGTGCGCCAGCCCGCCGGCGAGGTGCATTCGCGCGAACGTGAGCACGTCGGCGACGGTCGAGCTGATCAGGCCGGCGGGCGCCACCGCTCGTGGCAGTCCCCACACCGGTGTACGCACCGGCTCGGTCCCGCCGTCGGTCATGTGACCGACGGCGGTGCGGTGCAGCAGCGCCTCCTCGGGCAGCGTAACCGTACGCTCAAGGCCCAGCGGGGTGAAGAGCCGCTTCCGTATGGCCTCGTCCCACGTGTCGCCGGTCAGCTTCTCGATCACCCGGCCGGCCAGCGAGAAACCGGCGTTGCAATAGGACCAGGTCGCGTCCAGCGGATGGTTCTGCGCCACGCCGGCCAGCAGTGCCACGTACTTCTCCAGGCAGTCGTCTCCTCGTCCCGTGTCGGTGAAGACGTCGCCGTCGATGCCGCTCGTGTGCGTAAGCAGATGCCGCATGGTCACGCGCTTGGCGACGTCCGGCTCGGAAAGCCGCAGTTCGGGCAGGACTTCGGCGATAGGGGTGTCGAGGCGCAGCAGACCCTCGTCGACGAGCTGCATGACGACCGTCGCCGTCCAGACCTTGGTGATCGAACCGATCTGGAATACGGAGTCAGTCGTCGTCCCTACACCGGTGTCCTTGTTGAGCACGCCGTACGCGGCCTCGGCAAGCTCGTCCTCCCTGCCGGAACCCATCCGCAGGATGCCGAGCGTGGCTCCGGGTACGTGGTGGTGCTCGGCCAGCGTGGTCAGCCGGCGCTGCCAGTGCGCGGCGTCGAGGCGGGGCCGTGCGGGTCCGGAGCTACTGCCGGCGTGCTGCTCGACCCAGTCCACGATGCGACGGTTGAAGTCGATCCGCTGCGACGGCGGCCCGTCGAGGACGAACAGGTGCGATGCCTCCGGGTAGAGCACGAGCCGGGTGGGTACGCCGCGCCCCCGCAGCGCCGTGTGCCACTGCTGGGCCTGGCCGACCGGGCAGCCCAGGTCTGCCGCGCCGTGCAGGATCAGGGTCGGCGTCCTGACCTGGTCGACCCGGGTCAGCGGTGACATCGCCGCGTAGCGGTCCGGGGCGGTCCACGGAAGAGCACCGAGTTCGGACAGGCCGAACACATGGGCGTCGTCGGCCGTGCCGGTCAGGCTGACGAGGTCGCTGATCACTCCGCCCGTCACCGCGGCCGCGAACCGGTCGTCCCGGCTGGTGAGGTAGCAGGTCAGATATCCGCCGTAGCTGTAGCCGGAGACGGCCAGCCTGGCAGGGTCGGCGATCCCCGCTGCCACGAGATCGTCGACGGGTTCCAGGAGGTCCTTCGCATCGGCCTCGCCCCAGGCACCGACCGCGGCGTTCCAGTACTGCTCGCCGTACCCGTCGCTGCCACGCGGGTTCAGCAGCAGAACGGCCCAGCCGCGCGCCACGAGTTCCTGGTGGTAGAGCTCCACCTCGTTGGCGGCACCGTTCCATGCGTTGTGCGGTCCGCCATGGATGTCCAGGAGCAGCGGGCGTGGACCTTCCACGGCCGGGTCGTGGATGAGCCAGCCCTGGACGACCGTACCGTCCGAGACCGTGAACTCCCGTTCCTCGCGCGGGAACAGTTCGACATCGGCCAGGCCCGCCCCGTGTTCGGTCCGGACCGCTTCCGCACCCGTCGCGAGGTCCACGGTGACGATCTCACCGAACGAGGCCGGCGTGCCGAGCACTATGACGGCCGTGTCGCCCGCCACTGACAGGCCCATGACGTTCCGCCCGGCACCCGCGACGAGTGGACGGGGCGTGCCGCCCTCGGCGGACACCGCGTACAGATGGGTACAGCCACGATCGCGGGCACAGAACAGGACCGTGCGACCGTCGTCGCCGAACTGCGGCAGGGCCCCGGGGTAGCCCGGACCACCCGGCATCACGTTGCGGTCCAGTGCGGCGGCCGGCTCTTCCGGTGCGCCGCCGTCGAGCGGAACGCGCAGGAGGCGGGCGTGGCCGGCCGGTTCGCCGGCGGTCCCCACGACGAGGAGTGCCGTAGCGTCCGGCGTCCACAGGATCGGACCGGCGAACCCGTCGGGCAGGCCCGCCGGCTCCGGCTTCGCCGACTCGCCGCTCACGTCGAGGACGTACAAGGGCATGCGGGCCCGCAGATCCGCGTCCGGAGCCATCGCCGCGGCGAACGCCAGCCGTTTCGAATCCGGTGACCAGGCAGGATGGTTGGCATGCCAGTCCCCCTCGGTCACCTGGCGGCACCGTCCGGTGGCCAGGTCGAGGACGTGCAGGTGACGGCGTACAGCGCCCAGCAGACCCGCGCCGTCCTCCTGATAGGTGAGCCGGTCCGCGACGAGCGGTGCGCTCGCGCGGACCTCGGGCGACATGCCGTCCGAGCCGGCCGCGAGCGGATCCACCGCTGCCACGAAGGCGATCTTCGAGCCGTCCGGGCTCCACACGGGCGCACCAGCCCCGAGCGGAAGTGTGGTCAGTTGCCCGGCCTCCCCGCCGTCGGCGGGGAGCAGCCATATCTGCGGTGCCTCATCCCGCGAGCGCAGGAAGGCGATGCGTCCGCCGTCCGGTGACCACGCGGGTGAGGTGTCGGCCGTGCCGTGGGTCAGTTGGCGCGGCCGGCCGGTGCGGGTGCCGACGCGCCAGATGGCGCGCACGTTCCGGTCGGCTTCCGCGTCGCAGGTGCGCAACACGTAGAGGCACTCGTTACCGTCCGGCGACAGGGCCGGCTGCTCCGGAACGGCGAACGTGGTCAGGTCGTCGATGCGCTGGCGGCGTGCCGCGCGCGAGGGCTTGGTCAAGGTCATGGCTTCTTTTCGGTCGGAGGGTGTGCCGGGGATCTTCACAATCGGCAGGTGCCCCGGGGCCTGTCTGACATATCCCGCCTGGCCCGCGACGGCCGGCACGCACACTCGCGGCGTTGTCGGAATCGTCCTCGTACGTCCGGCACGAGGACGCTCCTCCGCCTTGCGGTCGCACGCACCGGACGCCGCAGGAACCCGCTCTTCGGGCGGACGGCGCTATGTGTCAGACGGCCCCTAGGCCAGATGGCAGGCGACCTCGTGGGCCGGGTCCGTCGCGTCCGACGGGAATCGCAGGTGTGGATCGGCCGTCGCGCACTGCGCTTCGGCGACGGGGCAGCGGGTGCGGAACCGGCAGCCGGACGGCACGTTGGCCGGGTCGGGGGCCTCGCCGGTCAGAATCTGCGGTGTCCCGGCCTTGCGGGGGTCCCGGTCGGGAACCACCGACAGCAGGGCCCGGGTGTAAGGGTGGCGCGGGGTGCGGACCACCGTCTGCGCCGCCCCATGCTCGACGATGCGGCCCAGGTACATGACCGCGATGCGGTCCGCGAAGTGGGCTGCGGTGGAGAGGTCGTGAGTGATCATCAGGATTCCCATCCCGGGGTCGCGACGCAGCGCGTCGAGGAGGGAGAGCACTCCGGCACGGACCGAGACGTCGAGCATGGACACGGGTTCGTCGGCGAGCAGCAGGTCAGGGCCGAGGACGAGTGCCGCGGCGATCGCCACCCGCTGACGCTGCCCGCCGGACAGCTCGTGCGGGTAGCGGTCGAGGAAGGCCCCCGCCGGCGCGAGGCCCGCCCGTTCCAGGGCCTCGGCGGCAAGTCCGGCCCGGTCGCTCCGCGAACCGCCGATACCGTGGATGAGCATCGGTTCCACCAGCGTCTGGCTGACCCGGAACCGTGGATCCAGTGATTCGTAGGGATCCTGGTAGATCATCTGCATCCGTCTGCGCAAGGGGCGCAACCTCCGTTCGGACAGGCCGGCGATCTCGGTTCCATCCAGCTGGATCGAGCCGGAGGAAGGCGTGACCATGCCGCTGATCGTCTGGATGGTCGTGGTCTTCCCGCAGCCGGACTCGCCGACCAGGGCGACCATCTCGCCGCGGGCCAGGCTGAGGCTGACTCCGTCGACTGCGTGCACCCAGCGCCTTGTTCGGCGCGCCAGTACGTGGGTCAGGCCGCGACGCACGGGGTAGCGTGCCGCCAGTCCCTCCACTTCCAGCAGTGATTCCGCCGCTGGTCCCGCCGCGTGTGGCGTACTCATTTCGCCCCCTGGAGTTCGTTGCGGTGACAAGCGGCACGGTGGTCCGGGCCGGTGATACTCAGCGTTGGGTGCTCGCCGTCGCACCGCTCCAACGGCACGTCGCACCGCGGCCGGAACGGGCAGCCGGCGATCACGGAGTCCAGCCGGGGCGGCCCCCCGGGGATCGTGGTGATCCGCTCCTCCCCGTAGAGGTCGGGTGTGGCGGCGAACAGCAGCCGGGTGTAGGGATGGCGGGCGGCATGGTAGAGATCGGCGACCGGCCCGTCCTCCACGATCTCGCCGCCGTACATGACGGCGGCCCGCTCACAGGTCTGGGCGACCACTGGCAGATCGTGCGTCACCAGAATCAGCGCGAGGCCCATCTCGTCGCAGAGACGGGTCAGCAGTTCCAGGACCTGCGCCTGGACCATCACGTCCAGCGCGGTGGTCGGCTCGTCGGCGAGCAGGATCTTCGGCTCGCAGGCGAGGGCCATCGCGATCGCCGCGCGTTGGCGCATGCCTCCGGAGAACTCGTGCGGATAGCGTTTCCCGGCCACGGCGGGGATTCCGACCAGCTCCAGTAGTTCACCGGCGCGGCTGCGGGCCTGAGCCCGGTCCGCAACGCCGTGGTGGACCATCGGTTCGGCGATCTGCCAGGCGACAGTCTTCATCGGGTTGAAGGCGTTCATCGCGCCCTGGAACACCATGGCGATGTCCCGCCAGCGGAACGGGCGGACCGATTCCTCGCCGCCGCACAGAATGTCGGTGCCGTTGATGCGGACCTCGCCCGTCACCGAGGCGGTCGGCGGCAACAGTCCCATCAGCGCCAGGATCGTCGTGGTCTTGCCGCACCCGGACTCACCCACGAGGCCGAACCGCTGCCCCGCGTCCAGGTCGAAGCTCACCCCGTTGACCGCGTGTACCTGGCCGCCGTGCTTCTGGTCGAACCAGACATGCAGGTCCCTGCACTCCAGAAGGCTCATATCGCGTCCTCGCCTCTTCCGATCAGCGGGCGCAGCCGCCAGCGGCGTACTGAGAGATGGGCAACCTTCAACCGGGGGTTGAGGGTGTCTTCGATGGCCTGACCGAGCAGGAAGCAGCCGACGATCACCGCGGCGATCACGAATCCGTCCGGGACGATCGCCCACCAGGCTCCGGAGCTGATCGCGGTGCGCTGGAACGCGTTGTTCAGGATGGTCCCCCAGGTCGTCACGCCGGGGTCCTCCAGGCCCAGGAACGCCAGTGCTGTCTCCAGGTAGATCGCCACGGCCACGGTCAGCACGGTGTTGGCGACCAG
Source organism: Streptomyces laculatispora (assembly GCF_017353455.1). Lineage (GTDB taxonomy): Bacteria > Actinomycetota > Actinomycetes > Streptomycetales > Streptomycetaceae > Streptomyces > Streptomyces laculatispora. Next base: position 22,651 of record NZ_JAFMPZ010000113.1, read on the forward strand.
GAGCGGTCCGACCTGCGGCAGGATGTGCCGTCCGATGATGCGGGCGTTGCCGGCGCCCAGTCCGCGCGTGCGTTTGATGTAGACACGCTCACGAATCGACATGACCTGGGCTCTGATGATGCGGGCCGTGGAGGTCCACTCGAGGATGCCGATCACCATGATCACGTGGAACAGACTCGCCCCCCACACTTCGGCGATCACCATGGCGAGCACCAGGTCGGGAATGACCAGCAGGTAGTCCGTGATCCGCATCAGCGAGGTATCGACCCAGCCGCCGAAGTAACCGGACAGGATCCCGAATCCACCCCCGATCACCATGGAGATCAGGGTGGCGGCGAATCCGACCAGCAGCGAGACACGCCCGCCCTGTATGAGTTCCGAAAGCATGTCGATGCCACCGTCGTCACAACCGAGCCAGTGCTGCGCCGACGGCGGGGCGTAGACCGCGCAGGTCTGTGCTGTCGCGCTGTACGGCGATATGTAGGGACCGATCACGGATAGAACGACGAAGAACACGATGACGGCAAGGCCCGCGACGGCGGCCTTGTGCTCACGCAACGCGGTGCGAAGGAAACCGCTCCGGTGTGGACCGACGGCCTCCGCGGTGGGTGAGGCTTTGCTGATCTGCACACTCATCGCTGGATCCTCGGGTCGAGTCGGGCGTAGACCAGATCGGCGAGAAAGTTCAGGAGGATCACCGAGACGGTCAGGATCAGGAATCCGCCTTGCAGCATGGGGTAGTCCCGCTGGCTGATTGCGGTGTACATGGCCAGGCCGATACCGGGCCAGCTGAAGAGCACCTCGATCAGCACGGCGCCGCCGACGATGTATCCGAGGTCCAGAGCGATCAGCGTGACCATCGGCAGCATCGCGTTGCGCGCCGCATGCCTCCAGACGATGCGCCGGGCCGGCAGGCCCTTGGCCCGCGCGGTCAGGACGTAGTCCTCTCCGAGGATCTCCAGCATCGACGAGCGCACGACCAGTGTGTAGCCGCCGTAGGCGGTCAGCATCAGTGTGACGACCGGCAGGATCGCGTGTGTACCGATGTCACCCAGGTGTTGCCAGAACGGCGCGGGCTCGAAGAGGAACTCGTTCATCATCCCGCCCGACGGAAGGACCCCGGCGAAAAGGATCAGGAGCACCAGACCGAGCCACTGGCTGGGCAGCGCGTACGCGAAGATCGCCAGGTTCGTGCTCAGGTGATCGGCCGCTGACGCGCGCCGCCAGGCAGAGATGACTCCCGCGAGGACGCCCGCGACGACCGCGGCGACGGTACCGGCCAGCACCAACGGCACCGTGTTCATCAGGTCCGCGACCAGCAGCTCGCGCACCGGCTGCCGATGGGCGAACGACATACCCATGTCCCCGTGGCAGAGGTTGCGCAAATAGGTCAGGTACTGCTCCCATTTCGATTTGTCCAGCCCGAACTCCGCAGTCAGCGCGTGCTTGAGCTGGGGGCTGGCGTGCGGCACCCGGGCCATGTTCGTCACCGCGTCACCCGGCAGCACGCGAAAGAGAAAGAAGTTGGTCGTAACCGCCACAAAGATCGTGGTCAGTGCGAACGCCGCTCGCTTCAAGAGATGTTCCGTGCGGTTCACGAGCCTCCCCCTTCAGCCGGGGAGTGGGCGAGCCGACTCCACATGTCGTGGCTCATCGCTCACCCGACCCGGTGGACGGTCTGGAACGGGATCTTCGAGGTTGCCGAGAACGAACTGCCCTCGATCATTGGCAGGTCCGTCCAGGACGGGGAGTGCGCCTCGATCGAATCCGGATAGTCCAGCACCAGGTACAAACGCTCCCGGGCGGCGGTCTGTTGCATCTGATGGACGATCCGCTGCCGGACCTCCGGGTCCATCGCCGTGGCCTGCTTCGCGTACAGCCCGTCCCAGAACTTGGTGCAGTACCCGCTGTCGTTGAGGCTGTACCGGGACCGGCAGGTCAGATAGGAGAGCATCCCGTCCGGGTCGGTCGTGAGCGAGAAGCCCCACATCGCGGCCTCGAAACTCTGGTACTTCTTGGCGAAGAGAGCCTCATTGGCAGCCGAGGCGTCCATGTGCTTCGGGACGAGCTGGACGCCGATCTTCTTGAAGCCGGCCTGAATGATCTGGAACGAACGGGCCCCGTACCCGTTGGTGATGCTGGCGGGCATGATCACGGTGTACGACATCGGGTGGCCGTTCGCGATCCGGATCTTGTCGGGCCCCATGCGGTATCCGGCTTCGTCCAGGAGACGGTTCGCCGCGGCCGGGTCGTACGGGGTCGGCTTGATCGTCGGGTCGCTCCAGTGCCCGGTCGACGGCGGGATGATCGACGCCCCGGGCCGGCCGAAGCCGAGCAGTGCCGTCTTGACGATCGCGTTCCTGTCGATCGCTCGGTCGAATGCCTGCCTGACCAGCGGGTCGACCAGCTCACGGTGGTCGGCCGCCTGATTCGGGTTCGCGTTGAGGATGAAGTCGTCGAACGCCGCTCCGGGGGCTGACGCCACGACGAGGCCCGCCGATTTCAGCGCGGCCACCGAAGTCGGCGCCACCGACTGCACCCCGTCGAGCCGGCCGTTCTTCAGTGCGGTGATCATCGCGTCGTCGGTGTCGAAGAACTGCAGGCCGAGGCCGTCGACGTGCGGCGCGGGGCCGTAGTACCGCGGGTTGCGCTTCAGCAGTGCGATGCGGCCCTGGGCGTACTTGACCAGGGTGAACGGGCCGCCGGAAACGACCGGTGCCGGATTGGTGAAGGTGAGCAGGCCCTTGCCGTTGCCGACCGCGAATCGCGCCCATATGTGCTCGGGCAGGATCTGTATGCCCGACATCTGGGCGAGGACGTTGGCGACCGGCCGGGAGTACTTCAGCACCAGGGTGTTGGGATCGGGTGCGGTGGCGCTCTCCATGTAGGCGACGTAACCTGCCAGGCTGCCCGTGGGCCCTTCCTGGTGCTTGATGACCGTTTCGAAGGTCCAGGCCGCGTCCGCGGCTGTCAGTGGTTCGCCGTCGGACCATTTCGCGCCGGGCTTGGTGTGGAACGTCCAGGTCTTTCCGTCCGGCGACATCTGCCAGCTGCCGGCGAAGTCCGGCACGGTCTTCAGCGCGGGGTCGACCTGGACCAGGGACGGATAGATGTTCTCGAAGACCGCGTACGACGACGAGTTCACGGCGACGAACGGGTTCATCGAGTCGATCGGCTCGGTGCCGCCGAGGCGGAAGACGTTCCGGGTGGCGGCACTGTCGCAGGCGGCACTGAAGCAGAGAGCCATCACGACAGCGACGGCAACGCCACTTCGCCGCAAGCGGCTCGGTCCACGTGACCGGGCAGGGCGAGAAGCGAGGGCGCGTCTGAGTCTCATGGGGACATCACCTCGGTGCGGGTGGGAGTGGAGATCCTGTGGTGCGGGGAGGGAAATCGCGACCGCTGCGGTGATCGGTGCTCGGCGACCCGGTGACGCTCGTCGCGTCGGAGGGGCCGTCCGGTTCCGGTCTCAGGGGGTGAACGACCGGTAGAGAGCGCACCCGGAGTGTGTGGCGCGGGTCGCGGTGCCGCCGATCACGGTGTCGAACCGCAGACGCTCTGGTGACCGTTCGTCCGCGCCGATCCGGAAGCTGCCGTCCGGCAGTTGGGTGAGCACCTGCTCGTCACCGTCTCCCAGCCAGGACCACAGCCTGCCGTCGCGCGCGATAACGCGCAGGCCGGGCAGCCAGGGGTTGTGACAGCGGTAGTGGCCGACGAGCGGCGCCCACGCCGGAGGCGGGGGGTCGGCACGGGGAGGCTCCTCGTCGTACGGCTGAACGGTGAATTCGGGGACCGGCGCTCCCGCAGCTTCGGCGCGTGCGGCGGCGAGAGCGTGCAGGGCTGCTTCCTGCCAGGGCCCGGGACCGTTGGCAAGGACGACGGCTCCGATCCCCGAGTCAAGGTCGCAGGCGACTGCCGAGTAGTAGCCGATCATGCCGCCGGAATGCCAGACATGATGGCGCCCCTCGATCACGCCTGTCCTGATGCCCAGGCCGTAGGAGCAGCCGAGGTCGTCGTCGACGGCGATTGCGGGGAGGAACATCTCGTCCCGGCCACGGTCCGACAGCAGGCGGCCGGTGCCCGTCCCGAGCAGCAGTCTCAGCCAAGCCGTCATGTCCAGCGCGGTGGCGGCGATGCTGCCGTCCGCGGTGGCGGTTTCAAGCCAGGTCGCGGGTATCAGACCCTCTGCCGGGACCGGGGCACTGCCGCCGGAGCGCGGTTCGTAGCCCACCGCCAGCCGGGACCGCATCTCGTCGGTGATCGCGGCTACCGAGGACGTCATGCCCAGCGGAGCCAGCAGGAACTCTCGCAGAATCTGGTGGTAGGGCCGCTCGTGGACGGCTTCCAGGAGAAGGCCCAGCGCCTTGTAGCCGACGTTGGAGTAGTGAAACCAGGTCCCCGGTGGAGACGTCGCCTCAGTTTCGCGCAGCGACCAGACCTCGAACGTCGCTTCCCCCGAGAAGTCCGAGCCCTCGATGATCCCCGCGGTGTGCGTCATCAGGTGCCGTACGGTGACGGGGGCGAAGCGCGAGCGCACCCGGAACCACGGCAAGTACCGGGCCACCGGCTGATCGAGGTCGATCAACCCCGCGTCCTGGGCCTGCAGCAGCAGCACGCAGGTGAATCCCTTCGAGACCGAGCCGATCTCGAAGAGCGTGTCGGCGGTGACCGGCCGCCCGGCGGCGACGTCGGCGAGCCCGTGCACGCTCGACGCCAGGACGCCGGTGCGGTCGGTCACGGCCATCGACAGCCCGGCGGCGAACGGCGCTTCGCGCAATGCACGCTCGGCGCTCCCGACGGCCTTGAGGGGCGATGGTGCCGGTGGATGGGACATGGAGTTCATAGCGGGATCACCCTGTTCAGCGAGTACGAATCGGGTCCGATGGTGTTGCAACTGTGTGGTGCCGTATGTGCGGCGCTGATGTCCGGAAGCAGCACCGGCTGCGGGGGCGGCAGGTGCGCTCCCTGCCACGGGGAAAGTCTGGACCGGTGGGTATGTGTCTTCGTTGGACGCGATTTCAGAATTTCCTTCAGAGCCTTGTGGAATCGGCCAAACGGCAGTGGCGCCGCCCGTGTCAGATGGATGTGCTCGCCAGCGGCGGTGTGGTCAGCAGGTGGCCGGATCCCCCCAGTGGCCCGGCCCGGCAACTTTCGAGGCCACACCCAGTTGGCCAAGGGGGCCCCTGTCAGGTCTGGACGGACCCCGAGGACCCTGTTGCACGGCAGGTCCAGCCGAGCACGTCGTACTGATGGCCCGCCATACGGTGAACGACGGGGAACTCGGATCCATTGGTCTGCGTACCGTCGCTGTCCGGCACCGGCATCCGCATGAGTGAACGCGCGGGGGAAGTGAGCCAGTAGTGGTGCGGAGCATCCCCGCTGCTCGGTGGCTCCGGTGTACCTTCGCCCTATTCCTCGATCAGGGGATGCCGCGTCGCAGAACGCTCCGATCGTCGGCACGCCCTCGTTGGTGAACGCCAGGGGATGTTCCGGCATGGGCCTTGGCCACTGATCCTGGACGGACGGACACTGGATCCGAGGATCCGTGCACGGCTACTCGTGTTCATGAAGCGCTATGGAACCCGGCGATGAGGCACGGGAGACGGAGCTCGCCGTGCCTCGGTCGTTTCTGCGCCACTGCAGGTCAAGGATCACGCCGGTGGCGGCCCGCGTACATCCGTTCATAGATCTGTTCCACCACCGTCTGTTTCCTGGAGTTGTACTCCATCGCGTGGCAGGCGCCGGGCGCGGCGGCTGCCTTCGCTTTCGCGTACAACTCGCGGTCGTCCGGGTGTGACCGCAGCCAGTCCCGAAACATCAGGTGCCGCGAGAGTTCGGGCGTGCCGTGTCCGAACACATGAAGATTCACGCGTGGTTGCGCAAGCCGGAGCATGCGGTGCTCGTGCCACCACGGCTCGCGTACCGTGAGGTCGTAGCCGAGTGCGGTGAGTTGCGGAACGTACGTTTCCTCCCGACGCGGGTTCCTGACGGTGAGGTCGATGTCGATGACGTCCTTGGCCGCGAGGCCCGGCACCGCGGTGGAACCCACGTGGGCAATCTTGAGGGCCCCGTCCCCCAGCGCCTCCGCGATCCGGGCCTCGAGGGCCGTATACCGGCCGGGCCATTCTTCGTTGTACGGAACCACCTCGATGTGCTCAACCGTCGGGGCGCCGTGGACCCAGGGGTTTCCTTCTTCCGCCTGCACCGGTTCTTGGTCGTCGTTCGCCATCTGATCGACCCTACGTGAGGGCACCATGGCGGAGCACGCGGTGCGGTGCCAGGGATACCGGCTCGGAACCGGCCCAGGATCCGGACCGCAGTGGCGTCCGGCCGTCCGCCCCGGTCCCGCCGAGCGCACCGCCCGCTCGGTTCACCGGCCTCTCCCGCGCCGGCATGTGCCTGTCGAACCACATGACGACCCGGGTGAGCCGTGTCATGTGAGGTCCGGGGAGATGCTTGACAGTTCAGTCCCGGGACTTGCTTGACGGTGTCTCGCTTGATGTTTGACGGTCCCAGTTGATGGTTGACGGTCAGCGGGGTTTGGCGATGTAGCGGGTGACGGGGCCGCCCTTGAGTGGGTGGGTGGAGATCTCGACCTCGCCGTCGAGGACGCGGAAGCAGGTCTCCTCGATGACCACGGTGACGGTCTTGCCGGCGTGCGCGACGCCGGGGCGGAGCTTGTGCGGGGCGACGACGAAGGTGCCGTCGGCTCCGACCCGCCGAATGGCCCGTCGCGGCTGCGACGGTGGCGGTGGCAGAGGTGTGGTCGCGGTCCGGGCGTCGGTGAGTTTCGCGCGGCGCTGGTGCGGGATCGGGGCGGTGAGGGTCTTGACCAGGAGCCCGGCATGGATCACATACATCAGGCTGCCGTCGAAACGCAGAGTGACGTGCTTGCCGATCAGCTCCGTCCCGAGGGCGACCGGCGTCTGGCCGAGCGACACCACACCGTCTTTGCTGGCCTTGCGATCGACCTCGACGACGGCCGCGGGCGCCAGGGCTTTGTCCGCGCTGACGCCGCCTTGGGGTTCGGGCCCGCCGATCCGTCCGCCCTGCAGGACCAGCCCTTGCAGGTCGGCGTCGGTGAAGGTCATCGAACGGGTCCGGATCAGTTGCCCGTCGAGCACGACGTGGACGGTGCGGTGACTGACCCAGACCGTGACGGTCCGGCCGACCAAGGCCGGACTGAACTTCAGGCTCCGTGCCTGCGGCAGCATCACGTGCCGGCCCGGGCTGACCACGGCCTCGAACTCCACCGCCTGGAGCGGGAGGTTCTCCTCGGACGAACTCGGCGGCGGGAGCACCGGCAGCCTCATCGGTTCCGACAACCCCGCCGTCGTCTCGGCAACCACGGCTTCCGCGGCCTCCGGCGTGCTGGCCGGGATCGAGTGCGGGCGGAAAACCTGAGCCGGAGTGGCCATCTCCAGCGACTGATGGGGCCGGGTGTGGTTATAGCTGTGAACCCAGGTGTCGATCGCGCTCTGGGCCGCGACCGGGTCGGCGAAGGGGCCGGAGTGGTCAAGCATTTCGCGACGCAGGGTCTGTTGAAACCGTTCGATCTTCCCGGTCGTGGTTGGCGACCTGGGCTTGGTCAGCCGCTGGTTGATGCCGTTCTCGCGGCATACCCGCTCGAACATGACCTCGGTGGGCAGCGGTTTGGAGTAGCGGCCGGTGAACTGCTTGCCGTTGTCCGTCAGCATCTCCGAGGGGACCCCGAAGCGGCGCATCGCCTCGATGAACGCCTGACACACGGCCCGCCCGGTCGGCTGCACCACCACCGCAGCGATCACGATGAACCGCGAGCAGTCGTCGATGCCGGTGACGAGCTTGCACTCCTGCCCATCAGCGAGGAACACCCCGCCCATCAGGTCCATCTGCCACAGCTGCATCGGGGCGTCCCGCTGCCACCGCTTGTAGACACGGCGGTGGACCTGGACTTGGTGGCTGACCAGGCCGTTGCGGACCAGGATGCGGTGCACCGTCGAACGGCCCGGTGCGTTCGCGACCCCACGTACGGCCAGTTCATGGGCGATCCGGCGAGCACCCCACTTCGGGTAAGTCTGCCGCAGCTGACAGACGGCGAGCTCGACCTCGGTGGGCACCCGCGACGGCGAGGTGTGCGGCCGACGCGACCGGTCCTTCAACCCGTCCCGTCCGCCCTCACGGAACCGCCGCAACCAGGTGTGCAGGGACTGCCGTGATGTTCCGTACCGGCGAGCAACTTCGGCCACCGGCGCACCGTCCAGCACCTCCACCACGGCCCGGAAGCGGTGCTCAACTGTCCAGTCCTCAACGGCGATCTCAGCAGGATCGGCTATCTCACTCATGCCGGAACAACGAGTGCCGCCCGTCCGGGATGTGCTCGGACCGTCAAAGATCTCCCGCGACCGTCAAGCAAGTCCAGCATCAACCGCGTCAAGGAAGAGGTGGGACTGCACACGTCAAGCCGGTACTGGACGTGAGTCCCACACCGCTTGCCGCGTCGGATTCCCGACGGCCGGCTCACTGCGCCATTTGCCCCACTGCGTCACCGCCAGGACCAGGCTCCGCTGGCCTCCTGGGTTTCGAACGGGGCCTGGAGTTGGAGCACGTCGCTCGCAGCCGTTCACGGCCTTCCTCCCGCCCTGATCGGCCGGTCCGCTCTCGCGATGGGCGGTCCGGATTTTCTCCTCGCTGTCCGGGACAGTACGGGTTCGTACATACAGGCCGGTTTCGCGACAGCCGTCTTCGGGATCGCCAATGCCGTCGCCGCGGTGTACTGGGCATCGCTCACCCTGCGGAGAACGAGGTCCTGGCCCGGCGTCCCGTACCGGCGCGTAGAAGTCGCGACACATACGCCTGAGAACCGCCACAAGGTGATCTCGGAGCCTGGATGTGCGTTGCGATTTCGACGTCCGATCCAGTCACGCTGGGCCCGGACCCGATCTCCGGGAAAGGGACAGGGGGACTCTTTCGAATGGCGGTCGGGGCCGGGAGAATCACGAACCCGGGCTCCCACAGAATGAAGTTCCCCCTCTGAACTG
>NZ_JAFMPZ010000114.1 GCF_017353455.1 Streptomyces laculatispora
GCCCTCCCTCCACCCACCACCGCGCAGAGGCCGGAACAACCGGCCACCTCGCTGTCGAGTCGACGACCGTGCCGCGCCAGAAGGAGATGCCGCACGGTCAGTGGTACGCCTCCCTGGCAACGCCCGCCTGCCCGGCACCGGCCGCCGACCCCCTGGACCACCCGGACCCGCTCCGGGCCGCGGATGCCGCAGGCATCGAGAACCTGCTGCGCTGCTGGGTCCGCGAATGCGACCTGCCCCGCCCGGAGGGGGAGACCCTCCGCATTCCGCTGCCCGCGAGCGGAACCGCCCTGCTCGTCCCCCTCCGCCACTGGTCGGCCACGGGCTGGCACCGCTTCGGCGCGCCCGTCCTGGAACAGGCACCCGACGGGGCGCCCACCACGGACGCCGTCACCGTCGCCGCTCTCCTGGGTCGCGAGGCCGACCACAACGAGGGCGCCGACATGGTCGCCAGGGTGGCCGACTCGGTACGGCGAACCGCCGGATTCATCGACGGGCAACGCCGCCGCCCCACTGCTCCCGCCGAGGCCGACCTCTTCCTCACCGCGGAGCAGTCACTTCTCCTCGGACATCCTCTCCACCCCTCTCCCAAAAGCCGCGAAGGTCTCTCCGACTCCGAATCCCGCCTCTACTCACCCGAGTCGCACGGCTCCTTCCGCCTCCACTGGATGGCCGTCGACCGGTCCGTACTGGCAGCCGACTCCGCATGGACCGACCAGGGCCGTCCGGTGCCGGCGACGGAACTCGTGGCCCGGCACGCCGAAGGACTGCGATTCCCCGAGCACACCGCGCTGATTCCGCTCCACCCCTGGCAGGCCCGGGAACTGGGGAACCGGCCCGAGGTCGCCGCTCTGCTCGACGTCGGACTCGTGCACGATCTGGGGCCGTACGGCGCGCGTTGGCACCCCACCTCGTCGGTGCGCACCGTGCAACGGCCCGGCGTCGACACCATGCTGAAGCTCTCGCTCGGCCTGCGCATCACCAACTCCCGCCGCGAGAACCTCCGTAAGGAACTCCACCGGGGGGTGGAGGTCCACCGTCTGCTGCGCAGCGGACTCGCCACCCAGTTGCACCTGGCCCAACCCGGCTTCGACATCGTCCGGGACCCCGCCTGGCTCGCGGTCGACACTCCGGACGGCGAGCCCGTCCACGGCTTCGACGTCATGCTGCGCCACAACCCGTTCGACCGGCACGACGACGCGGTCTGCATCGCCGGGCTCACCGCGCCGCGCCCCTGGCCGGACCGGGCGGGCATGCGCTCACGCCTCGCCGAAATCGTCCGCCGGCTCGCCACCGGCACCGGACGGACCACGACCGCCGTCGCCGCCGAGTGGTTCCTGCGCTACCTGGACCGTGTCGTCCGGCCGGTGCTCTGGCTCGACGCACACGCCGGGGTCGCCCTCGAAGCCCACCAGCAGAACACCCTGGTCATGCTCGACGCGGAAGGCTGGCCGGTCGGCGGCCGCTACCGCGACAATCAGGGCTACTACTTCCGCGAGTCACACCGCGCGGCACTTGAGCGCAGGCTCCCCGGCATCGGATCGGTCAGCGACACCTTCGTCTCCGATGCCGTCACCGACGAGCGCTTCGCGTACTACCTCGGCATCAACAACGTGTTCGGACTGATCGGAGCGTTCGGTGCCCAGCAGCTCGCCGACGAACACATGCTCCTTGCCGCCTTCCGCCGGTTCCTGGGAGCGGCCACCGGGCTGGGATCCCCGCTCCCCGCGCATCTGCTGGAAACGCCGCGCCTGCGCTGCAAGGCCAACATGCTGACCCGGCTGCACGGCCTCGATGAACTCGTCGGCCCCGTCGACACTCAGTCCGTCTACGTCACCATCACCAACCCGCTCTGCGGCTGACGGAATCCCGCTGGGTGCCCGATGGAACCTCGTCGTCCGAAATGCTGAGAGAGGAGAGCATCACCGTGCCTCCCACGGATGCGCACGCCGGCCCCGGTACCGGCCCTGCCCCCCAGGCCGGTACGGGTGCCGAGGACACAGTGGATCTACAGCTCACCGATGAACTCCTCGCGTTCCTGGCGCAGGACACACCCGGCACACCCGTGACCGAGCACGGCGCGGGCGTCTGCGAGCTGCTCGACCGGCCGGGCGAGTGGAAGCCCGTCACCACGCCGGCCGGAGTGTTCCAGCTCGTTCCCGTACGGCTGGAGCGCGACCTCGCGGTGATCAGCCGCTGGATGAACGACCCGGCCGTCGCGGCGTTCTGGGAACTCGACGGAGCCGCATCCGTCACAGCGGAGCATCTGATGCCCCAACTCGACGGCGACGGACGCAGCCTCCCCTGTCTGGGGGTGCTGTCAGGGGTCCCCATGAGCTATTGGGAGATCTACCGCGCCGACCTGGACCCGTTGGCGCGCCATTACCCCGCCCGCCCGCATGACACCGGAATCCACCTCCTCATCGGTGAAGTGAACAGCCGCGGCCACGGAGTCGGCACCACGCTGCTCCGGGCCGCCTCCGACCTCGTACTCGACAACCGGCCCCTGTGCACACGAGTCGTCGCCGAACCGGATCTCCGCAATACCCCTTCCGTCTCCGCCTTTCTCAGCGCCGGATTCCGCTTCTCCGCGGAGGTCGAACTCCCGGACAAGCGGGCCGCGCTGATGATCCGCGACCGAGCCCACCGTGCCCAGCTGTGAACCATCCGCCGCCTTCTCCACACCGCTCGAACCCCATCGGTTCCGTCCCGAGGAGTGCCCGTGCCCAAATACCCTGTGAGCCATGATTCAGCGGAGTCGCCCGCGCAACTCAGCACTCCAGAACTGAACCGGGCGGTGTGGGACCGAGCCGCCGCCCGGATGCTTGCGAAGATGCTCGGCGAATTCGCCTACGAGGAAGTCATCCAGCCGGTTCCGCGATCCGCCGGGGGCGATACGTACACCCTCGTGCTGGACGACGGCGGAAGCCTGATCTTCACGGCCGGGCGGGGGGTCTACGGCAGCTGGCGGGTCGCCCCCGACTCGATCCGTGAGGCGACCACCGCCGAGACCGAGGCGGACGCACTCGGTGCGCCCCCGGCCGAAGCACCCGCCGCACCCGGTCCCGACGCACCCGCCGAGCACACCGGCCCGCCCCGGGACCGCGTCCCCGCCGGCGTCCCCTTCCGCGACCCGCTGCTCTTCCTCGCCCGCGCCCGCCGTCTCCTCGGGCTCGACGGCGCCACCCTCGGCCACCTCGTCCGCGAGCTCACCACCACGCTCACCGCCGACGCCCGCCTCGACCACAGCGCGCTCGCCGTCGCCGAGCTGGCCGACCTCGACTACGCGGAACTCGAAGGACACCAGACCGGCCACCCCTGGATCGTCGCCAACAAAGGGCGGCTCGGATTCTCCGCCACCGACGCGTCCCGCTTCACCCCCGAGGCCCGCAAGCCGGTCAGGCTGCCCTGGATCGCGGTCTCCTCCCGGATCGCCGCCTACCGGGGCGTGTCCTCGCTCGCCACCGCGGAGCAGCTCTACGCCCAGGAGCTCGACCCCGAGGTTCGCGAGTCCTTCGCCGCCGCCCTCCGTGCCCGAGACCTCGACCCCGACGGCTACTACTGTCTGCCCGTCCACCCTTGGCAGTGGGACGAATGGATCGTTCCGCTGTTCGCCCCGGCCATCGCCGCGGGCGACATCGTCCCGCTGCACGCCGACCCGGACCTGCGGCTGCCGCAGCAGTCCATCCGTACCTTCGTCAACCTGGAGCGGCCCGACCGGCACACCGTCAAACTGCCGTTGTCGATCCTCAACACGCTGGTCTGGCGCGGACTCCCGACCGAACGCACCCTCGCGGCCCCCGCCGTCACCGGCTGGGTCCAGGGGCTGCGCGACAGCGATCCCTTCCTGCGTGACACCTGCGGCGTCATCCTGCTCGGCGAGGTGGCATCGGTCACGGTCGAGCACCCGCTGTACGACCACCTCCCCGAGACGCCGTACCAGTTCAAGGAGATCCTCGGCGCGATCTGGCGCGAGCCCCTCCTCCCGCGTCTGGCGCCCGGCGAGCGCGCCCGCACCCTCGCCTCACTGCTGCTCACCGATCCCCAGGGCCGTGCCTTCACCGCCGAGCTGGTCGCCCGCTCGGGACTGCCCCCCACCGTGTGGCTGACCCGGCTCTTCGCCGCGCTCCTTCCGCCGCTGCTGCACTTCCTCTACCGCTACGGCACCGTGTTCTCGCCGCACGGCGAGAACGCCATCGTCGTCTTCGACGGCCAGGACGTGCCCGTCCGTCTGGCGATCAAGGACTTCGTGGACGACGTGAACATCAGCGCCCGGCCGCTGCCGGAGCACGACACCATGCCGCACGACGTACGCCGCGTCCTGCTCACCGAGGAGCCCGCCTTCCTCACCCAGTTCATCCACTCGGGGCTCTTCACCGGCGTCTTCCGCTTCCTCTCCCCGCTCTGCGAGGAGCAGCTGGGCGTCCCGGAGGCCGAATTCTGGTCACTCGTCCGGACGGAGATCCTGCGCCACCACGCCCGTTTTCCCGAGCTGAAGGACAGGTTCGAGATGTTCGACATGCTGACGCCGCGCATCGAACGCCTCTGCCTGAACCGCAACCGCCTGCATCTGGACGGCTACCGGGACCGACCCGAGCGACCGCACGCGGCGGTCCACGGCACGGTGCCCAACCCGCTCCACCCCTCCGCGTGAGGCCGGGAGTGATCGCCGCTGTCAGTGGCGCCCCGTAGGCTGGTCAGGCTATGACGAAGCCATCCCTCCCCGAGCTCCTGCACGCCGCCGTGACCGCCGTCGGCGGTACGGAGCGGCCCGGTCAGGCCGCCATGGCCGACGCCGTCGCCGGGGCCGTAGACGACCATTCCCACCTGCTCGTCCAGGCCGGTACCGGCACGGGTAAATCGCTCGGCTACCTGGTGCCCGCCCTGGCGCACGGCGAGCGCGTCGTGGTGGCCACGGCGACCCTGGCCCTCCAGCGCCAGCTGGTGGAGCGGGACCTGCCGCGTACGGTCGACGCCCTGCATCCGCTGCTGCGCCGCCGCCCTCAGTTCGCGATGCTCAAGGGCCGGTCGAACTACCTCTGCCTGCATCGCCTCCACGAAGGAGTGCCGCAGGAGGAGGAAGAGGGGCTCTTCGACCAGTTCGAGGCCGCTGCCCCGTCGAGCAAGCTCGGTCAGGACCTGCTGCGGATGCGGGACTGGGCGGACGAGACGGAGACCGGCGACCGTGACGACCTCACCCCGGGTGTCTCCGACCGTGCCTGGGCGCAGATCTCCGTCTCCTCGCGCGAGTGCCTGGGCGCCAGCAAGTGCGCGTACGGGGCGGAGTGCTTCGCCGAACAGGCCCGTGAGCGGGCGAAGCTCGCCGATGTGGTGGTCACCAACCACGCGCTCCTCGCCATCGACGCCATCGAGGGCGCCCCGGTGCTCCCGCAGCACGAGGTGCTGATCGTCGACGAGGCCCATGAGCTGGTCTCCAGGGTCACCGGCGTGGCCACCGGCGAGCTCACCCCCGGCCAGGTCGGCCGCGCGGTGCGGCGCGCGGCGAAGCTGGTCAACGAGAAGGCCGCCGACGCGCTGCAGAGCGCGTCGGAAGGTTTCGAGCGCGTGATGGAGCTGGCGCTTCCGGGCCGTCTGGAGGAGGTGCCGGAGGATCTGGGATACGCGCTGATGGCCCTGCGCGACGCGGCGCGTACGGTGATCTCCGCCCTGGGCTCCACCCGGGACAAGTCCGTCCAGGACGAGGACGCCGTCCGCAAGCAGGCACTGGCCTCGGTGGAGACCATCCACGGTGTCGCCGAACGCATCACGCAGGGGTCCGAGTACGACGTCGTCTGGTACGAACGCCATGACCGCTTCGGTGCCTCCGTGCGGGTCGCCCCGCTCTCCGTCTCCGGACTGCTGCGCGAGAAGCTCTTCACCGACCGCTCCGTCGTACTCACCTCGGCCACGCTGAAGCTCGGCGGCGATTTCAACGGGGTGGGCGCGTCACTCGGGCTCGCCCCCGAAGGCACCGCCGGTGACGACATCCCGCAGTGGAAGGGGCTCGACGTCGGCTCGCCCTTCGACTACCCGAAGCAGGGAATCCTGTACGTCGCCCGGCATCTGGCGACACCCGGCCGGGAGGGCTCCCGCACCGACATGCTGGACGAGCTCGCCGAGCTGGTGGAGGCCGCGGGCGGCCGCACACTGGGGCTGTTCTCCTCCATGCGGGCCGCCCAGGCGGCCGCCGAGGAGCTGCGGGGCCGGCTGGAGAGGCCGATCCTGCTCCAGGGCGAGGAGACACTGGGGGAGCTGATCAAGAATTTCGCGGCCTCCCCGGAGACCTGCCTCTTCGGCACGCTCTCGCTCTGGCAGGGCGTGGACGTCCCCGGGGCGAGCTGTCAGCTGGTGGTCATGGACCGGATTCCGTTCCCCCGACCCGACGACCCGCTGATGAGCGCGCGCCAGAAGGCGGTCGAGGAAGCGGGGGGCAACGGTTTCATGGCGGTCGCGGCGACACACGCCGCGCTGCTGATGGCGCAGGGCGCCGGCCGACTCGTCCGTGCCACGGGCGACAAGGGCGTCGTCGCGGTGCTCGATCCGCGCCTCGCCAATGCCCGGTACGGGAGCTATCTGCGCGCCTCGCTCCCCGACTTCTGGTACACGACCGACCGCAACCAGACGCGTCGCTCGCTCGCCGCGATCGACGCCGCCGCGAAGGCCGAGGAGAAGTAGTTCCGTACGGGGAAGGGTCGCACGGACGGGGCCCCGGGATCGGCTGTACCGATCCCGGGGCCCCGTCGGAGCAGGCGAGACTTCACACCCGCCGCAGCACCGCCACGACCTTGCCGAGGATGGTCGCCTCGTCGCCGGGGATCGGCTGGTACGCGGAGTTGTGGGGGAGCAGCCAGACATGACCGTCCTCCCGCTTGAAGCGCTTGACCGTGGCCTCGCCCTCCAGCATCGCCGCCACGATGTCGCCGTTCTCCGCCACGGGCTGGCGTCGGACGGTGACCCAGTCCCCGTCGCAGATCGCCGCTTCGATCATCGAGTCGCCGACGACCTTCAGTACGAAGAGCTCTCCGTCACCGACCAGCTGGCGGGGGAGCGGAAAGACGTCCTCGACGGATTCCTCGGCGAGGATCGGACCACCGGCCGCGATCCGGCCGACCAGCGGCACATAGGAAGCCGCCGGCTTCCCCGTGGTGTCCGTGGGCTGTGTGCTGGGCTGATCCGAACCGCGCACCTCGTACGCCCGGGGGCGGTGAGGGTCGCGGCGCAGGAATCCCTTGCGCTCCAGAGCCATGAGCTGATGCGCGACGGAGGACGTACTGGAAAGGCCCACCGCCTGACCGATCTCCCGCATCGACGGGGGGTATCCCCGCCGCTGCACGGAGTCCCGGATGACCTCGATCACTCGCCGCTGCCGGTCCGTGAGCCCAGAGCTGTCCGCTCGGATTCCAGGAGGTCGCCCGGGCAGCGAGCGCGCTGGGCGCGCGGGCTCGGGTCCCTCCGTGTTCGTGACTGAGTCATTCATGGCATGCACCGGCTCGAGTCGGCTCTGGGAGCGGTCCTGGGCAGTGATGATGGCACTGTCTGCGGTGGTGGTCACGTCGGCCCCTCTCGAATGGTCTCCCTAGCTGCACAACGGTAGTAGCTTTCGAAAGGTTGCGCCAAACACACGTTCGAGTGAAAAACAAATAAAAGCCTGTTGGGCGTTCATTGCTGGGTGTATGAGCGAAGCCGAGACGTGCGCCGCCCGCCGTCGGGTCGAACGGCAATTCGGACCATTACGGTAGCGTTCGCGGCCGCGGCGGCGCCGCGCGGGGTCGCCGTCCGGTCTCCTCGCGCCCTGGAAGCCGCCGCCCCGCAATCAGTGGAGCCGCGCGCTTCCCGTACCCTCGTGCTCGGTCGTAACGCTGCCTTCCGGCCGCCCGTGACGCGCGACACGCGCTAGGGCCAAATGTGCGGCCAAACCCAATATCTAGTGGTTCGATTGTTCCAGCCGCCCAGAAGTTGTGGTCCCCGTCCTTCGGGGGTGCGGTCATCGCCTATGCTTGAGACTGCTTCGAAGGCCCTCGCGGGGCCTGAAGAGGCCATTCAGTCGTGCTGTGAAGGAGGGTTGGGAGCCATGCACTGCCCCTTCTGCAGGCACCCCGACAGCCGGGTCGTCGACAGTCGCACCACCGACGACGGGACCTCGATCCGCCGGCGCCGTCAGTGCCCCGACTGCTCCCGCCGTTTCACGACGGTGGAGACCTGCTCGCTCATGGTGGTGAAGCGCAGCGGCGTGACCGAGCCCTTCAGCCGCACCAAGGTCATCTCCGGGGTGCGCAAGGCGTGCCAGGGGCGGCCGGTCACCGAGGACGCCCTCGCCAAACTCGGCCAGCGGGTCGAGGAGGCGGTGCGTGCCACCGGCAGCGCCGAGCTGACGACGCACGACGTGGGGCTGGCCATTCTCGGCCCCCTGCAGGAACTCGACCTGGTCGCGTACCTGCGGTTCGCATCCGTGTACCGGGCGTTCAACAGTCTCGAAGACTTCGAGGCCGCCATCGTGGAACTCCGCGAGCAGCGGCCTCCCGTAGAAGGATGCGGGACCGGCGAGACCCTTGAGGTCCCCGTTCCCGCCGTCGCCGCCGACTGAGCGGCGCAGGCCGATCGTCGCCGGTCCGCGGACCGGTGACGATCGGCACACAGACCTGCTCCGGATGCCCTGAGCGGCGTCCGAAGTACCAGACACACACTGTGCCCGGGGAAGTTCTCGGCACTTCAGGGCGTTTTTGCCCACATATGGGAGGCGGCATGACAGAGACGGCGAGCGGCCCGGCACGAGGTTCCCGCAACAAGGGAACCAAGTCGACTGCGACCAAGCAGGGCCTGCGTATCGAGCGCATTCACACCACCCCCGGCGTGCATCCGTACGACGAGGTGGCGTGGGAGCGCCGTGACGTCGTCATGACCAACTGGCGCGACGGCTCGATCAACTTCGAGCAGCGTGGCGTCGAGTTCCCCGACTTCTGGTCGGTGAACGCGGTCAACATCGTCACCAGCAAGTACTTCCGCGGGGCCGTAGGCACCCCGCAGCGCGAGACCGGTCTGCGACAGCTCATCGACCGGATCGTGAAGACCTACCGGAAGGCCGGCGAGGACTTCGACTACTTCGCCTCTCCGGCGGACGCGGACATCTTCGAGCACGAGCTGGCGTACGCCCTCCTGCACCAGATCTTCAGCTTCAACTCACCGGTCTGGTTCAACGTGGGCACGCCCCAGCCGCAGCAGGTCTCCGCCTGCTTCATCCTGGCCGTCGACGACTCCATGGAGTCG
>NZ_JAFMPZ010000115.1 GCF_017353455.1 Streptomyces laculatispora
ACGGTTCGGCAGCACCAACGCGACCTCCTTCACCGTCAACTCGGCCACCCAGATCATCGCTGTGAGCCCGCCCCGCGCTGCGGGTGCGGCGGCGGTGACCGTCGTCCATCCGGCCGGTAACAGCAACTCGGTGACGTTCACCTATGTGGTGGCGCAGGTGCCGGTGGTCACGGGTGTGGCGCCCAGCAGCGGTCCGACGTCCGGCGACACCAGTGTCACCCTCACGGGAACCGGGTTCACCGGGGCCACGACGGTCACCTTCGCCGGGGTCCCGGCGACTTCGTTCACGGTGAACTCGGCCACCCAGATCACCGCCGTAACACCCGCCGGGAGTGCCGGGGCCGCAGCGGTGACCGTCACGACACCGGGGGGCACCAGCGCCCCGGACACCTTCTTCTTCTACGCCGCGCCTCCCGCCCTCAACAGTGCCAACCCCGCCCAGGGCCCGACAGCCGGTGGCGTGGTGGTCACACTGACCGGGAGTAATCTGCTCAACGCCAGTGCCGTACGGTTCGGCAGCACCAACGCCGCCTCCTTCACCGTGGTGTCGGCGACACAGATCACGGCCACCGCCCCGCCGGGGGCCGGGAGTTCACCGATCACGGTGATCACCCCGGGCGGCACGAGCAACCCCGTCGCCTTCACATACGTCGCCACGCCCACCCTGACAGCACTGGCACCCACGAACGGTCCGACGTCCGCAGGCACCGTGGTCACCCTCACCGGCACAAACCTGGCCACCACCTCGGCCGTCACCTTCGGGGGTACGGCCGTCTCGTTCACCGTCGTGTCGGACACACAGATCACCGCGATCGCACCCGCGGGACCCGCCGGTCCGACCGCTGTGACCGTCACGACGGCGGGCGGCACCAGCCCCGGGCTGACCTACATCCGGGTCGCCCCGCCCGGCATCTGACACCCGGACGACGGGGCGAGGAGCCGACGTAAAAACACCTCGTACCATTCCTTGTGCCGCCCGCCCGTTCGGCTGCCCGACGGCCGGTTCTGTGCCGCTGACCCAACCAGGCTACTTGTGGGCGCGGCCTCCCTGCGGGGCAAAAGGACCGCCATAGCGTGAAGCTCCACGGCGCCCGCGATCCGCAGGCCCGGCGACAGAACAAGGAGCCGAACTAGTGAGAATCACACCACGCAGAGGAAGGCTGGTCGTCGCCACAGCCCTGGCCGCCGTACTGGGGCTGGCCTCGCCCGCCTGGGCCGTACCGTCGACCACCACGGTGACGGCCACTCCGCAGTCCGCCGAGGTAGGTACTCCGGTGCAACTGGCGGCCACGGTCGACTGCCCCGCCGACGCCACCGGCGGGCTCGGCGTGACGTTCTTCGACGGCGGCGACCTGCTCGGCACCGTGCCCGTGAACGCCAACGGCCAGGCCGGCTACACCGCTACGTTCACCACCGCTGGCTCGCACACCATCACCACCGCTTACAACGGCAACGCGGAGTGCGACGCCTCCAACGGCACCACGACCGTCCAGGTCACCTCGGCTCCGACGCCGCCCGATCCGACCCCCGGCTTCTGCCTCCTCGCCTGTGGTGGCCTGATCGCCTTCTCCGCGGGTGACATCAACAACACCGTCAACATCTCCAAGCACTAGCTGTCACCAACCTCCGTGGACAGAACGCCTAGGGCCTCTCGTTTGGATCACGCTGGGCTCGCGGGGTCCAAACGAAAGACCCTAGGCGGCAGGCAGTTCGAGCATCGGCTCGAAGGCGGAGTCCTCCTTATCGGGAACGAGCGGGAGAAAGCCGTCGGGGACTGTGCGAGCGGCGGTGGCGAGGAGACGGTCGAGGACTTCCCGTTCGGTGGCCGGGGGGAGTCCGAGGGCGGTAAGGAGGCGGTCGCGGACCGCGGGGTGGTCCGGGTTGTCTTCGAGGTAGTCGGAGTTGAGGGCCGGGGGGCGGAAGCCGGCCAGGGCGTCGTGCCACGACGGCAGGACGATCGTGAGGGTCAGGGCCTCGGCGAGTGACTCGGCGATCAGGGAGGCCCGACCTTCGGAGTCGGTGTAGAGGACGGGGCGAGGGCTGCCGGGGGCGGCCGGGCCGCAGAGGTAGTGGGTGCCGCCCGCGTTGCAGCCGGCCACCGGCTCCACGGGAAGGCCGTTGGGCAGGGCGATCCGCTCGATCGGGTCGGTGCGCGCGAGGTCGAACTCTCCATCGCAGGACAGGTAGGAAGCAGCCTCGGAATGTGCGGCGATCCTGTGGAGCATGGCGTTGTCCGAGAGGGTGGTCGGGCTGAGGGCTGCGGCGATCGCGGCGGTGAGGGGATGTCCGGCGAGGACATGGCGGACGGCGTCGAGGGGGACGGGGCGCTCGTAGTAGTCCTCGAAATGGGCCTGGACAGCCTCGGGCGAGCGGTCGGCGAGGAGGCGGAAGAGCGAGCCGGAGCCGTCCGGGTCCTCGCTGCCGGGCGGGAAGGCGATGGCCGAGCCGGTGCGCCAGGCCGTGTCGCCGGCCGCCTGCCACAGGCAGGTGGTGACACGTGGGACGTCGATTCCCTCGTCGTGGAAGGCGGCCTCGTCCAGGATCGGGCGCAGCGCGACGGGCACTTCGTCGATGACGCCGGGCCAGACCTGCTCGTCCTCCGTTCCGTATGGGCTCATCCTCGACTCGTGGTCGAAGCCGCGTATGAGTACGCCGGCTGCGGTGAAGACGACGGAGAAGTCGTCTCCCGAGCCGTTCGCCATCAGGGCTGCCTCCTCTCCGGGGGCCCAGTCGGCGTCGAAGGTGTAGCAGCAGGACTGCGCATCCTCGCCGATCGTTGCGTCCAGTACGGCCAACGCGCGCAGATGGGCGCGGAGTTGGGTGGGGTCGGGGAGAAGGGCGGCGGTCTCGTGCACGGTGCTCATGGCGCCATGAAAGCAGCCACCACCGACAACTCGGTGCGGCCGGCCTGGACAGTGGTGCGCCACCTCCAGCGGATTCCGGCCGATCGCGCGGGCTCCTGGTGGGGGAGGGGGCGGGTGCTGTAAACGGTGGAGCGATGCCCGACATGCACGGCCCACACCAGCAGCTCATCGCCGTCGATGAAACAACACCAGGTCGGTGGCCCGGTAAACATGCAGTTCGGATGGGGCCGGCTCGTTCGCGAGTCGGCCCTTTGGTGTCTCACGTGGCGGCCGCGGGGTGGTTCCCGTAGTGCGCCGGCTGCGGCGACCTGATGACGCCGCCCGGCCAGATTCCTAGCGGGTGACCAGGTTGAACACCAGATTGATCTTCGGCCGTGCGTCCGGAACGCCGAGGGCAGAGTCCGGCCCTGTCGCCGTGAGAGAAGGCGGTGCCGCCCGGCGCGGCACGTGGCGATCGCTGTCCGGCCGTCTTCATGTCCGGCCTCGGCTCGGGCAACTGAGCGGGGTCCCGGCGGTGTTCGTGCCGACGCGAGCCCGAGCCCGTCGGCTCCGTCGCGCGTCCCCGCAGGAAGCGTATCGACGGCCAGGAGCTGGCGTTCTCCCACACCGGCTTGCGCGGAGGTCCCGCCACCGTGCGCCATGACCTGCCGGGGGAATGCCATAGGGATTACCTATAGCGCCTGCTGGCATTTCGTCTTTGCCTCTCGTTCTTTTCCGGCCGTACCGTGAAACAGCTCGACGAGGTGCGCACCGCGATTTCTCCGGAATTCGCGCTCTGTACACGTCGATTGTTTCCCGTCGGGCGGACTGACAAGCGATCGAGAGGACCAGTGGCATGACCACAATCGAGAACGGGCCGGGAACGCGAGAACTCGCGGGAAAGCGGGCCCTGGTCACGGGCGGTTCTCGCGGAATCGGCGCGGCCGTCGTCCGCCAGCTCCTGGACGCGGGCGCCGAGGTGCTCACGACCGCCAGGTCGGCGACGGGCACGGTGCCGGAGGGGGCCACTTTCGTGGCGGCCGACGTGCGGACACGGGCCGGGGCAGAGGCGCTGGCCGCGACCGCGCAAGAGGTGCTCGGCGGGGTGGACATCGTGGTTCACAACGCGGGTGGCGCACGACCTCACGAAGGCGCCCTGGCCATCCCCGACGAGGAGTGGCAGGACGCGCTGGACCTGAACTACCTGGCGTCGGTGCGGCTGGACTCGCTGCTGGTACCGGGGATGCGGGAGCGGCGTTCGGGGAGGATCGTGCACATCTCCTCGGCCGCGGTCCTCACTCCGGTCGGACCGTTCCTGCACTACGTGGCGGCGAAGGCGGCGCTGGAGACCTACAGCCAGGGACTGGCCCTGGAGCTGGCCCCGTTCGGAATCCGGGTCAACATCGTGTCTCCCGGCAGAACCGCCACCCCCGGCGGCGAGGCGACGCGGGAGCAGTGGGCCGAGGTGTCCGCGCGCATGGACGCTGCGCCCGGCCCGACCAACGCCGCTGACACCACGCCGCTCGGGCGCGACGGCCGTCCCGAGGACATCGCCCACGCGGTGCTTTTCCTTCTGTCCGACCGGGCGGGCTGGCTGACGGCGAGCAATCTCATCGTGGACGGCGGTGAATTCCCCAGGGGCTGACGCCTGCGGCATTCCGGAACGCCGGTTTCAGCAAGAGGAATTCAGCGGCGTCCGCCGCCTTCCCGGCCGTCAGGACACCGGTGAGAAGGGAGCGGATTCGGACCACGTCTCCTGACGCAGGAGTTCGAGCAGGGCCGTCTCCGCCGGGCCCGCGCCCTGCCGGAGCACGGCGATGACGGGCTGGGACACGACCGGGAACACCGGGCGGACGAGGTGCTCGTGACCGTGGGGCACCGCCGAGGCCGGGACGAGCGTCGCCCCCAGCCCGTGGGCGGCCCAGCGCACGGCCGTCGCCGTCTGGGACACGCGGGCGGCCGTGGTCGGGGCCAGATCGTTGTCGCGCAGCACGTTCAGCAGCACGCCGTCGAGGGCGCTGTCGCGGTCGAACCTCACCCACGGCTCACCCTCCAGCTCGCGCAGCTCGACCCGGTCCGCGGCGAGCTGTCGGTGCCCGGCGCCCAGCACCACGACGAACTCCTCGTCGCCGAGGTGGTGGGCGTCGGAGGGGCTCCGCTCGCACGCCGCCATCAGGGCGAGGTCCAGCACGCCCCGGCGGCACAGCCGCTCCAGCTCGGCGGAGCTCGGCTCCTCGAAGACCGTGACCTCCAGCCGCGGGAAGCGGCGACGCAGCGCGCCCAGCGCGCCCGGCAACTGCCGCGTGCCGAAGCCCATCTGCACCGCGACCGTCAGCTCGCCGGCCAGCTCATCGGCACCGGCCCGCGCTGTCGCCCTCGCCCGCCGAGACGCGCTCACCGCGACCTCTGCCTCCCGCAGGAACGCGCGGCCGACCACGGTGGGCACCAGCCCGGCCGGCGTACGGGCGAACAGCTGTACGCCGAGTTCCCGCTCCAGGCCGCGGATCTGCTGGGACACCGACGGTTGGGCGACGTGCAGCCGCTCCGCCGCCGCCGTCACCGAGCCCTCCTCGGCAACGGCCAGGGCGTACTCGAACTGACGAAGGCTCATCGGCTCGCGCCCCTTCCTGCGGTGGACCGAGTTCCACCCCGGCGTCATCGTCGTCATAGTAAGTCTCGCTGTTCCGCTTCCGGAGGGAGGAGTGACGCGAAGCCTCCTCGCGAAGCGCCTTGCATGCACATGCAGGCATATAACCGCTGTCGTATATTTGAAGGGTGAGTACCCCGGCACGTGACGTCATCGCAGTACTCGCCGAACCCCATCGGCGGCGCATACTCGATCTCCTCAAGGATGGCGAGCGGCCGGTTGGTGAGCTGGTCGACGAGCTCGGGCTGACGCAGCCGGCCGTCTCCAAGCACCTGCGCACTCTGCGCGACGCCGGGCTGGTCGAGGCCAGGGTCGACGCCCAGCGGCGGCTGTACCGGATACGCCCGGAGCCGCTGGCCGAGCTCGACGCGTGGCTCGCCTCCTACCGCACGCTGTGGAGCGCGAGCCTGGACCGCCTGGACCGGCATCTGGAGGAAGGAGCATCATGAACAACCCCGCAGACCCCACAGACCCCACAGACCCTGCAGACCCCACAGGCCCCTCGGATCCGATCGGCCCCGCAAGCCCGGCCCAGGTCACCGAGGTCACGCTGAACACGGGCGGTGCCCGGCCGGTTCTGCGCTTCGAACGGGTTCTGGCCCAGCCTCCCGAGGCTGTCTGGCGCGCGATCACCGACCGCGAGGAACTCAAGGCGTGGTTTCCGTCCGAGGTCATCGCCGATGCCTGGGAGCCCGGTGCCAGGATCAGCTTCCCGTTCCCCGGGACCGACATGACCCTCACCGGCAGCGTCCTGGAAGCGGAGGAGCCCCGCGTTCTCGCCTACACCTGGGGAGAGGAAACCCTCCGCTTCGTCCTGACCCCGGAACCGGACGGCCGCACCCGCCTGGTGTTCACCGACGAAACGCCCCCGGCTA
This sequence comes from Streptomyces laculatispora, assembly GCF_017353455.1. GTDB lineage: Bacteria > Actinomycetota > Actinomycetes > Streptomycetales > Streptomycetaceae > Streptomyces > Streptomyces laculatispora. Next base: position 6,366 of record NZ_JAFMPZ010000115.1, read on the forward strand.
TCGCTGCCCGCAACGCGGCGGGCTGGCAGATCTGCCTCACCCACCTCGCAGGTGAAACCGTCGCCGCCGACGCCTGGAAGGGGCACTTCGACCGCTGCGTCGCCGCGTTCGAACCGGCCCTCGGCGCGCAGCAAGGCCCCCCGGCCGGGAGCTGAGAACGCGGCGAGGTTCACCGGGAATCTGCACGTCGGTGCGGGCTGATTCAGCGGACAGGCCGGATGGTCCGCGAGTGAACCGGCGCGGGCTGTTCGCCGCCGCTGAGGCGCCGGCCACCCGCGTCACGGTGACGGCGCCGGTCTCGGTCCGTCCTGCGGACGCCCGTTACTTTCCGCTCGCGATCCAGCGACCCGCTCGGTGACGGTTGCCACGCTCCCCGCACGGTGAACGCGTCAACCGCCGCCGCACCCCGCAGGGTGGCGGCCAGCTCGGCCGGGAGCGACAACTGCCGGCCCTTCCAACCGGACCGGCCCGGCTACAACGCGTCGCCGAAGGCCTCGGCCAGCTCGCGCCACTGGGCCCGCGGCAGGCCGGCGCCGCCCTCGTCGGCGGTGAGCACCTGGAGGGCGACGTGGTCCGCGCCGGCGTCGAGGTACTGCTGGGTCCGGGCCTTCACCTGCCCGGCGTCGCCCAGGGCGAAGAGGGAGTCGAGGAGGCGGACGCTGCCGCCGCCCTCGAAGTCGCTCTCCGTGAATCCCAGGCGTAGCAGGTTGTCTGTGTAGTTGGGCAGCTGGAGGTACATTCCCAGCATGTTCCGCGCAGTGGTGCGGGCCCGGTCGAGGTCGGTGTCGAGCACGACGGTCAGCTCCGGGGCGAGCAGCGCGTCGGGGCCGAGCGCCTCACGTGCTTCCGCCGTGTGCTCGGCGGAGACGAGATAGGGGTGCGCGCCCAGCGCCCTGTCGGCCGCCAGCTTCAGCATCTTCGGGCCGAGCGCCGCCAGCACCCGATGTCCGGAGTCCACGGGCGGGGTGGCGGTGTCCAGCGCGTCGAGGTAGGCGACCATCGCGCTGTACGGCTTCGTGTACTGCGGCACCATCGGGCCGTGGCTGACGCCCAGGCCGAGGACGAACCGCCCGCGCGCACCCGCGTCGATCGCCGCGATCCGATCCGCCGCCTCCTTTGCCGTGTGGTCCCAGATACTCAGGATGCCGGTGGCCACGGTGACCCTGCGGGTGGCGGCGACGACCGCCGCGGCGTCGTCGGGCGAGGGACTGCCGCCGATCCACAGCGTGCCGTACCCGAGATCCTCGAGCTCGGCGACGGCTTCCGCGATCGCTCTCCTTCCCGCTTCGTCCGCCCGCGACCCGTGCAGGGCGCTGCTCCAGATCCCGACCCGTCCGAATGCCTCACGCGTCTCAGAAGTCATGCTGTGAGCAACAGCGACCCGCGCCCGCTATTCCCGGCCGGGCCGGGATTCACCCATGTGTACGCAGGTACGGCGCAGGGTGCCGTCGGGTCGCCGGGCCGCTCCCGGCAAGTCAGGTCGTCGACGGCAGGTCGTGCGCGACTTCCACGGTCAGCGGGCTGGCCACGAGACAGCGCCGGCCGGATGCGGTGTCGACGGTGACCGTGACGCGGGCCAGACCGCGCATCCATACGGCCGTTCCCCTGAGCGCGGGAGTGCGGTCAATGGCCGCGAGCAGGGACTGAAGGCCGGACTGCGGGGCGTCGGCCCCGGTGGGTTCCACCGGGGCCGAGGGATCGGATGGCGGGAGAGGCACAGCGTCCAGGGCCTCCACAGCGAGGCCGGCACGGGTGAGGAACGTCGATCCGGCGCTCGATCCGCCGTCGTGGCTCTCCAGGGGCGGTCCGTCGACCGGCACGGGGGACAGCCCGAGCAGGTGGTGGGCCGACCCGTGCATGAGGAGTCGGCAGTCGGCCTCGCGCTCGTAGTCAGGGTCCTCGCCAGGGGCGGCATCGCTGAACAGCACGAGGTCCCGGTACGCCCCGTTCAGGGTGATGCAGCGCAGCGGTGCTTCGAACTGGACCCATTGCCCCGGCCGTAGACCGGGCTCCGAGTACCACCGGGCCGACTGGTTCAGATGTCTGTCCACCCGGTCCAGATGGCGCAACCGGCTCTGTTCCCCGTCGGGGGCCGGCGAGTCGATGTCGATCCCGCCGACCGGCGTACTCAGCCGCAGGGTTCCGGTCCGGGGCGCACGGCGGGTCGGCAGGAACTGGCGCAGCTTGCCGTCCGACAGATAGACCAACTCACGCAATGTGTCCCCTGGTTCGAGCGCCCAGTCCGGGTGCTCATACTGCCACCGGAGGTGGATATCGGCAGACGGATCGGCAGCCGCGTCCAAGGGCCCGCGCCTACGGGCGACACCGAGCCGGGTCGGGGGCGAGGGCTCGTCCTCCTCAGGTGGCCGGATGTGGCGTCGGCCGGGCAGTTCGCCGACACCGACGTCCCGTCCCGCCCGGGTGCCGCGACCATCCGTTGCCCCATACTCGCCGCATGGACGTTGTTGAGATCCTTGAGGCCGCCGCGCTGCTCGTGCCCGAGAACGTGGCCACCGGCAACGACCTCACGGCCTCCGACGTCTGGGACCACCTCGTGCACGACGAGTGGGAAGTGGCGCTTGACCTGTTGCAGGAGCTGGGCGACGGGTGGACCGCGCCGACGGGTTTCTGGGAGCGGCTGGGGCGGTCGGCGCAGATGCTGGGGTTCGAACGGAGCCGCGAGTGGTGCTGGTGGCGGGATGCCGAGACGCGCCAGGGCGTGATCCGGGCCGATCTCGTCCTCCGCCCGGCGGGCCAGACGTTCCGGCGTACGCCGGTTCCGGGCGCCGGGGTACTGCGACCGATGTGGGACATCGGCAACCGGAGACACGACGGGGAACCCGAACTGGACATCGCCCGGGTGTGGGTCGAGTTCGCCCCTGGGCTCCCGCCCGGTGGCCGGGCCCCCGTACGGCTCCTGCCCCTGGACCCGGGCAGGTGGGGCCGCCTGGTCCCCGGGGACCGGATCACGCTGTACGAGTGTGCCGAGGCGGGCGGGACCGCGACGATCCTGGAGACACGGCCTCCGGTGTGACCGCGCGGGCCGGCCGGGTGCGGCCTCCGCGGCCGCGGCGTCGGTCGCGGCATCCGCCCGGCGTCGCGAGCGGTGCTGCCGATGGGGGTGGGTTCAGCCCTCCTGCGGCGGTTCCACCCGGGCCAGCCAGGCGGTCAGGAGCGGCTCCAGGGCCGCCGCCTCGTCCCGGGTCAGGGCGTCCAGGAGGCGGCGTTCGTTGCGCATGTGCTCCGTGAACGCCTGGTCGATCAGCTCCCGCCCGGCCTGGGTGAGGGCGACCACCCGGCCCCGGCCGTCCCCGGCCGCGCGGCGGCGGGTGACCAGGCCGTCGCGTTCCAGGCGGTCGATGCGCTTGGTCATCGCGCCCGTGGTGACCATGGTGTGCACCGCCAGCTCCCCGGGGGCCCGCTCGAACGGCTCCCCGGCCCGCCGCAGGGCGGCCAGTACGTCGAACTCGCCCTCGCTCAGACCGAATCGCCGGTACACCACGCAGAGCTCCTCCGTGAGCAGCCCGCCGAGCCGGTGCAGCCGTCCGATCACGCCCTGGGGGCTCACGTCGAGGTCCGGGCGTTCGCGGGACCACTCGGCCTGGATGCACGCGACGTGGTCCAGGGGCCGAGAAGGGGCAGGGACGGGATCGGCGGGAGAGCTGGCAGAGGCGGGAGAGGCGGGAGAGGTGGCAGGGGTGGCGGAATCCGGCATGGCTTCACTATAGCTTCCGTGGAAGGCATAATAGTTTCCATGGAAGCTACATTGCGGTGGGTGCTGATCACGGCGATCGCACCGGTGGCCTGGGGCACGAACTACTACGTCACCCACGCCTGTCTGCCCGCAGACACCCCGCTGTACGGGGCCGCGATCAGGGCCCTGCCCGCCGGACTGCTGCTCCTGGCCGTCCGGCGGGAACGACCCCGCGGCTCATGGTGGTGGAAGGCGGCGGTTCTCGGCGTCCTCAACATGGGCGGGTTCTTCGCTCTCGTGTACGTTGCCGCGCAACTGCTCCCGACCAGCACCGCCTCGACGGTCATGGCGGCCTCGCCGGTGGCCATGATGCTGATCGCCTGGGCACTGGTCGCGGAACGGCCGGGTCTGCTGCCCCTGCTGGGTGCCGCCGCGGGCATCGCCGGGGTGTGCCTCATGCTGCTGACCGGTTCGGTCTCCGTCGACGCCCGGGGGGTGCTGGCCTCCGTCGCCGCCATGCTGATGTCGTCCCTCGGCTACGTCCTCGCCAAGCGCTGGGGTGCCGGTGCCGACGTCCTCGCCTCGACCTCCTGGCAGTTGATCGCCGGTGGCCTTCTGCTGCTGCCCCTCGCTGTCGTGGTGGAGGGCGCGCCGCCCGCACTCGACGGGCCTGCCGTCCTCGGGTTCGGCTACGTCTCCGTGGTGGCTACCGCGGTCGCGTTCGCCGCCTGGTTCACGGGGCTGCGCCATCTGCCCGCCGCGACCGTCGGTCTGGTCGGACTGCTCAACCCGGTGACCGGAGTGCTGCTCGGCACCCTGATCGCCGGGGAGCCGTTCACCCTCAGGCAGATGTGCGGGCTCGTCCTGGTGCTGGGCGGAATCCTCCTCGGCCGGCCTGCAGCCCGCCGGTCGGCCGGGCGTACGGATCGGGGCCGGCCGGCAGACCGGCGCCCGGCCGTGGACCGTACGCCGGTGGCCGGGGAGTGCCCCACCGGGGCCGGATGCCACCCCGGCCCCGGTGGGGCGCCCGGATCGTCTCCGGCTGGGTGACCCTCAACTCCCGTACGCCCGTGAACTCGTCCGCATCCGCCGAGCGGACCGTCACCCGCACCTCGCGGGCCACCGAGCCCGCCCGGTACGGCTCCCAGCGCTGACCGTCGGCCGAGGTCTCCAGCCGGTGCGAAGCGGGGCGTACGTCCGTCCGCTCCGGCTGGAGACC
>NZ_JAFMPZ010000116.1 GCF_017353455.1 Streptomyces laculatispora
GCTCACGGTCCGTGGAGCGCTGCCGGGCCGCCCGTCGTGTCGCGTCGTCGTGGCGCGCCAGAAGGGTGGTCGCGCTCAGCGGTGTTCAGCCGGCCGCGGCGGCCGTCAGCTCGCCGTGCGCACGGTCCAGCACGGCCCGCAGCTCCCTCGCGTCGGCGGCCACCGCGGTGACCAGCACGGCGGGGCCGGCGAGGCGGGTGAGCACGGCGGTCGGTCCCAGCAGCCTGCCTTCCGGGCTCCGGTCGTCGAACGACGGCTCCACGAAGAGCAGTTGCCCGACGGCGCGGTGGCCGCCGAGCACGGCCGGGCCGTCCCAGCCGCCGGGGGCCCCGGGCCCGTAGGCCACCTGCTGGTCGAGGAGCGGGCGCCCGGCGCGGCGGACGGTGAGCCTGCTGAGGAGGGTGCCGGGGCTCTCTCCGTGGCGGCCGAGGATCTGCTCCTCGCGCAGCACCAGCCTTGCGGTGGGCGCGAGTTCGGCGGTGGTCCGCGTGATCAGTTCGCTGCCGTGCGCGGAGATGAGCTGTTCCGGCAGCCAGCTGAGCTCGGCCCCCTCCCCCGCGCTCAGCCGCACCTCGTAGCGGGCGGGTCCGGTCCCCGGCCCGGGGCCGGGGAGGGCGAGTGTGGCCGCGGCCGAGTCGACGGCGAGCCGGGCGCCCGGATCGGCGCGCACCTCGATGGCGAGCCGGTCACCGCCGAGCGGCGCGCTCATCGCGCCGACCACGGTGACGCGGGCCGAGCCGGGTGACACGGCCCTGGTCCGTCGCAGGGCGAGCGGCCCCTCGCTCTCCAGGACGGGGAGCGAGGTCGCGCCGCGGCTGTCGCGTACGGCGGTGACGCGGGCGGTGGCCCGGACGCTCATGCGGTCCAGGAGGCGAGCTGCCCCCGCACCCAGTCGGCGACGGGTCCGACGCCTTCGCCGGAGGTGAGCGAGGTGAACAGGACGGGCAGTTCGCCCCGCTGTTGTGCGGCGTCGCGGGCCATCCGGCCGAGGTCGGAGCCGACGTAGGGAGCCAGGTCCGTCTTGTTGATCACGAGCAGGTCGGAGGTGGTGACACCGGGCCCGCCCTTGCGCGGGATGTCGTCGCCCCCCGCCACGTCGATGATGAAGATCTGGGCGTCGACGAGCCCCTTGGAGAAGGTGGCCGTGAGGTTGTCGCCGCCGGACTCGACGAGGATGAGGTCGAGCGGCCCCACCGCGTCCTCCAGGTCCTCGACGGCTTCGAGGTTGGCGGATATGTCGTCGCGGATGGCGGTGTGCGGGCAGGCGCCGGTCTCGACGGCCTGGATCCGCTCGGGCGGCAGTACCGCGTTGCGCAGCAGGAACGCCGCGTCCTCGCGGGTGTAGATGTCGTTGGTGACGACCGCGAGGGACAGCTGGTCGCGCAGGGTGCGGCAGAGCGCGGCCACGGTCGCGGTCTTGCCGGAGCCGACCGGTCCGCCGAGCCCGATGCGCAGGGCCCGCCGGGTGCCGTCGGGGCGTGCGGCGTCGGCGCCGACAGCGGCCGGGCCGGGATGGGAGTGGTCGAGGTGCATGGTGCGGCTCCTGTGCTGTTTCGGGTCAACGAGTTCTTCTGCGAGCGGGGCTACGAGGCGAACAGCCGGACCGGCCATCCGGCGTGGGCCTCGGCGGTGATGTCGAGCAACGGGGCCGACGCGGCGGGCAGTTCGTCGATGCTTCCGCGGGCTGCGGCGGCAGCCAGTTCGGCGACGTGGTCGAGTTCGGGAGCGAGCCGGGCAAGGACGGCGGTGGCGTCGAACGGGTTGAGGGAGAGCAGTCGGACCACCGCCGTGGCCGGCCCGCTCACCGCTTCGTACGCGGCGCAGTGCGCGGCATCCTGCGGCCCGAGCCCTGCCGCGCGGGCGGTGAGACCCAGCACGACGGGCTGGTGGACGCCTCGCGGACGGGCCTGCGCGAGCGCGTCGAGTTCGCCGCTGGGCCAGGTCGCGCGGGCCGCCCGCATCAGCTGGCGGCCGAGCCTGCGCGCCACCGCACGCAGCGCGGGCGAGGGGGTGCGGGCGTCGGCGGCCTCGTCGAGGGCGAGCGGGTCGTGCCCGTGGGCAGCCGCTGCGGCGAGCGCCGCGGCGGTGAGCCCGGTGGTGTGGAGGCGGCCCCGGCAGAAGTCGGCGAGGTCCTCGGCGTTGCGGACGCGTCCTGCCCCGACGGCCGGTTCCGCACCACCGGAGTGGGCATGGCCGCCGGCGGGGAACCGGCCGTCGGCCAGGACGAGCAGGGCTGCACGGCTCATCAGGGGACCGTTCTCAGAAGAGGAAGTAGCGCTGTGCCATGGGGAGTTCGGCAGCAGGTGCCGGTTCGACCGGTTCGCCGTCGATGGTCACGGCGAAGCTGTCGGGGTCGACGTCGACCCGTGGCAGCGCGTCGTTCTCCCGCATGTCGGCCTTGCCGACCCCCCGGGTACTCGTGATCGGGACGAACCGCTTCCCGAGTGCGAGCCGCTCCGGCAGCCCGTCCTCGATCGCCGCCGCTGCCACGAAGTTGAACGAGTTGGCGGCCGGGGCCCGGCCGACGGCGCCGAACATGGGCCGGGGCAGGACGGGCTGCGGGGTGGGTATGGAGGCGTTGGCGTCGCCCATCTGCGCGTACGCGATCTGGCCGCCCTTGATGACGGTCTGCGGTTTCACTCCGAAGAACGCCGGTTCCCACAGCACCAGATCGGCGAGCTTGCCGATCTCGACCGAGCCGATCTCCTGGTCGAGGCCTTGGGCCACCGCGGGGTTGATGGTGTATTTGGCGACATAGCGACGGACTCGGCGGTTGTCCGCACGCCCGTCGCCCGGCAGCGCGCCGCGACGCCTCTTCATCACGTGCGCGGTCTGCCAGGTGCGCAGGACGACCTCCCCGATGCGGCCCATCGCCTGGGAGTCGGACGAGATGATCGAGATGGCGCCCAGGTCATGGAGGATGTCCTCCGCCGCGATGGTGGAGGGCCGGATCCGTGATTCGGCGAAGGCCAGGTCCTCCGGCACGGCGGGGTTGAGGTGATGACAGACCATCAGCATGTCGAGGTGTTCCTCGATGGTGTTGACGGTGTGCGGCCGGGTGGGGTTGGTGGAACTGGGCAGGACGTACGGCTCCGAGACGACACTGATGATGTCGGGCGCGTGCCCGCCTCCCGCCCCCTCGGTGTGGTACGCGTGGATGGAGCGCCCGGCGATGGCGGCCAGGGTGTCGGCGACGAACCCGGCCTCGTTGAGCGTGTCCGTGTGGATGGCCAGCTGGGCACCGGTCTCCTCGCAGACGCCGAGGCAGGCGTCGATGACGGCGGGTGTCGCCCCCCAGTCCTCGTGGATCTTGAACCCGAGCGCCCCTGCCCGCAGTTGGGAGTGCATGGCCTCGCGGGACATCGTGTTGCCCTTGCCGAGCAGACCGATGTTGACGGGGTACGCCTCCAGTGCCGCGAACATCCGGGCGAGGTGCCAGGGGCCCGGGGTGATGGTGGTGGCCTTGGTGCCCTCGGCCGGACCGGTACCGCCGCCGACGAGCGTGGTGATGCCTGAGGAGAGCGCCTGGTCCATGAGGGTCGGCGAGATGAAGTGCACATGCGCGTCGATGGCGCCCGCGGTGATGAACTTCCCGTTGCCCGCGATGATTTCGGTCTCCGGACCGATGACCAGCTCCGGATGGACGCCGTCCATGGTGTCCGGGTTGCCGGCCTTGCCGATCCCGGTGATCCGGCCGTCGCGGATGCCGATGTCCGCCTTGACGATGCCCCAGTGGTCGATGATGACGGCGCCGGTGACGACCGTGTCGGGGGCGCCTTCGGCGCGGGTGGTGCGCGCCTGGCCCATGGACTCGCGGATCACCTTGCCGCCGCCGAACACCGCCTCGTCGCCCGCGAGTCCGGGGCCGCCGCAGCGGTCCTCCTCGATCTCCACGAGCAGATCGGTGTCGGCGAGACGGATCCGGTCGCCGGTGGTGGGACCGAACAGGTCCGCGTACACGGCGCGATGGAGTTCAGCCATCGAGAGCACCTCCGGTCTCGCCGCGCAGGCCCGGGACGATCCGCCGTCCGGCCAGGGGGACGAGTTCGATGTCGACGGGTATGCCGGGCTCGAAGCGGACGGCCGTGCCGGCGGCGATGTTCAGTCGCAGCCCGCGGGCTGCCGTACGGTCGAACTCCAGGCCGGGGTTGGCCTCGGCGAAGTGGTAGTGCGAGCCGACCTGGACAGGCCGGTCGGCCGCGTTGAGCACGGTGAGGCGGGTGACGGTCCGGCCCGCGTTGAGCGGCACCGGTCCGTCCGCGTACAGGATCTCGCCCGGAATCATCGGCGGCCCGTCAGACGATCGGATCGTGGACGGTGACGAGCTTGGTGCCGTCCGGGAAGGTCGCCTCGACCTGTACGTCATGGATCATCTCGGCTATGCCGTCCATGACGTCGTCGCGGCTGAGCACCTTGCGCCCGGATGCCATCAGCTCCGTGACCGTACGGCCGTCGCGGGCACCCTCCATCAGATGGGAGGTGATGAGGGCCACCGCCTCGGGGTGATTGAGCCGCAGTCCGCGGGCGCGGCGCTTCTCCGCCACATCCGCGGCTACGTGAATGAGCAGACGTTCCTGCTCGTGCGGGGTCAGTTGCACGTGTCCACCTCACAGTCGTCCGCCCAGTACCGGCCCTGGGCGCAGCGCGACACTAGCCGCCCTCAACAGACTGTTGAATGCCGAACCGGTGCCGCGCGGCGAGGTATTGCACGTTAGAGCCGAAGTTTTTCCGGCGCGTTAACTGATCTTTTGCACATCCATGGCCATGAGCCCCCGCAGACCGTCCTCCATGGTCTCGGGCCCGGGGTCACCGAACATGGCCATCTGGACGATGAATCCCTGGGCGGCGGCGATCAGCGTGCGGGCGACCCGCTCGTCCGGCACATCGACGGCGAGCACGCCCTGCTCCCGGTACGCCCTGACCAGCTCGGACCATGACGCCCGCAGCCCCTCGTACGCCTCGACGAGGGTGGCCGCCAGCCGGTCGCTGCGCAGGGACTCGGACCACACCTGCACGATCAGCCCGGCGTACGCGCGCCGGTCCAGCCCGCGCCCCCCGTCCACACCTTCGGCGAACAGGGTGCGCACCACGCGGCCGATCAGAACATCGGGCGTGGGCGGCGGGCTGACCTGGGCGGCCCGTTCGAACGCCTGCCGGACGCCGGCGACCGCCTCCCCGGCGATGGCCGCGATCAGATCCTCCTTGCCGCTGAAGTAGCGGTACACCGCACCTGCCGACAGTCCGACCTCCTTCAGCACGTCCTGCATCGAGGTGCCGTGGAACCCGTCGCGGGCGAAGCAGCGCGCGGCGCCGTCGAGGATCTGCCGGCGGCGGGCATCGAGGTGTTCCTGGGATACACGGGCCATGCCCTCAATCTAAAACGAACGTTCCTTCTTGACAAGTCCCAGCCATGACGGGACAGTGAGGCCTTATCTAAAACGAACGATCATTCTCTTTGAATCGAGGCCTCCGCCATGCCCACTGCCCCCGACCGCCGCCTGGTGGCGGTCGTCCTTCTGGTCCCCGCCGTGGTGGCCCTCGCCCTCTGGGCCTTCGCCTGGCCCGCCGCCCGGATGGCCCCGCGCGAGCTGCCCGTCGGCGTCGTCGGCTCCGGTCCGGCCGCCGACCAGCTCCAGGGACGGCTCGAAGAGCGTGACGGCGCCTTCGAGATCCACCGGTACGACTCCGAGGCCGCCGCCCGCACCGCGATCGAGCACCGGTCCGTATACGGCGCGGTGGCGGTCACCGCGAAAGGCCCCACGCTGCTGACCGCGTCCGCGGCGAGCCCGGTGGTCGCCCAGCTGCTGCACGACGCGGTCACCGCCCAGGCCCCGGACGGCGCCGCGGTCCCGGTCACGGACGTGGTGGCGGCGCCGGCCACGGATCCGCGCGGCAGCGTCCTCGGCGCGAGCATCCTGCCCCTGGCCATCGCGGGCGTGGCCGCCGGAGCCGCGGTGACCATGCTGGGCCTGCGCGGCGGCCGGGCGGCCGCGGCCCTGCTCGGGGTCGCCGCCCTCGTGGGGATGGTGTCCGCCGCGCTCACGGACAGCTGGCTCGGGGTCCTGACCGGCGACTGGTGGAGCGAGGCGGGCGCGTTCGGACTCACCGTGCTCGCGATCGGCGCCACGGTGGCCGGGCTCGCCGCGCTGATCGGAACAGCGGGCGTCGGGCTGGGGTCGCTGCTGATGGTGCTGGTGGGCAACCCCTTCTCGGGCGTCACCAGCGCTCCCGAACTGCTCCCCCGGCCGGTCGGCACGATCGGCCAGTGGCTGCCGCCGGGCGCGGGCGGATCGCTGCTGCGGTCCGTCGCGTTCTTCGACGGCAACGCGGCGGGCCGAGCGCTCCTGACCCTCACCCTGTGGACCGTGCTGGGACTGACCGCGGTGTTCATCGGCGGCCGGCGCAAGCCCAGGAAGGCGGACTCCGCCGCCGCACCCGAGCGTCACCCCGCACTGACCGGCTGAGACACCGCACGGAAGAGCCGTGCCCCGCCGCCCTCCACGGGCGGGGGTGCACGGCATTTCCGTATCAGTCCCCCGGACCCTGCTGCCCCCGGTGTTCCGCGGCGATACCGAAGCGATGGCGTTCGCCGGGAGCGGACGACAAGGAGCTGATCGAGGAGACCGAGCTGATCACCTGCTCCTGCTCCTGCTCCGCCGCCTCCTCGTCCTCAAGTCGCTCCAGGTCAGCGGCCGATACGAACGCCACGAGCGGCTTGCCGTGCCGCGTCACCACCACTCGCTCACCGCCGTAGACGACACGGTTGATCAGTTCGGCGAGCTCAGCTCGGGCTTGCGTCACCGGAATCTCGTAGGCCATGCTCCCCAGCCTATGCCCCGTTCCTGATGGCCACAGAGTCCGTGCGACACCAGAAAAGCCCAGCTCCCGAGGGGGCTGGGCTTCTTCGTGCGTGCAGTGCGCGAGACGCATGCGAGACGCCGCGAGCTACGGATTCACTCGGCCGCCAGCTCACCAGGGCCGGCGTTCGTGAACCGTCGGACCTGCTGACGGGTATACCCGGTGACCTCGCACATGTCCTTCCGCAGCAGGCCGTCCAGAGCCGCCTGCCGGATCGCGTCGGCCAGCTCCTGGCGAAGAATCTCCGTCCTTGTCCCGGAGTCCCTGAATCGCGCGGCCACGTACGGAACGACCTGACTCAACCAGGAGCCCGTCATGCTCCCGCCTCCCGCCACCGTCGTATCGCCGCAGCTGCGGACGTCGACACGGCGGTCCTCAGCACCACCACCTCCGCCGGCCTGGTCCTCGCCCGCCGCTACCTGACCGGCCGCGGCATCGACCAGGACTTCGCCGACCAGTACGGCAGCCCCTTGTGAACGGCTTCCTCCTCACCGAGGCCCCCGTGCTCGACAAGGCGTTCCTCTCGTACAAGCGGACCGCTGAGTACGTCCCCGCCGCGCCGGCCTCCGTGGTCGGCCCGGTCGAGGAGTTACGTGACCGCGACCGCCGGATACGCCGCCCGCTTCGACGGCCTGACGGATGACACGCTGCGCCGCATCGAGGGGACGCAGGACGACCCCGGCCTGTGTATCCATGCCCGCCGGACGGGGCCCCACGAAACCTGCTCTGCTTCGAGGAGATCATCGTGCGTACCTCCACTTCCGCCCCCGCCACGTTCAAGCCGTGCGGCGGCATCGTCACCCCCGCGTTCATTGCCGCGCCGGCCGCGCCGGTCGAGGACCGCACCACCACCTACCAGCTCAAGGACGGCGGCGTCCTCGGACCTGTGAGTTCGCCCTTTTTTAGCCCTCACGTGCGCGGAGTCGAGGACTGCCCGGGAGAGGTCGAGCACGTCGGCATCATCCAGGCGGTGCAGGATCTCCTCGTGGAGCCGGCCCCAGACACCGGCTCTTGACCAGATCAGGAACCTGCGGTGGGCCGTGGATTTCGATGTCCCGAAGCCAGGCGGCAGTGCCCGCCTGGCGCAGGCGCTGACCAGGACGTAGATGATCGCGGCGAACAGCGTCTCGTCAGGCGTGTCCTGCGTTCCGCCGCCCTGCGGCCGCACCTTCGACGGCGGGATCAGCGGCTCGGCGATCTCCCACAGCCCGTCCGGAACAATCCAACTCCACGTACCCCGCCCCATGCACAGGCCAACGGGCCGACCCCGCATAGGACACGGTTCAAGATGTCGTCTCATGTGGCTCGGTAAGCTATTGGCAAAGAAAGGGTTTTGATTCCTCCGGGTCCGCACTGCTGGGGAACCTCAACCTTTTCGGGTCGGCGCAACCTGGTGCAGCACACGGCTCGGAAAGCAAGCCGGACGACGAGGGAGCCTGATCATGGCCGATGTCGACGTACTCGTAGTGGGCGCGGGCCCGGTGGGCCTGACGGCGGCGGCCGAGCTGCGGCGACACGGCGTGGACTGCCGCATCGTCGACCGGTTGGCCGTCCCGAAACCCTATGCCAAGGCCATCGGCGTCCTGCCCCGCACGCTGGAGGTGTGGGACACCATGGGCCTGGTCCGCGGGGCGCTGGACCACGCGGTGCCGCACCTGGGCCAGCTGGTCTTCATCGACGGCAAGCCGAGCCCCCGGGTCGAGCTGACTCTGTCGCCCGAGATCCCCTACCCCTTCGCCACGCTGCCCCAGTCCGCGACCGAGCGGCTGCTCACCGAGCATCTTGCCCGCTTCGGCACGGAGGTGGAGCGGGCGACCGAGCTCCGCTCGGTGGAGATGCGCCCGGACGAGGTCGAGGCCGTCCTCGCGCACGCGGACGGCCGGATCGAGCGTCTGCACGCCCGCTACGTCGTGGGTTGCGACGGCGCGCACAGCCTGGTCCGCAAGGCTGCCGGGCTGGCCTTCGAGGGCGACGCCTTCCCCGAGCAGTACATGATCGGCGACGTCGAGGTCGACTGGGAACTGCCCGCCGGCTACAGCATGCGGGCCGTGAACCGGGACGCGAACGGTGCGATGGACGACATGCTCGTCTGCATTCCGATGCCGGGCGTTCGGCGGTACTGGCTGTCGATGCTGCGCCCCGGCTCCCACGCGGGGGGCGAAGACGGCTCAAGCGCGTCGGACGCGATCGGCCTCGGCCTGGGGGATGGCCACGGACCGGACCTCGGCCAGATCCAGGCCGTGCTCGACCGGCTGTCCCCGGAGCCGACGACCGCCTCCACGCTGCGCTGGTCGTCCGCCTTCCGGACCAGCCACCGCATGGTGGACCGCTACCGCAACGGCCGCCTCTTCGTCGCCGGGGACGCCGCGCACATCCACCCGCCTATCGGCGGGCAGGGCCTGAACACCGGCGTGCAGGACGCCTACAACCTCGCCTGGAAGCTGGCCCTGACCGTCCGCGGTCTGGCCACGGACGACGTGCTGGAGAGCTATCACGCCGAACGCCACCCGGTCGCGCAGGAGGTGGTCGGCCGCACCGTCCACCATGCCCGTACCGTCCGCCATGCCGGCACCGGCCTCAGCAGCGACGGGGCCGATGCCGAGATGCTGCTGCGGCGCCAGGCCCAACTGCTGGTCGCCTACCCGGACAGCCCGTTGGTCCAGCAGCAGGCGGCGGACGGCACACCCGCGGCCGGTCCTGCCCCCGGCGACCGGGCACCGGACTGCCGCGGCCTGCTGAGCGACCTCGCCTCCTACCCGCGACGGCTGTTCGACCTGCTGCGCACCCCGCGGCACGTGCTGCTGCTGTTCGCGGACTCGGAGCACGCCTCGGGCGACGGCGCCGCCCGGCTCGAGGCCTGCGCCGCCGCGGCGCATCGCGCTGCCCACGGCCTGCTCGACGCCTATCTGGTCACCGCCGCAGAAGTGCCGCAGGACGCCCGCCCGGTCGGCCTGCGCCCGCCGCGGGTGCGCGACGCGGCGGGCGAGTTCCGCGACGCCTATGCGCCGCGTGACGGCGAGGCCCTCCTGATCCGCCCGGACGGCTACCTCTCCGGACGCTTCCACCCGGCCGTGCCGGAACGCCTGACGGCGCATCTGCGCCGAACCTTCGCCTGACTCCTGCTGCCGCGGGCGGCGCACCGCCGGTGACGGTCCTACGGGCGCGCCCCCGAAGAGCGAGGGACACGCGTCTACAGGCAGTCAGCCCCTCGGCGGGTGGTGTCATGTTTCAAGGGTTCAGGTGCCCAGCACGTCCATGAGGTGATCGTCCAGGTCGGCGACGAAGGCCTCCCACCGCCACGGGCGGAGCTCCGTCCGTGCCCTGCGGAGGCGGATGGCCGGGACACGGCCGCCGGTCGTAGTCACGGCAAGAACGCACCCGTGCAGGAGATCAGCGGCCGACCGAGGGTCACCCATCCGGATACGGGCCAGCGCCTGGTCCGTCGTCACGATCGCCCGTTGCACCCGCTCCCGAGGTGCGACCAGCTCCGACGCCGACGCCTCGAACCGGTCGTGCGCCCGCCCCGGATCACCGACGTATAGCTCGCACACGCCTTCGAAGCCCCGCAGGTGCCCAGCCCCGAAGCTGCTGCCCGACGGGTCGCCAGCGGCCCGCTCCACGATGTCGCACCAGGCCGGACCGAGCGCCGCATGCGCTTGGCGTTCCAAGCCGGCCCGAACGGCAACCCCTGCCTCCGCGCATGCGCCCGCGCCACCTGCGCCTGCAGGAGCGCACGGAAGAAGCACGTCAAGTTGATGGTCGCCTGGCTGCTGGTGTCGGCGCAGCGCCGCGGAGGGCCGGCACCGGCCTGCGCACGACGACGGCTGACGGCCCTGTACTCGTGAAGCTGCCGTTACCCGTCATGTAGCGGAGCGTGACTGATTTCCGAGGTCCGCAGCGGGGGCATACAGGTTGACGCGGTTCTCGTACTCGCGGCGGGCCTTGCGTTGTGCCGGAACCGCCGCGGTGCCGTCGAGGGCTTGGCAGAGGCCGAGGAGTCGGCGGTGGATCGCGGGCACGGCCTTGATGCGCAGGGTGTAGCCCTGGCCGCGCCGAACGGTCACGCCCTGGTCGAGCGTGGCGCGCTCGGCGGGCTCCAGTTCGGCGGCGCGGAGGAAGTCGGCGACCTTGCCCGGCATGTCGAGGACGACAGGCAGTTCAGGGGCCGGGGTGCCCGGGTCGGCGGCCGTGTGCTCGGGCAGGAGGTCGGCGACGGCGGTTCGGATAGCGCCGCGGCTGACGTCGTAGTCGCGGGCGAGGGCCGCGATGGACCGGCCTTCCAGGTACGCGGTGCGCACAGCGTCGGTCTTCGCGGTCGGGACGGCGGGGCGGCGCCCGCCCTTGTTGCCCTTGGCCTCGGCCGCCCTCAGTCCGTCGTACGTCAGCTCCCGCTGGAGGTCGCGTTGGAGTTCGCCGGCGGCGGCGAGGGTCTGCACCATGAACTTCACCGTGGACAGCAGCTCGCCGGTGCGCGGGTGGCGGGCGGTGAGGTCCATCGCGGAGAACGCGCCGTCGTGGATTCGCAGGGCGAGCCGGTCGCGGTGCAGGACGTCGAGCACGTCGAGGATGTGCCCGGTGCCGCGCACCAGGCGGAACATCTCGGAGATGTGGACGGTGTCGCCCGGCCGCGCGTACACGAGCAGCTCGGCGAACTTCGGGCGCTGAAGCGGGTGGAGGCGACTGGAGGTGCCCGCGGCTTCCTCGAAGGCGACCGGGTCCTCGATCCCGGCCTCGTCCAGAACGAGGTTCTGACGGTCGGTCGACTGCTGGTCGGTCGACACCCGCTTGTAGACCAGGTTGGCCATGCCACTCCCCGCGTCAGTGCTCGCATTCGACCCTAGCTGTCAGCAAACCCTGTCAGCAGCCGTCATCGGATCTGATTGGATCTGCGCCGCCGTCGGACCCCCGAAAGCCTGGGTTCATTGGACGCCCGCCGCGCCTGTCGTCATTCGTTCGTTTGGCGACAGAGCGGCGCGTGATCACGAGCCTCCGATAGATCACCGCCCCCTGTCCCAGCTATTAGCAACGTGGGTTGACTATCTCTATTAGTCAACTACAGTTGCTTGCATGTCCGTCGGCAAGAATTCCCTTCCTCAAGAGCCCGCTGACGCCCTGGCGGCTGTCGTGGCGCTGCGACGCCTTGCCGATCAACTGGAGGTCGCTGCTGTCGAGCAGGCCATGCGAGCGGGCTGGAGTTGGCCGCAGGTCTCCGAGGCGCTCGGTGTCACCCGCCAAGCCGTCCACAAGAAGCACGCCAAGCGGCTCATCGCCGCCGGAGTCAAGCTGAGGAGGCGCGGCGATGAGCGCGTTTGACAAGTACCTGCACGCAGTCATCGTGCGGGCGATGCACGAAGCCCACGAGGACGGGTCAGCGACGATCGACGCGCACCATCTCCTGCTGTCGCTCGCCGCCGATCAGGGAACTACCGCACAACAGGTCCTGGCCTCGGCAGGGCTCGATCACGCTGCTGTCCGCGATGCACTGGATCGAGAGTTCGAGCACAGCCTGAACATGGTTGGAGTTTCTCCGGCCGCCTATGACCTTCCCAGGCCGAGCCACGCTTCCCAGCAGCCCAAGATGGGTGCATCCGTCAGACTCGCACTGGATCGGAGCTTCGCCTCCGCCCACAAGAAGGACCTGCGGCCAGCGCATTTGCTGCTCGGGATCCTGCAGGCTCAAGTCGGCACCGTGCCCCGTGCTCTCGCCTTGGCAGGTATCGATCAGGCCGAGCTGGCGGACCGCGTACGGCAGACGCTCAACAGCCAGGATCAGTGACCACTGGAAACAACCTGACACGGCCAGTTCACCCCGCGGCCGTGCCCTTGCCGGGATGCGCAGTAGGTCCTGTAGGCGTGCACGATGGACCGCTCGCTGCGCTGGGCGCTAAGCCCCTGGTGAGAGCCGGTGTGTCAGTGAATCACGCTGTGGAGATGGGCCGACGGTCACTTACGGGTCACACACGACAAGGAGGATTACATGCATCGACACACCGCTCATATAGACAGCGGCCGACCAGGCGCCGAACCGGTCAAAACAGGGGGCGCGAAATCTGAGTCCGCGCCGGCCTCAGGGGCCGCGGGCTACGAGGCGATTCAGCGCTTACTTCAGCAAGCCGTGACTCACGGCGGCCTTCCCGGCATTCTTGCTGAGGTTTACGACGGCGACCGGCAGTGGTTCGGGACCGCAGGAGTGGCCGACACCCGAACCGGCCGCAAGCGTTCACAGCAGGACCGGTTCCGCATCGGCAGCATCAGCAAGACGTTCGTGGCCACCGTCGTGATGCAGCTGGCAGCGGAAGGCAGACTGAGTCTGGATGACACCGCGGAACAGTGGCTGCCCGGCGTGGTCCATGGCCATCACCACGACGGTGCCAGGGTGAACATCAGGATGCTGCTCAACCACACCAGCGGGATCTTCAACTACACCGACGACCAGGAAGCACTGAACCGTTACGAGACACACCCGCCCGAGTCACTGGTGCAGATCGCCATGTCCCATCCACCCACCTTCATACCGGGTTCGGGCTGGGCATACTCCAACACCAACTACGTCCTCGCAGGCGTGATCATCGAACGGGCCACCGGCCGCGCGCTCGCCGAGGAGATCACGGAGCGGATCTCCCGCCCACTCGGCCTGGCTGGCACGTACCTGCCGCATGGCAGCGACCCGACGATCCACGGGCCACACTCCCGGCACTACACGAAGCTGTTCCAGACCGACCCCGGCGCGCCGGTCCACGACGCGACCGAGTTCGATTCATCCATGTTCTGGGCTGCCGGCGGCATGATCTCCACCGCCGGGGACCTCAACCGGTTCTTCGGCGCCCTGCTGGGGGGCCGGATACTGCCACCGGACCAACAACGCGACATGTTCACCACCGTGCCCACCCGCGACTGGATTTCCAACGCCGCCTACGGCCTCGGCGTTTCCTCAGTGAGACTGCCCTGCGGGGAAACGGTCTGGGGCATGGGGGGTGCGCTCTTCGGATCATGGTCCTACGCCTACGGCGCTCGCGATGGCGAACAGATGGTCACCACCAACGTCAACGGCGACTGGAGCAAGGACAGTTGGGACGACCCCATCGGAATCTTCACCGATCTCCTTCAAGCGAAGTTCTGCCGTCGAAGCGATACCTGAACACCGGTCACGGGCCGGGCCTGGTCAGCTCCTGATACTTGCTCCTGCCCGCCGTCGTCGTCCTCGTCCAGCTCCGGCGCACTCGGGTCGCGCAGCGGGCGCGCACGCCGCCGTCGACCGAGGTGAAAGCGCGGAAGCTGTAGCGGCCGAGTACGTTGAGGTCCGCGTGCTTGAGCGGGAAGAAGCGGGCAACGTCCTCGTCCAGGACGTCGTGCTTACGCTCCTCGACCGGCAGCGCCCGCAACTCCCCGACGGCGGCATTCAGCACCAGCCCGAGCGCTCCGAGGTGACGCTGCGCCATCACCCCGAGACCGCGGCCGGTTCATCGGCAGGGGTGCGCGGGCCCGGCATGGTCCGGGCGGTCAGATCCAGGTCGAGGCGCCGGTTCATGTCCAGCTCGAACCGTCCGTAGGGATTCACGTGCGTCCAGAACAGCGGCGACAGCGCCCGCCGGTCCGCGTCGGTGAGAGTGTCGGCCCACTTCGGATCGGCGAGGACCTGCTGCATCAGCAACGTGTTGACGTGGACCAGGGCGGACTGGAGCAGGTGCAGCGCCAGCATGCTGACCTCCTGGGATTCCTTGTCCGCGCCGGCCAGGTCGCCGTCCTTGCCGTAGAAGAGGTCCTTGTTCGCGGAGTTCCAGTTCTCCACGACCTGGAGCCCTTCGTGGATCTCCTGGCGCATCTCGACGTCGGCGAGGTAGTCGCACACGAACGCAGTGCGCACTGCCCGCCCGAGTTCCTCGATCGCCTGGTAGGTGGGGTGCTTGGGGCCGCCGCGGGTGAACCGGCGCAGGACCTGCTCGGCTTCGGCGGTGCCCAGGCGCAGGGCGGTGGTGTACTTCACGATCTGGTCGTACTGCTGGGCGATCAGGTCCCAGTTGATCGTCTTGGTGGACAGCACCGGCGCGAGGTTCGGCCACTTCTCGTCCTGCCCGGCCGCCGGCCGGTACAGCTTTGCGGAGCCGATGTTCTTCAGCCTCGGCATCAGCTTGAAGTCGAGCATGTGGGCGAAGGCGAAGCCGACGATGGACGCCCCGTGGGTGTCGGTGTACTGCCGGTCCACGTCCATGTCGGTGCAGTGCCGCAGCACGCCCTCGATCATCGAGGCGACCTCGGAGGCCGAACAGGACTTCAGCTGGGAGTAGATGCAGACCGATTTCCGTTCCACGTGCCAGTAGATCATCACACCGGGACCGCGGTAGCGCTGGTGCCACTCGGTCATCAGGTTCGAGGACCAGGCCCCGAACTTGCGGCTGTCGGAGGCGCACGCCGTCCCGGTGCCCCACCACATTTCGTCCCGGGCGGCGAAGGTAGCGTTCACCAGCTTGCGCACGGCCGCGCGCATGTTGGCGCGGTTGACGAACAGGTGCCGTACCCGCCGCAGGGTCGCCTCGGACTCGCCGTGCTTGCCGGTCACCGCGACCCGCTTGATGCCCATGTTGGTGCCCAGCCCGAACAGGACCAGCAGCAGGCGGCGCCGCAGTACGTCCTTGGACAGGTTCTCGCGGGTGGCCACCGAGGTGAACTCGGCGATGAAGTCCGTGTCGAACTCCGCGTACTTCAGGATGTCCAGCAGGTCGATGGTGCCCCAGCGCCGTTCGATCTCGCCCTTGACCGCCACCAGGTTCTCCGGCTCCTCCTGCTTGCCGCGCGGGGAAACCCGAATCCACGGCTCACCGTGCTTCTTCACGATGGCCACCCCGCCAGACGTGCCCTCCGCCAGGGCGCTCTCGAAACGGTCCAGCGAGGTGCGGAGCCTGTCTTGCAGGGCGGTGATGAACTCGCCGGAGTCCTGCGGCTGGCCCAGCGCGGCGTAGTGCACATCCCGGTTGTCCTCGAAGTCGGCGGGCAGGTCGTCCTCCGGGTTACGCCACCGGTTCGCCCCCACCACCCAGATCTCCCGCCGGCGCACCGCATCCCGCAGAGCAACCAGCACGCACAGCTCGTACGGGATGCGCTCGACCCGCCCCTTGTCATCCACCACCGCCGCCCGCCACTGCTCGGGCACCACCCCCGCCAGCGGCACCGTCTCCGCCTGATCGAAGAACGCCCCCTCCTTCAACGGCTGCTCCAGATACCGCTTGAGCAGGTCGATCGCGTCCATCACCGGCCGGTAAGCGGTGTTGTTGCACTTCCATTCCAGCGAGCCCAGCAGCGGCGAGAGCATCCGCCGCCAGTGCGCCGAGTACGACGACCGCAGCACCGTACGGACCCGCGCTTTGTAGCGGGCCTCGTTCGCCGCGGCCTCCGCCGCCAGGGCCTTCAGCGTCTTCTCCCCACCGACCACGGGATAGATCACCCGCCGCACCGTGCCGGACGGCTCGGACAGCGCAGCCTCCGCGACCCGCAGCAGCATGCCCTCCTTGCCCCGGATCTTCTTCAGCTCGGCGTTCAGCTCCTTGTCGACCTTCCGCTCCGCCCGGGTGTTGATCTTCAGCACAAGCTGGATGAACAGGTCCACCAACGAGTCGGTGATCTCCGTCTGCCGCACATGACACAGCGCGGCCAGCAGCGTCAGGCGCCGCGGCGGCTTCATCCGCTCCAGATTCGCCGGGTACTCCTTCGACGCCCGCGCCCGCCACGCATCCACCAGCTTCTCCGACACATCCGCGAACAAGTCCGCAGGCAGCTCCAGCCACCGCACCCGCTGGAGCTTGTTCACCTCCGCCAGCAGGCTCTCCAGCCCCGGCGCCCCCGGATCGGTCTTCAACTCGGCAAAGTGCGACCGTCCGCCGCCCGCCACCGAGTCCTCACCGGCCGCGCCCTCGCCCGTCTCGCCCCCGCTGCCGACGACCAGGTCCTCCAGCCGGGAGCGCGTCGCGTGCGAGATCCGCTCTAACCTGCTGCGGCAGAACTGGGCCTCGAAGTCCGTGACCGCCCGGCCCACTAGCCGCTGCACCTTCGCCGGGGCCGGCGGCTCGATGTGGTCATTGCGGCATCGGGCCACCACCGCCGCCATCAGACGCTCGCGCGAGAGCTCCACCGGGCACAGTTCTGCGGCCAGCCACTCCGCCAGCCGCTCCTGGTCCTCCTCGGTGCCCGCCCGGAATCCGAAAGCCGTACGGATCTCCGTGCGGTGCCGGGTGATTGCCCGGCCCTGCCAGTCGTACGCGGCCCACTCCTCGGCCGGCACCTTCACCTGCTGGGCCACGTACGCCACCGCGGGCGCCGGAACTTCTCCCGCATTCTCAGGGAACCGCGCCTCGACCTCGAAGAACTTCAGCAGCAGGGCGAAGCCCAGCCGATTCGCCCCGGTCTTGTTCCGCAGCCGCACAACTTCGTCCTCAAGAAGCGTCCAGACCTCGATCAGGTCCTCTGGCTCCCACTCCTGCCGCACCGGTGCCTCCGCGCCTCAACCAACTTGGATCTCCATATCGTGGCAATCACCGGTCTCAACTGGACGCGAAGCGCTGAACCGCACCCCAGGGCCATCACGTTCTGCTACATGACGGGTAACGGCAGCTTCACGAGTACAGGGCCCTGACGGGGTGCTGGGCCGCCTGCGCGCGGCCCTCCGGCTGGCCGTCAGGCGCCGCCTGGTGGCCCGGAACGTCGCCGAGTACATCACCGTCCCCCGCAAGGCCCGGAAGGCTGACACGCCTGTACGAAGCCCGCCACACCTGTCTCACGTTCCTGGCGATGAACGGTGTGCCGGACACGGTTCTGGCGGCGTGGGCAGGGCACATGAACGCCGGCTGCACCAAGCGCGTGTACGTACATCCGACGGCCGATGACATGCGTTCGGCGTCCGCTCAGTTGGAGGCCCTGCTGGGCTTCAAGGACGGGCCCTCTCGACCTGCTGTGTGAGAGATTGTCAGATTTCGTCTCTCAAGCCGAGAGCGAAACCGCGTCTGATCTGTTGTTTCCCCTGGATCACCAGGGCACGCTCTCCACCATAACCTTCTGTACGTCCTGTACATTTTCCACAGAAGCGCGCGCAGGCACCCCCACGGGCCCCTGCGCGCCCCGGAGGAGAGGTCTTCGCCATGCACCGCCCCGCCGCCCGCTACGTACTGCCCGAGTTCACCGAGCGCACGTCCCAGGGGACCCGCACGCTCGACCCGTACTCCAAGCTGCTGGCCGAACGGGTCGTCTTCCTCGGTACCCCGGTCGACGACACCGCGGCCAACGACCTGGTCGCGCAGTTCATGTACCTGGAGCACAACGCGCCCGACCGGCCCATCCAGCTCTACATCAACTCCCCCGGCGGCTCGTTCGGAGCCATGACCGCGGTCTACGACACGATGGCGTTCCTCACCTGCGAGGTGGAGACCTTCTGCCTCGGCCAGGCGGGCGCCGGCGCGGCCGTGCTGCTGGCCGCGGGAGCCCCCGGCCGACGGCACGCGCTGCCCGGCGCACGGGTCGTGATGCAACAGCCGGAACTCGCCGAACCGGTGCAGGGGCAGCCGTCCGACCTGGAGATCGAGGCCCGGGAACTGGCCCGGATGCGCGAGACGCTGACGGGCATGCTGGTCCGCCACACCGGACGCTCCGCCGAGCAGATCACCGCCGACACCGAGCGCGATCTCATCCTCGACGCCGAGGGCGCCAAGGCCTATGGGCTGATCGACCACATCGTGCAGAGCCGCGGTCCCGCACTGCCACCGCCCGTCGCGCGGTGAAGCCCCGATGCAGCCACCGGAGTTCCCGCCGCTGCCCGCCCTGACCCGCGCGGAGGGCGAGTTCATCGACCGCTATCTGGAGGTCGTCGACCAGTTGGGCCGGATCAACCCGGCCCGCGCCGACGACACCTACCGGGCCCTGCGCGCCGCGCAGGCGCTCGCCTCCCACGCCGCGGCGCTGCGGGACGCGCTCGCACTGATGCACGAGCGGGGTGAAGCCCGGATCCACTCCGCCACGTTGACGCGGGCGCTACGGGTACTGGACGGCGAGCGCCGCGCCGGGCGGGTCACCGTACCGCCGGCCCCGACGAGTTGATCAACCCCCTTGCGCCGACACGCCCGACGGGTGGACCGAATTATCTCGCTCGTTCGGCGTAGGTGTCACCTCGCACGAGGGACAGCTCAACTTGCGCTTTCGAGGTGGTCCATGGGTGAAATCTCCCGTTACGCCGCTGGTACGGCACGGGCGGGGGAGGCCCGGCAACTCCCCGTAAAACCCCCTGTCCACCCGATCAGGTCAGTCGTGATGAGCCTCACATATCACCGTTTCACCTCGGAAATCCGGCGGTCGGTGAGTCAAGATCCCTGGGACGACAAGCCCCCGCCACCGCGGCGGGGCGGTCCGGGCGGACGCCGAGTCCTGCCGCCGCCCGGATGCCTGGTCGACAGGAGTGGATCGGCAGGAGTGGAGGACCCGAGCACAACGGGCCGACCGGACCTCCGGTTGTCCCTCGGGGTGAAGCCGCCTTGTGCGGCCGGGCAACTTCGCCAGCCCGAACCCGACAGGTCATCCTTCACAGGCGGCTGACGAAGGGTTGCGCATGAGT
The DNA here is from genome assembly GCF_017353455.1 of Streptomyces laculatispora. Lineage (GTDB taxonomy): Bacteria > Actinomycetota > Actinomycetes > Streptomycetales > Streptomycetaceae > Streptomyces > Streptomyces laculatispora. The sequence goes on from NZ_JAFMPZ010000116.1 coordinate 19,448, forward strand.
GCGCAGGTTCATGTCCCGTCTCTGCTTGCCAGGGCCACAACGGCCTCGGTCATGACTCTCGCCGCCGTCGGCGGCACGCTGTTCGCCCCCGGCGCCGTGACCGACGCCCAGGCCGCGACTCATTCGTTGAAGGCACTCGACATCGCCGCGTCGAAGAAGGGCTCGCCGTACCGGTGGGGCGCCACCGGCCCCAGCCGTTTCGACTGTTCGGGGCTGACGCTCTATTCGTTCAAAAAAGTGGGCAAGAAGCTCCCTCGTACGGCGCAGCAGCAGTACAACAAGACCCGCCACATCTCGGCCTCGAAGCGGCAACGCGGCGATCTGGTCTTCTTCCATTCCGGCCGCAGCATCTTCCACGTGGGCATCTACGCGGGCAGCGGAAGAATCTGGCACTCGCCGAAGACCGGCGCCGTGGTGCGGCTGGAGAGGATCTGGACGAAGAGCGTCTTCTACGGGCGGGTCCGCTGACGCCTGTGCCCCGCCACCGGATCCGCACCCGAGATCAGTGCAGCAGGGTGCCGGTCACCAGCACCGCACCGAGTGCGGTGAGTGCCGCGCCGCTGCCGCCCTCGATCGCCCGGGCGGTACGCGGCCGGCGCAGCCACCGGCCCAGGCGGTCCACCAGGAGCGCCACGGCCGGGAACCAGATCAGTGCGAGCAGCACGACGATCACGGCGAGCAGCAGCGTCCTGGGCAGCGGGTCGGCCCCGGCGGGGACGAACTGCGGCAGCAGGCTGAGGAAGAGCACCGGCGCCTTGGGGTTCAGCGCGTTGGTCAGGAAGCCCTGGCGCAGTGCGCGCCGGGTCCCGACTGCGGCCTGCCCGCCGTCCGGCCGGTCCGCCGCGGCTTCGGGGGCGTGCGCCTGCCCGTCGCGGCGCCGGGCCGAGCGCAGCGCGCTGACGCCCAGGTAGAGCACGTACACCCCGCCGAGGAGCTGAACCGTGCGGAACAGCACCGGCACCGCCACCAGCACGGCGGCCAGCCCGGCGACGGCGAGCGCGGTGTGGACGAGCAGCCCCCCGGCGACGCCGAGCGCGGTGGCCACCCCCGCCGACCGCGAGGCGAGAGCGTTGCGTACGACGACGGCGAAGTCCGCTCCGGGCAGCGCGACCATGGCGGCGGCGACTCCGAGGAAGGCAGTCAGTTGGGCGTCCATGGCTCCACCCTGGACCCGAACAGCCTTTAGCATGTACTTGCAATCTCGTGGGTCTGCCAAAAGGAATGCTTAATGTACGACCCGACACGGCTCGCGGCGCTGGTGGCGGTCGCCGAGGCCGGTTCGATCACCCGGGCCGCCTCCCGCCTGGGCTACACGGCCCCCGCGCTCTCCCAGCAGCTCGCCAAGCTGGAGCGGGAGGCCGGTGCCGCGCTGCTGGTCCGGCACCACCGGGGCGCCCGTCTCACCGCCGCGGGCGAGCTGCTCGTCGGCCGGGCTCGGCGGGTCCTGGACGAGATGGACCAGGCCCGCCACGAGCTGGCCCGTCTCGCCGGACTCTCCGGAGGACGCCTGCGGGTCGGCACCTTCACCACGGCCGGCATCCATCTGCTGCCTCCCGTGCTGAGCGCCTTCCGCCGGGCGCACCCGGATGTGGAGCTGGTCGTCACGGAGTACGAGCCGCCGGGCGGGGTGGCGGCGGTGGCGGCGGGCGAGGTCGATCTCGCGCTGACGCACGCGTACGAACCGGCCGCCGCGACGCCACTGCCCTCGGGCGTCAGTGCCGAGCCCCTGCTGGTCGAGGAACTGGTGCTGATCACCGCCGTCGGGCAGGTCCTGGCCGACGGCAGCGGGCGGCTTCCGGTGACGGACCTCGCGGGCCGGCCGCTGATCAGCAGCGCGCCCACGCATCCGCCGCGGCGCGGCGTGGAGAGTGCCCTGGCCGAGGCGGGCGCACTGCCCGCGGTGGTCTGCGAGTCGCCCGGTTATGCGCTGGTGTGCGCCCTGGTCAGCGCGGGCATCGGGATCGCGGTGGTTCCCGAGATGGTCGCGGCGATGTCGCCGACGCCGCTGTCCGTACGGAGGCTGGATCCCGCCGCGTTCCGCCGGACGATCTCGGTGGTGCACCGCGGTGACCGGTCGAGCGCCGCGGCGGCGACTCTGCGGGC
>NZ_JAFMPZ010000493.1 GCF_017353455.1 Streptomyces laculatispora
CGGGCCGGCCCGACCGGTTCTCGTACGCCTGCGAACTCCTCGGGCTGTACCGGCTGCTCCTGCGGCTGCCCGCCATCGAACCCGTCGGGCCCCCGCCCGGTGCGCCGCGCGACGGGCTGCGCCTGCCGCCCGCGCACGACGAACCCCGCATGCTGACCCGCATCCGGGCGCTGCTGGCCAAGGCGGAGGCGACCGGGTTCCCCGAGGAGGCGGAGGCGCTCACCACCAAGGCGCAGGAGCTGATGGCCCGGCACAGCATCGACGAGGCGCTGCTCGCCGCCCGTACGCACAGCAGCCGCGCGCCGGGCGCCTGCCGGATCGGGGTGGACGCCCCGTACGAGACGGCCAAGGCGATCCTGCTCGACGCCGTCGCCTCCGCGAACCGCTGCCGGGCGGTGTGGAACAGCGATCTCGGCTTCTCGACGGTCGTCGGCTTCGAGCCGGACCTGGAGGCCGTGGAGCTCCTCCACACCTCGCTGCTGGTGCAGGGCACCGTGGCGATGACCAGGGCCGAGGCGGGCCAGCGGGCCGGCGGGCGCAAACGGACCAAGACCTTCCGGCAGTCCTTCCTGATGGCCTACGCCCAGCGGCTGGGCCGCCGGCTGGCCGACGGCACCGCCCGTGCCACCGCGGCGGCCGATGCCGAGGGCGCCGCGGCCGGCCCGTCCGCCCCGGCGGACCCCGGGCTGCTGCCCGTGCTGGCCGCCCGCGACATGGCGGTCACCGACACCGCCGAGCGGATGTTCCCGCAGACCACGACCACCCGGGTGCGGGGCGCCACCGACCCGGACGGCTGGATCCATGGGACGGCCGCCGCCGACCGGGCCAGGATGGGCGCGGCTCCGGAGGTCTCCGGCTGAGGCCGGCGGGCGAACCGGTGCGAGGGCGGCCGACGCCATGAAGTCGATTCCGACAAGTCGGGCATAGCGGTAAATCCGGCTAGGCTCTGGGCATGAGTTGGCTCCGGGCGCTGAAGGAGACCGCCCGCTCGGGGCTGACGATCGAGCGGCGGCGCCTCGAACCGCTGATCGCCATCCGCGGCGCGGCCGGTCTGGCCCTGGTGATCGGCGTGAGCCTGGCCCTCTTCGGGCCCGTGGTCGCGGCCAGCTCCGCCTTCGGTGCCTTCCAGGCCGCCATCGCCACCTTCCAGCGCAGCTGGCGGCCGCGGCCGGTGCTCGCCCTCGTCTCCGGCGTGAGCCTCGGCGTGTCGACCTTCATCGGCTATGTCACCGGGTACCGTCTCCTGCTCTTCATGGTGCTGCTGGTGCTCTGGACCTTCCTCGCCGGGCTGGCCTGGGCGGCGGGTCCGACGGGCGGCATCATCGCCGCGTCCAACGTCGCGATCATGCTGGTGACGGTCACCCTGCCCACCTCCGTCGCCCAGGCGGCCCTGCACGGGGTGATGATCACGTTCGGCGGAGTGGTCCAGGCGGCGCTGATCGTGCTGTTCCCGGTCCGCAGATGGGGCGCCCAGCGCGACGCCCTGGCCGACGCGCTGGCCGCCGAGGCGGACTACGCCCGCCGGCTGCGCCACGACCCGGTCGCCCACTTCGACCCGGTGCCGCTGATGGAGGCCCGCAGCGCGGCCGCCGTCACCCCGCGCCAGGCCCGCCGCCGCCCGGCCGAGCTGCACGGCTCACGCGGGGTCGCCGAGCGGATCAGACCGGTGCTCGCCTCGCTCGCGGACCCGGCCATGGGCGTACCGGCCGAGGGGCCGGAGCGCCACCGGGTCCGTGAGCTGCTCGCCGCCGCCGGATCGCTGCTCGACGCGGCGGCCGGGGCGATCCGGCACGGCGACCCGGTGCGGCTCCCCGCCTCCGCCGTCGCCGCGCTGAAGACCCCCGACACCGGGACGCTGCTCACCGGTCCGCCGCTCCGCGCCGCCGACCGGCTCGCCGCCCTGCTCTCCGACGTCATCGAGGCGGCCGAGGGCGACGGCACCAAGGAGGAACGGGCCGAGGCCGAGGAGGCCGCCGACGCCATCGCGGCGAGCCGGGGCCGGCGGCCGGCGGAGCACCAGAGGCGCCCCACCCTGCTGCGGCTGGTCCCGGTGGTGCTCAAGTCGATGCGTGGCGAGCTGCACCGCGGCTCCCCGATCCTGCGGCACGCCATCCGGATCTCCGTCGTCGCGGGCGTCGGCTACCTCCTCGGCACCCTGCTGCCGTACGGCCACGGCTACTGGGCGCCGATGACGGCCGTCATGGTGATGCGGCCGGAGTTCTCCAAGACGTACGAACGCTCCGTGGCCCGCTTCGGCGGCACCATCGTGGGGGTCTTCCTCGCCACGGTGATCGTCGAGACCGCCCACCCCGGTGTGGAGCTGTCCGCCGCGTTCGCCGTGGTCTGCGCCCTGCTGATGTACCTGCTGATGCGCACCGGCTACGCCGTCGGGCAGGCCTGCGTCTCCGCCTACGTCGTCTTCCTGCTGGGCATGGCGGGCGACGACTGGTCGCAGACCGTGCTGGAACGGGTCGTCCTCACCCTCGCCGGCGGGCTCCTCGCGATGGTCTCGTACGCCGTCTACCCGGCGTGGGAGACCCCGCAGCTGCGCAACCGGCTCGGCGACTGGCTGAAGGAGGACGGCCGGTACGCCGCCGCGGTCGTCGACCAGTACGCCGATCCGGCCGACCGCGGTCACGACGACGTCCGCAACGCGCTGCTGCGCACCCGTGCGGCCCGTGTCGCCTGGCAGGAGGCGGTGGCCACCGCCCAGCACGAACCGGTGCGCCACCGCGGTCTCTCGCACGCCGCCGCGGACGACACCCAGCACGCCCTCTCCCAGCTCGGGCGGGTCGCGATGGTGATGGAGGCGCACCTCCCGGAGGGCGGCGCCACCCCCGTACCGGAGGCCGGCCCGCTGGCCGAGGCGTTGCGCCGGGCCACCGAGCAGGGTGCGAAAGCGGTGCGGGAGCGGCGGGTGCCGGACTGGGGGCCGGTACGGGAGGCGCTGAAGAAGTGGGACGAGGAGGAGCGGCTGCGCGAAGGAGGGACGGACCCGGTCGTGCGGAACGGGGCCCACCTCCTGCTCGAAGCCCTGGAGGATTTCTCCCTGGGCCTGGACGACGGCTCGCGGCCCGGCGCCTCCGACGACTGAGGGCGCGGCCGCCGCCGGAACGCCGAACACGCGAAGGAGGCCCGGGTGTTACGGGGTCGGCAGGCCAGGCAGTCCTTCGAGCGAGTCGGCGTCGGTCTTGCCGAGGGTGTCCTTGGTCCCGCCGTCCCACGAGACGACGAGGGTCTTGCCGTCGTTGGACTCGACGGCTCCCGCGGTCCGGTCGGTGTCGCCGTCGGCGCACTTGAGTTCCAGGGTCACCTCGTCCCCGCCCTTGGCGCTGCCCGAGCAGACATGGGAGTCGGCGACGACGACGGCCTTCCCGGATGCGACGGACAGCACGACGGCCTTGCCGTCGGTCTGCCCGGCCCAGGCGCCCTCCAGCGCCTTGAGCCCGCCGGTGGCAGCGCCGTCCTCGCCGCCCGTCGAGGAGCCGGAGCCGTCACTGCCGGCGGGCGCCGGGGTCGCGGTGGAGCCGGAACTCCCGTCCGTGTCCCCCTTGTCGCTGTCACTGCCGCACCCGGTGAGCGCGAGCGCGGTCAGCAGGCCGGTGGCGACAACTGCACCGGTACGTACGAGTTTGCGCATGTGGAATTCCCCCTGGGTGACGAAAGACCGTCCAAGCTACCAGTGAGTCGCAACGGGCCGGAGAGGGTCAACTCGGGGAATCGGGAGCCGAACCGGCCCGGCATTCGTCTCTCCTGCGAGAAGCTGTAATCAAAGGAACACCGCGCGTGCACGTGCATCTGCGCATGCATCCGCTCATGCACGGGAAATTGAACACAGCTATGATCCGAGACAGTTGACACTTGCACCTTGCAACTCGGGGAGCGTCCTGTGCACCACGTGTACAACGGCATGGCGGCGACAGAGCTCCGCGGAGTCGCCTGGCAGAAGAGCAGACACAGCAACTCCCAAGGATCCTGCGTGGAGTTCGCGAAACTGCCCGACGGGGATGTGGCGATGCGTAATTCACGGCATCCCGACGGGCCGGCGCTGGTCTATACGCCGGCCGAGATAGAGGCGCTGCTGCTCGGCGTCAAGGACGGGGAGTTCGACCACCTCATAGCGGAGGGCTGACCTCCGCCCGGCCGTGCGACACCGTGCCCGCCGCCGCGCGCGGCGTCGTCCGGTGCCGCCGTCGGTGTGTCACGCGGGGTCGGACAGCCGGAAGAGCGCCCAGACGACCTTCCCGCGAAGCGCCGCGCCGGAGGTGCCCTCCGTACCCAGTACGGGTGAGTGGTGCCAGCCCCAGCAGTCGCTGAAGGACTCCACGAGGAAGAGGCCGCGGCCCGACTCCGCGCAGTCGGCGGCCTCGGACGCCACCGGGCTCGCCTGGCTCGGGTCGCGTACCGCGCACACCAGCCGCGAGGTCCAGCGCATCAGATGCAGCCGCACGGGCGGGTCCTGCGGTTCGCGCGGGATGTCGGCGGGCAGCGCGTGCCGCAGGGCGTTGGTGACCAACTCGGAGACGACCAGCGCGACATCGTCGAACCGCTCGTGCAGACCCCAGCCGGTCAGGGTCGACCGGGTGAACTGCCTGGCCCCGCCGACGGCCTCGTAACGGGCGGGCAGCGTACAGGTGGCTGATCCGGAGACGGCAGAGGGATCGATGGGGGGAAGCCCCTGCCTTAACGGCTCGAGCATCGTCGATCCATTCGTCCCCATGCGAGGCACTCCCGGGATTCGCGGCTGTCTCGGTACTACGGGTACTCGGGTACAGCGGCACAACACGAACGAGCACGCAGGTGCGCGACACCCATGGTTCCGAATGCGCAGGGCAGATGCAAGGGCAGATGCACGTGCACGCGCCTGACCTGTCCGACCCCGTGCCGGTTCTTGCTCATTTCTTCCTGTGTGGAGTTTTGGAGTCTTGGGCAAGTCTTCCCATTTCCGTAATCGAATGAGTACGGGCTGAAGCGTTTTGATGGCAGAATCCGGCTCTTGGGGTTCAGGGGGAGCCCCGATGCCAGGGAAGCGATGGGGAGGGTTGGACCAGTGGCGGCAGGCGAGTCGAGTGGATCCGTGGTGCGGCGCATCCTGCTGGGCTCACAGCTCAGACGGCTGCGTGACTCGCGCGGTATCACCCGTGAGGCGGCCGGCTACTCCATCCGGGCTTCCGAATCGAAGATCAGCCGCATGGAGTTGGGACGGGTGAGCTTCAAGGCCAGGGACGTCGAGGACCTGCTCACGCTCTACGGCGTCACGGACGAGGTGGAGCGCGACTCCCTGCTCGGCCTGGCCCGTGAGGCCAACGTGGCAGGCTGGTGGCACAGTTTCGGCGATGTGCTGCCCGGCTGGTTCCAGACGTACATCGGTCTGGAGGGGGCGGCCTCGCTCATCCGGATCTACGAAGTCCAGTTCGTTCACGGTCTGTTGCAGACCGAGGGCTACGCCCACGCAGTCGTCTCCCGGGGAATGCGCGGCGCCCCCGCTGCCGAGATCGACCGCCGGGTCGCGCTGCGGCTGGAGAGGCAGAAGGCCCTCGTCGCCGAGCGCGCCCCCCGCTTCCATGCCGTGCTGGACGAGGCGGCGCTGCGCCGTCCGTACGGCGGGCGCGAGGTGATGCGCGAGCAATTGCGGCATCTGATCGAAATGTCGGAACAGCCGAACGTCACTCTCCAGGTGATGCCCTTCAGTTTCGGCGGACATGCGGGGGAGAGCGGCTCCTTCACGATGCTGCGATTCCCGGAATCCGATCTGTCGGACATTGTCTATTTGGAGCAGCTGACAAGTGCGCTCTATCTGGACAAGGCCGAAGAAGTCGCCCAGTACGAAAAGGCGATGGTGCGGCTCCACGAGGACAGCCCGGGTCCCGAGGAGAGCCGGGATCTGCTGCGGGGACTTCTCCAACTCTCCTGATATTTCAGTACCATGACATCCCCACAGGAGTCTGCACCTGCAGTAAGGGATCGCATGTCATTCTTCCGCGAGCTGGCCGACCAGTACATCGACGGTGAATGGCGCACCGGCACCGGCTCGTGGGACATCATCGATTTCAATCCCTACAACGGGGAAAAGCTCGCCGCGATCACCATCGCCACCGTCGAAGAGGTCGACCGCGCCTACCGCGCGGCCGAGCGCGCACAGCGGGCCTGGGCCACCACGAGTCCGTACGAGCGCGCCCGGGTCATGGAACGGGCCCTGCGCATCACCGAGGAGCTGGCCGACGAGATCGTCGAGGCCGTCATCGACGAAGTGGGCGGCATCCGGTCCAAGGCGTGGTACGAACTCCGCGCCGCCCAGGAGTTCCTGCGCGAGGCCGCGCATCAGGCGCTGCACCCCGGCGGCCGGATCCTGGCCTCCCCGCTGGACGGCAAGGAGAACCGGCTCTACCGGCAGCCCGTCGGGGTCGTCGGCGTCATCAGCGCCTTCAACTTCCCCTTCCTGGTGACGATGAAGTCGGCCGCGCCGGCCCTGGCGCTCGGCAACGCGGTCGTCGTCAAGCCCAACCAGAACGCCCCGGTGGCCGGCGGCGGGCTGGTCGCCAAGATCTTCCACGACGCGGGACTGCCGGCCGGACTGCTCAACGTCCTGGTCACCGACATAGCCGAGATAGGCGACGCGTTCATAGAGCACCCCGTACCCAAGGTGATCTCCTTCGCCGGAACGGACCGGGTCGGCCGCCATGTCGGTGCGACTGCGGGCGCGCTCTTCAAGCGCACCATTCTCGAACTCAGCGGAAACAGCGCCCTGGTGGTGCTCGACGACGCGGACATCGACTACGCGGTCGACGCCGCGGTCTTCAGCCGCTTCGTCTACCAGGGCCAGGTCTGCATGGCCGCCAACCGGATACTGGTGGAGCGCGCCGTCGCGCCCGAGTTCACCGAGAAGTTCACCGCACGAGTGGCAGCGCTGCGGACCGGGGACCCGCGCGACCCCGACACCCAGATCGGCCCGGTCATCAACACCTTCCAGGCGGACGCCCTGACCGCCCTGGTCGACCAGGCGGTCGCCGAGGGGGCCACGGCACTGGTCCGGGGCCGCACCCGCGGCAATCTCGTCGAGCCCACCGTGCTCACCGGGCTCGCGGCCGACTCCCCGCTGCTCTCCCAGGAGATCTTCGGCCCGGTGGCGCTGCTGGTCACGTTCGACGGCGAGGAGGAGGCCGTACGGATGACCAACGACAGCCCGTACGGGCTCAGCGGCGCCGTGCACACCGCGGACGCCGAACGCGGGGTGCGGTTCGCCCGGCGCATTCGCAGCGGGATGTTCCACGTCAACGACGCCACCGTCCAGGACGATCCGCTGGTCGCCTTCGGTGGCGAGAAGAAGTCCGGGACGGGCCGGCTGAACGGTGAGGCGACGGTGGACGCCTTCACCACCCAGAAGTGGATATCGATCCAGCACGGCCGGAGCGTTTTCCCGCTCTGAATCACGCACCGCTACTCTCATCAAAGTTGAGTAGAAAGGTGTGTGGGTATGTCCGCGATCCGGCTGCTGGTCCTCTGCGCCGTGCGCCAGCACGGCCGGGCGCACGGCTATCAGATCCGCAACGACCTGGAGTACTGGGGCGCCCACGAGTGGTCCAGCGCCAAGCCGGGATCGATCTACCACGCACTGAAGCAGATGGCGAAGCAGGGCGTGCTGATCGCCCACGAGGTCGCCCCGAGCACGGCCGGCGGCCCGCCGCGTACCGAGTACGAGATCACCGAGCAGGGCGACGAGGAGTACTTCACGCTGCTGCGCGCGGCGCTGACCTCGTACGACCAGAAGCTGGACGTGCTGTCGGCGGGTCTGGGCGGCATCGTCGACCTGGAGCGGTCCGAGGCGGTGTCCCTGCTCAAGGAGCGGGTGGCGGGTCTGGCCAGGTGGCGGACGTCGGTCACCGAGTACTACACGCCGGAGGCGGGCCCCGAGTCGATCGGCCACATCGGCGAGATCATGAACATGTGGGTGCACTCGGCGGACGCGGGAGCCGACTGGACGCGTGGCCTGATCGCCCGGATCGAGGGCGGGGCGTACACCTTCGCGGGTGAGGGCGATCCGTTCGTCGGCGTGCTCGCCGAGGGCGAGGAGAACCCGTACGCGACCGGTGTCGCCGATCCCGGGGACGCCCACTAATCAAGTTTGACGAATGCGGTCCGGTCGGTTACCTTTCCTTCGCTAGTCAAATTTGACTACGAGAGGGTGTGACGATTTTGACCGACGCGATCGTCGTCGAAGGAGTGCACAAGCGATACGGCGCGAAGCGGGCCCTGGACGGGCTCGACCTCACGGTCGCCCGCTCCACCGTGCATGCGGTGCTCGGTCCCAACGGCGCGGGGAAGACCACCGCGGTCCGCATCCTGTCGACGCTGCTGCGGTACGACGAGGGCCGGGTGCAGGTGGCGGGATGCGACGTACGGCGGCGGGCGGGCGAGGTCCGGCGCCGGATCGGGCTGCTCGGGCAGCACGCGGCGGTCGACGAGCGGCTCGGCGGCCGGCAGAACCTGGAGATGTTCGGGCGGCTGTACCACCTGGGAGCACGCCGGGCGGGCGTCCGGGCGGACGAGCTGCTGGACCGGTTCGGGCTCGCGGACACCGGCCGCAAGGCGGTCGCGGAGTACAGCGGCGGTATGCGGCGGCGGCTCGATCTGGCGGCCTCGCTGATCACGGACCCGGAGGTGCTCTTCCTGGACGAGCCGACGACCGGACTCGACCCGCGCGGCCGGGCGGAGGTGTGGGCGGCCGTGCGTTCCCTGGTGGGCGGCGGCACGACCGTACTGCTGACCACCCAGTACCTGGAGGAGGCCGATCAGCTCGCGGACCGGATCTCACTGGTCGACGGCGGACGGGTGGCCGCCGAGGGCACGGCCGACGAGCTGAAGGCGATGGTGGGCGGCGACCGGATCGACGTCGTCGTCCGCGACGCGGCGCAACTGGACCGGGCGGCCGGGCTGCTGACCGGCGGCGCGGTGGTGGACCGGGACCGGCGGCTGGCCGGCGCACCGGCCGGGGACCGGATGGCGACGCTCGCCCGGACCGTACGGGTGCTGGAGGAGGCGGGCATCGAGGCGGAGGACATCGCGGTGCGCCGTCCGACGCTGGACGAGGTGTTCCTGTCCCTGACCGGGCGCGGGCCCGACGACGTGGAGGTGGCGGCATGAGTGCGGCGGGCTGGGCGGCGGCCGATTCCTGGACCATGACCCGGCGCGAACTGGCGCACTGGGCGCGGCAGCCGGTGCAGGTCGTCGTGGGTCTGGTCTTCCCCGTGATGCTCCTGCTGATGTTCAACTACCTGGTCGGCGGCGGCCGGGGCGTCGAGGGCGGCACCGCCGAGTACCTGGTGCCCGGCATGCTCGCGCTCACCATGGCCTTCGGCCTGGAGTCGACCATGCTCGCGGTCACCCGGGACCTCGACAGGGGGGTCGTCGACCGGTTCCGCTCGATGCCGATGGTCTCCGGCGCGGTGCTGGTCGGCCGGTCCGTCGCGGACATGCTCCAGTCGGTGGCCGCGCTGGCCGTGATGACCGCGGTGGGGTACGCGATGGGCTGGCGCTGGCACGACGGGCCGGCCGCGGCGCTGGGGGCGGTGGGGCTGCTCCTGCTGCTGAGGTTCGCGATGCTGTGGCTCGGCATCCTGCTGGCGCTGGTGGCCGGGCGGCCGGAAATGGTGCAGGCGGTGCAGATCCTGGTCTGGCCGGTCGGCTTCCTCTCCAACGTGTTCGCGGCGCCGGAGTCGATGCCGGGGTGGCTGGGCGCGGTCGTCGAGTGGAACCCGATGTCGGCGACGGCCACGGCGGTGCGCGGACTGTTCGGCAACCCGGGCGCCGTCGGGGACTCCTGGGCCGCCGCCCATGCCGGGCTCCTCGCGGTGCTCTGGCCCTTGGCGCTGCTCGCGGTGTTCCTCCCGCTGGCGGTGCGGCGGTTCGCGCGGCTGAGCCACTGAGGGGGGCCCGGCCGCACGGCCTGGGGCCTGTCGTCAGTGGTGGAACGCCGTGGCCACGTCGTGGTCGCGGCTCAACGGGTGGTCCTGGCAGCGCAGTTCGGGCAGCAGCAGCCGCAGGTCCTCCAGCAGCAGCTCCGCGAGGTCCGAGGAGAAGCCGTTGCGGCACACGATCCGCAGCACCGACAGGTCCTGCCGGTTCGCGGGGAAGGTGTACGCCGGCACCAGCCAGCCGCGCTCGCGCAGCCGCCGCGACACGTCGAAGACGTCGTACGCCGTCACCTCCGGCGCGGTCGTCAGCGCGAACACGGGCAGCTGGTCCCCCCGGGTGAGGAGCCGGAAGTCGCCCAGGTCCTCGATCCGTTCGGCCAGCCCGCGGGCCACGTCCCGGGACGCCTGCTGCACGGCCCGGTAGCCCTCCCGGCCCAGCCGCAGGAAGGTGTAGTACTGCGCCACCACCTGCGCGCCGGGCCGGGAGAAGTTCAGCGCGAAGGTCGGCATGTCGCCGCCCAGGTAGTTGACCCGGAAGACCAGTTCCTCGGGCAGCTCGGCGGGCGAGCGCCACAGCACCCAGCCGACCCCCGGGTAGACCAGTCCGTACTTGTGCCCCGAGGTGTTGATCGAGGAGACCCGGGGGAGCCGGAAGTCCCAGACCAGGTCCTCGTCCAGGAACGGCGCCACCATCGCCCCGGACGCCCCGTCCACGTGGACGGGGATGTCGAGGCCGGTGCGCTCCTGGAGGGCGTCGAGGGCGGCGCACAGTTCCTCGATGGGCTCGTAGGAGCCGTCGAAGGTGGAGCCGAGGATGCCGACCACGCCGATGGTGTTCTCGTCGCAGAGGTCGGCGGCTGCCTGCGGGTCGAGATGGAAGCGGTCGCCCTCCATGGGGACCAGGCGCGGCTCGACCTCCCAGAAGGCGCAGAACTTGTCCCAGCAGACCTGCACGTTCACGCCCATGACCAGATTGGGCCGGGCGGTCGCCGGGTAGCGGTCGGCGTTCCGGACGGCCCAGCGGCGTTTGAGCGCGAGCGCGGCCAGCATGCAGGCCTCGCTGGACCCGGTCGTCGAACAGCCCACGGCCGTCGAGGGGTCGGGGGCCTTCCAGAGGTCGGCGAGCATCGCCACGCAGCGCCGCTCCAGCTCGGCGGTGCGCGGGTACTCGTCCTTGTCGATCATGTTCTTGTCGCGGCACTCGCTCATCAGGACCCCGGCCTGGGGTTCCATCCAGGTGGTGACGAAGGTGGCGAGGTTGAGCCGCGAGTTGCCGTCGAGCATCAGCTCGTCGTGCACCAGGCGGTACGCGGTGGCGGGCGGCAGCGCCCCGTCCGGCAGCTTGTGCCGGGGTGGCGCCGACTCCATCCCCGCTGTCGGATCGGCCTCCCCGAAGAACGGGTTGAGGGCCAGCCTGCGGTGCTCTGCGGACGGTTCACTGCGGGGTGAGTCCTTGTGGAGCGGCATCGCCGACCTGCCCTTCTCGGTTCCTGGCCGCGAGGCCGTGCATAGATGGATCAATCAGACAATACGGATAGCGTGCGGGTCCGGCGCGCCGGAC
>NZ_JAFMPZ010000117.1 GCF_017353455.1 Streptomyces laculatispora
GCCCGTGGGCGCGGGGGTCTCCTCCCACTCCCCCGTGCGCTCCTTCTCGTGGAGGTAGCGGCGGAAGCGCCGGCCGATCACCTCGTGCATCGAGCGGACGTCGTCCTGTCCCTCGAAGCTCTTGATCTGGAAGCGGCGGTACTCCCCCTTGCGGGCCAGGCCGTCCTCGAAGACCACCATCGACGCCACCACGTCGTCGCCCTGGAGGTGGGAGATGTCGAAGCACTCGATGCGCAGCGGTGCCGTGTCCAGGCCGAGCGCCCCGGCGATCTCCTCCAGGGCCCGCGAGCGGGTGGTCAGGTCGGAGGCGCGCTTGGTCTTGTGCAGCCCCAGGGCCTGCTGGGCGTTGCGCTGGACCGTGGTCATCAGGTCCTTCTTGTCGCCGCGCTGCGGGATGCGCAGGCTGACCTGGGAGCCCCGGCGATCGGCCAGCCACTGGGAGACCGCGTCCGGGTCCTCGGGGAGGGCCGGGACGAGGACCTCCTTGGGGACGGCGTCCCCGGCCTCCTCGCCGTACAGCTGCCGGAGCGCGTGCTCGACCAGTCCGGAGGTGTCGACGTTCTCCACCTTGTCGGTGACCCAGCCGCGCTGGCCGCGCACCCGGCCGCCCCGGACGTGGAAGATCTGGACCGCGGCCTCCAGCTCGTCCTCGGCGACCGCGATGAGGTCGGCGTCGGTGGCGTCGGCGAGCACGACGGCGCTCTTCTCCATCGCGCGCTTGAGCGCCTCGGCGTCGTCGCGGAGGCGGGCCGCCCGCTCGTACTCCATCTCCTCGGCCGCCGCCATCATGTCCTTCTCCAGGCGGCGGATGTACGCGCCGGTGCGGCCGGCCATGAAGTCGCAGAAGTCGTCAGCGAGTTCGCGGTGCTCCTCGGGCGTCACCCGGCCGACGCAGGGGGCCGAGCACTTGCCGATGTAGCCGAGGAGGCAGGGGCGGCCGGTCCTGGCGGCGTTCTTGAAGACACCGGCGGAGCACGTACGGACGGGGAAGACCCGCAGCATCAGATCGACCGTCTCGCGGATCGCCCAGGCGTGGCCGTACGGACCGAAGTAGCGCACGCCCTTCTTCTTGGCCCCGCGCATCACCTGCACGCGCGGGAACTCCTCGTTGAGCGTGACCGCGAGGTACGGATAGCTCTTGTCGTCGCGGTACTTGACGTTGAACCGGGGGTCGTACTCCTTGATCCAGGAGTACTCCAGCTGGAGCGCCTCGACCTCCGTGGAGACGACGGTCCACTCCACGGACGCGGCGGTGGTCACCATCGTGCGCGTACGCGGATGGAGGCCCGCCAGGTCCTGGAAGTAGTTGGCCAGGCGCTGGCGCAGGTTCTTCGCCTTCCCGACGTAGATCACCCGGCGGTGCTCGTCGCGGAATTTGTAGACCCCCGGGGAGTCGGGGATCTGTCCCGGCTTGGGGCGGTAGCTGGAGGGGTCTGCCATGTCTCCCACCCTACTTGCGGGCAGTGACAGCGCGGCGTGCTCGTGGACGGCGCCGTGCTCCGGAACGCGCGTTGGGGGTACGCGGCCCGGAGCACGGGGTCAGCAGGAGCGGGCGGCCACCGCGGTCAGCCGCGCCGAGGCTCCGCCGGGACGGTCAGCGGGCCCGGCGGCGGTGGCGGCGCAGGGCCGTCGCGCCGCAGAGGGCGAGTACGGCGAGGGCGCCCGCCGCCGCGGCGCCGGAGGTCGCGGTCAGCGCGGTGTCCGCGCCCGTGTGCGCCGCGATGGCCGGCCCGGACCGTCCGGCGCCGGACCCCGGCCGTCCTGCGGCCGGTTCCGCTCCGGCGGATCCGTAGCCGCCCGCCCGGCCGGAGCGGGCGTATCCGGAGCCGGGGAGCTTGTCCGCGTACGCGGCCCGCACCCGGGTGCGGTAGGCGGCCAGGGTGGTGCCGTCCGCCCCGACCGCGCCCACCGCGTCCCGGTCCAGCGGGAGCACCCGGCTGCCCTTCTGGACGTACCAGGCGTCGATCTGCGGCTCCCGGAACACGGTGCCGCCGGGCAGCTTGCGGGCGCCCGCGGCCGTGTACCGGGCCTCGTCGTCGCCGGTGGCGATGTTCACCACCTGCCACCGCCCGTCCTTCCCCGGCTCGGGCAGCGTCCACAGGGACGCCTTCTGCCCGTCCGAGGAGACGGCGGTGACGGCGAGGTAGTCGAGGCCGGCGACCTCGGCCCCCGGGTCACCGGCGACGAAGTCCGCGGCCAGTGTGCGTACGGGCACGGCAGCGCCCTCGATCCGTGGGGCGGCCGCCGCCCTGGTGACCGCGCCCTCCCGGGCGAAGAACCGGGACAGTGTGTCCAGGGTGGCGGCGCCGGTGGCCGCCTCATGGGCCGCCGCCAGGGCCGCCGGAGTGGCCGCGGGTCCGGTGGCGGCGGCCGCCGGCGGGGCGCCGACGGTGAGCAGTGCGGACCCGGCCAGCACGCCGGCCGCGGCGAGGGCCGCGGCGGCGGAGCGCGCGGTACGTGCGGCGGGGTGGGCCGGGGAACCGGTGGAGTTCATGCCGTCACGCCCCGATCCGGTAGAGCGAATGGGTCCAGGAGAACTCGCTGTTGTTCACGTACCAGGCGTGCGAGGCCCAGTTGTAGCGGTTGTTGGAGGGCCAGGGATCGCCCCAGTAGACCCAGCTGTTCGCGTCGTCGTAGCCGTACAGGACGTGCATGTGGCCGCCGCCCGAGGACCACTGGATGCGGGTCTCCACCGGCCTCCCGGCGGAGATCTCGGCCTGCACGGTGGGGTAGCGCAGCCAGCCGGTGACGTACGAACCGGGGCTGATGCCGGCCCAGGACAGACCGTCCTGGACGTTGCCGAGCGAGGCCTGCGAGTTGGGGCACTCATAGCCCTGGGCCCGGCCGAACGCGGCGTTGCAGAACTCGTTCTGGGTGTGGTTCCGGCCGAACCAGGCGGAGACGGTGTTGCCCGCGGCGGCCCAGCACCAGTTGGCCTTCTGCTGGGCCTGCATGGTGATGTTCAGCCGCTGGGCTGCGGCGAGGGTGCCGGTGGCGGAGGCTGCGGAGCGGTTCTGGTCCGCCGCGGTGGCGGTCGCCGTCGGTACGGCGAGCAGCAGGGCGGCGAGTACGGCCGTGACGGACAGCCGTCGGGGCCTGACTCTTCGGTTGCGCATGGCGTTCCTCCCGGGGCGGGGGGTGGGGGTTCCAAGGAGCGCGTCCGGACTCTGTCGAGGAGCATCAACCGTTGTCGGGAACGGGTCAACACGCTTCAATGCGGGGGAACATCGCGGTGTGAACGCCAGGGGCGGACACGTGAACGCCTCCCCCTGGCCACCTGCGGACCGGCATCCGTCGGCGCGGCCCCGCTCCCGCACGACGTGAACGTTCACCTGGAGGACCCATGCAGCGCACCGAGGCCGAACTGGCGCAAGTGCTGCACACCGGCCCGTTCCATCTGGCGCTGCGCACCGCGCTCTCGGTGCGCGGGCTGCCGCTCCAGCGGGTGCAGCACCATCTGGCGCACCGCGGGGTCAAGGTCGGCGTGACCAGCCTGAGTTACTGGCAGCAGGGGGCCAGGCGTCCGCAGCGCCCGGAGTCCCTGCGGGCGGTGAAGGCGCTGGAGGAGGTACTGGAGCTGCCGGGGAACTCGCTGCTCGGGCTGCTGGGGGCCGGGGGGGCCCGCACGGAGGCCGACCGCCCGCCGGCCCGCTCGTACCGTTCCCTGATGGACGGGTCCGGCGCGGTGGAGCGGCTGCTCACCGCGATGGAGTCACCCGCGGACGGCGGGCTGCACACGGTGGGGCACCAGGAGCGGGTACGGATCGGGCCCGGCCGCCGGATGCAGCGCCGTGACTCCCAGCATGTGGTGCGCGCCCACCGCGACGGGATCGACCGCTATCTCGCCGTGTACCGCGGCGATCCGGGCTGTGATCCGGCCCGGGTCGGGGTGAGCGCCCGGGAGAACTGCCGGACGGGGCGGGTCCGCTGGGACGCGGAGACGGGGGTGCTGGTCGCCGAGCTGCTCTTCGACACCCGGTTGCGGGCGGGCGAGACGTACCTCTTCGGCTACGGCTTCGAGGACGGTACGGGAGGGCCGTGCGGCGAGTACGTGCGCGGTTTCAGCTTCGGCGGCGGGCAGTACGTGCTCCAGGTCCGGTTCGACGAGGAGGCGCTGCCGGTACGGTGCCGGCGCTTCGCACAGGTTTCCACGGGTGCGCCGCGCGGCGCCCGGACCGACCTCACCCTCACCGGCCGCCACCGGACGGTCCATCTGGTGGAGCAGGGGGTGCGGCCCGGTCTGGTCGGCATCGACTGGGACTGGGAGTGAGCCGGGCCGCGGACGCGGGACCGGCCGTGTGCCGGACCGGCCGGTTCGGATCTCGGACCGGCCGGTTCAGGCGTCGGGGCCGGCGACCAGCCGGCCGCCCTCGACCCTGACCGGGACGGAGGGCAGCGGCACGGTCGCCGGACCGTGCACGGCCTTGCCGGTGGTGGTGTCGAAGAGGCTGCCGTGGCAGGGGCAGTGCCCCTCGTTGTCCTCGACCTTGTCCAGCAGGCAGCCCGCGTGGGTGCACTGGGCGCTGAATGCCTTGTACTGGCCCTTGGCCGGGCAGGTGACGATGACGCGCTGTTCGCGGTAGAGCTTGGACTCGCCGACCGGGACCTCGTCCGGGGCGCCGAGCTCCACGGGTGCGGTGGGGGTCGGCGTCTGGGCGTGCCCGAGCTTCGAGTCGGTCGAGCAGGCGCTCACTCCCAGCCCGGCGACGCCTGCGAGAGCGGCGCCCTTCAGCACGGTACGGCGGGCGGCGGGCTGGCCGGACATGCGGTCTCCACTGGTCGGAGGGAATGAGGTGCGGTGCCAGAGGTGCCTGGGACCGCAGTGGCGGCGGAGGCATCGGTGACGTATCCGACGATACCGGCGGAGACGGACGCCTCTGCGCCCGGCCCGGTCGCACCCGATCGCGCCTGGTCAGAGCCATGCTGGTGGCGCCGAGGAGGCGACGGCGCCGAGACGGGGCCCCGACGCCGGTCGTGCGCGAGGCGGCGGTCCCCGGTCGGGAACCGCCGCCTCGTCCGGCCGTCAGGCCTTGCGCGCGCCGGCCGCCTTCTTCGCCGCCGGCTTCTTCGCCGCCGGCTTCTTCGCCGCCGGCTTCTTACCCGCAGCCGCCCCGGTGGCCTTGGCCGTGGTGCTCCGGTCCGTCTTCGCCGTCGCCGTCTTCCTGGCGGGGCCGGACTTCGCGGCGACCGCCTTCTTCGCGGCCGTCCTGCCGACCGGCTTACGGGCCGCGGGAACCGCCGCCTCGCTGACCCGGTCCGCGTCCAGGATGCCCTGGAGGAACTTTCCGGTGTGGCTGGCGGGGACCCCGGCCACGTACTCCGGGGTTCCCTCGGCGATGACCAGACCGCCGCCGTTGCCCCCCTCGGGACCCATGTCGATGACCCAGTCGGCGGTCTTGACGACATCGAGGTTGTGCTCGATGACGATCACCGTGTTGCCCTTGTCGACCAGGCCGGAGAGCACCTTGATGAGCTTGGAGATGTCCTCGAAGTGCAGACCGGTGGTCGGCTCGTCCAGCACGTAGACCGTGCGGCCGGTCGAGCGCTTCTGGAGCTCGCTGGCCAGCTTCACCCGCTGTGCCTCACCGCCGGAGAGCGTCGGCGCGGACTGGCCGAGCCTGACGTATCCGAGGCCGACCTCGTTGAGCGTCCGCAGATGCCGCGCGATGGTCGGCACGGCCTCGAAGAACTCCAGGCCCTCCTCGATCGGCATGTCCAGCACCTCGGCGATGGACTTGCCCTTGTAGTGGACCTCCAGGGTCTCCCGGTTGTAGCGCGCTCCGTGGCAGACCTCGCACGGGACGTACACATCCGGCAGGAAGTTCATCTCGATCTTGATGGTGCCGTCGCCGGAGCAGTTCTCGCAGCGGCCGCCCTTGACGTTGAAGGAGAACCGGCCCGGCAGATAGCCGCGGACCTTGGCCTCCATCGTCTCCGCGAACAGCCTGCGGACGTGGTCGAAGACACCGGTGTACGTGGCCGGGTTGGACCGGGGCGTACGGCCGATGGGCGACTGGTCGACGTGCACCACCTTGTCGACGAGATCGTCCCCGTCGACCCGGGTGTGCCGGCCGGGGACCGACTTGGCGCCGTTCAGCTCGCGCGCCAGGTGGGTGTAGAGGATGTCGTTGACCAGCGTCGACTTGCCCGAGCCGGAGACACCGGTCACGGCGGTCAGCACCCCGAGCGGGAAGGAGACGTCGATGTCCTGGAGGTTGTTCTCCCGGGCGCCGTGCACCGTGAGCAGGCGCGAGGGGTCGACGGGACGCCGGATGTCGGGCATCGTGATCGACCTCTTGCCGGTCAGGTACTGACCGGTGATCGACTTGTCGTTGGCCAGCAGCTCCTTGAGCGATCCGGAGTGGACCACCTTGCCGCCGTGCTCGCCGGCGCCGGGGCCGATGTCGACGATCCAGTCGGCGACCTTGATGGTGTCCTCGTCGTGCTCGACGACGATGAGCGTGTTGCCCATGTCGCGGAGCCGGACCAGGGTCTCGATCAGCCGGTGGTTGTCGCGCTGGTGCAGGCCGATGGACGGCTCGTCCAGTACGTAGAGCACGCCGACCAGACCGGAGCCGATCTGGGTGGCGAGCCGGATGCGCTGCGCCTCGCCGCCGGACAGGGTGCCGGCCGCACGGTTCAGCGAGAGGTAGTCCAGGCCCACGTCGACCAGGAACTTCAGCCGCTCGTTGACCTCCTTGAGCACTCGCTCGGCGATCTTCTTGTCGCGGGCGTTCAGCTTCATCCGGCCGAGGAACTCGGCGCACTCGCTGATCGACATCGCGGAGACCTCGGCGATGGACTTCTCCATCACCGTCACCGCGAGGACGATCGGCTTGAGCCTGGTGCCCTCGCAGGTCGGGCAGGGCACCTCGCGCATGTAGCCCTCGAAGCGCTCCCGGCTGGAGTCGCTCTCCGCCTCGGAGTGCCGCCTCTTGACGAACTGCACCGCGCCCTCGAAGGAGGGGGTGGTGTAGGCGCGCTCGCGCCCGTACCGGTTGCGGTAGCGGACCTCGGTCTGGATCTTGTGGCCGTGCAGCAGGGCCTTCCTGGCGCGCTGCGGCAGCCCGGCCCAGGGGATGTCCGTACGGAATCCGAGGGCTTCGGCGAGCGCGTTGATCTGCCGCCCGAAGTACTCCTTGGTGTGGCCGTGCGACCAGGGGTGGATCGCACCCTCGTCGAGGGACTTCTCCTCGTCCGGGACGATCAGCTCCGGGTCGACCTCCATCCTCGTACCGATGCCCGTGCAGTCGGGGCAGGCGCCGAAGGGCGAGTTGAAGGAGAAGGAGCGCGGCTCCAGCTCCTCGAAGGAGAGGTCGTCGTACGGACAGTAGAGGTGCTCGGAGTACATCCGCTCACGCTCGGGGTCGTCCTCGGGGAGGTCGACGAAGTCGAGCACGACCATGCCGCCGGAGAGGCCCAGCGCGGTCTCGACCGAGTCGGTCAGCCGGCGCTTGGCGCTGTCCTTGACGGTGAGGCGGTCGATGACCACCTCGATGGTGTGCTTCTCCTGCTTCTTGAGCGCGGGCGGCTCGGAGAGCTGGATGGTCTCGCCGTCGACCCTGGCCCTGCTGTACCCCTTGGTCTGCAGATCCGCGAAGAGGTCGACGAACTCGCCCTTGCGCTCGCGCACCAGCGGCGAGAGCACCTGGAAACGGCTGCCCTCGGGCAGGCCGAGCACCTTGTCCACGATGGCCTGCGGCGACTGGCGCGAGATCGGGCGGCGGCACTCGGGACAGTGCGGCTTGCCGATCCTGGCGAAGAGCAGCCGGAGGTAGTCGTAGACCTCGGTGATGGTGCCGACCGTCGAGCGCGGGTTGCGCGAGGTCGACTTCTGGTCGATGGAGACGGCGGGCGACAGACCCTCGATGAAGTCGACGTCCGGCTTGTCCATCTGGCCGAGGAACTGCCGGGCGTACGAGGAGAGGGACTCCACGTAACGGCGCTGCCCCTCGGCGAAGATCGTGTCGAACGCGAGCGACGACTTGCCCGACCCGGAGAGCCCGGTGAAGACGATGAGGGAGTCGCGGGGAAGGTCGAGCGAGACGTTCTTGAGGTTGTGCTCGCGAGCGCCACGGACGATGAGACGGTCGGCCACGCCGGTCCGCACCTTTCTAGAGAGAAGCGGGGGAACTGAGCCCCTGCCCCAGGGTATGGGGGGTGCCACAGCGATGTACGGAGCTTTCGACTCCGAGCGTATAGCACGCGCATTCGATTTACGGACGGCTGATGACTCCTTCACCCGAATGAGTGGCGGGGCTACGCTCGGCCCCATGATTGATCACGCGCACGACCTGGACGCCCTACGTGAAGCGACCGAACGGCTGCTCAGCGCCACCGAGAAATTGGACGACTCCGAGCTCGCCCGGCCGTCGCGGCTGCCCGGCTGGAGCCGGGGTCATGTCGTCGCGCACCTCTCACGTAACGCCGACGCGCTGGTAAATGTTCTCCAGGGCCGGCCGATGTACGCAGACAGCGAAACCCGCGACGGTGACATCGAGCGCGACGCGCCCCGGCCGCAGGCCGAACAGCTGGCCGACCTGGCGGCGAGCGCGGCCCGCTTCACGGCGGCCGCCGCGGCCCCGGCCGACTGGTCACGCACCGTCACGCTGCGCAACGGTGTGACGGACTCGGCCTCCCGGATCCCCTTCCGCCGCCGCGTCGAGGTCGAGCTGCACCATGTCGACCTGGGGCTGGGATACGAGCTGGAGGATCTGCCCGACGAGTTCGCCGCCCGCGAGATCGATTTCCTCGCCGAGCGGTTCGGCGGACACCCGGATGTGGTGTCCACGGGTGTGGCCGACGACAAGGGCCGGTCCTGGACGACGGGCGGCGGAGCGGAGGGCGGCCCCGCCGCGGTCCGCGGCACGGCCCCCGAGCTGCTCGGCTGGCTCAGCGGGCGCCGCGACGGGTCGGCGCTGACCGTCGAGGGCGGACTGCCCCTGCCCGTACTGCCCCCGCTATAGGCTGAGACGCATGACGTACAGCGGAGCGGTCAAGGTCGGCGGGCGGGCGGACGTGCACGAGCTGACGGATCTGATGATCTCCAAGGTCGCCGTCGGCCCGACGAACAACAACGCCTACCTGCTGCGCTGCCGGGCCACCGGCGAGCAGCTCCTGATCGACGCGGCCAACGAGGCCGGGACCCTGCTGAGGCTGATCGGTGACGACTCGATCGCCTCGGTCGTCACCACCCATCGGCACGGCGACCACTGGCAGGCGCTGGGCGAGGTCGTGGCGGCCACCGGTGCGCGTACGTACGCCGGGCGCCACGACGCCGAGGGAATCCCGGTCCCCACCGATGTGCTCGTCGAGGACAACGACACGATCCGGGTCGGGCAGGTCGCCCTGACCGCCCGCCATCTGCGCGGGCACACGCCGGGGTCGATCGCGCTCCTCTACGACGACCCGCACGGCGCTCCGCACCTGTTCACCGGGGACTGCCTCTTCCCGGGCGGGGTCGGCAACACGTTCAAGGACCCCGAGGCGTTCGTGAGCCTGCTGCACGATGTGGAGACCAAGCTCTTCGCCCCGCTGCCGGACGAGACCTGGGTCTACCCGGGCCACGGCCACGACACCACGCTCGGCGACGAGCGTCCGCAGCTGCCCGAGTGGCGCGCCCGCGGCTGGTGAAAAAGGCCCCGGTGGCGTCCGCTCCGCGGAGCGGACGCCACCGGGGCCGCACCGTGTGCGTCACGGCCTCGCGGCCGGTCAGGCGTCGATTCCGGCGCCCTTGTCCGCGCTGTCATCGGCCTCCGCGGCCTCCGCGGCGGCCTGCTTCTTGTTGGCGAGGAGGCTGGTGATCGTGGTGATCACCAGCACGCCGCAGATGACGCCGAGCGAGACCGGGATGGAGATCTCGGGGACGTTCACCCCGGACTCGTGCAGGGCGTGCAGCACCAGCTTGACGCCGATGAAGCCGAGGATCACCGAGAGCCCGTAGCTGAGGTGGACCAGCTTCTTCAGCAGACCGCCGATCAGGAAGTACAGCTGCCGCAGCCCCATCAGGGCGAAGGCGTTGGCGGTGAAGACGATGTACGGGTCCTGGGTCAGCCCGAAGATCGCCGGGATCGAGTCCAGCGCGAACAGCACATCGGTGGTGCCGATGGCGAGCATGACGACCATCAGGGGCGTCAGGACGCGCTTGCCGTTGTTGCGGATGAAGAGCTTGGTGCCGTGGTACCTGTCGGCGACCCCGAAGCGGCGCTCGATCGTCTTCAGGAGGCGGTTCTCCTCGAACTCCTCCTCCTCCTCGTCGTCGGCCCGCGCCTCCTGGATGAGCTTCCAGGCGGTGAAGATCAGGAACGCGCCGAAGATGTAGAAGACCCACGAGAAGTTGGCGATGACCGCGGCGCCCGCGGCGATGAAGACCGCCCGCAGCACCAGTGCGATCAGTACGCCGAAGAGCAGCACCCGCTGCTGGAGGTGGGAGGGCACCGAGAACTTCGCCATGATCAGCACGAAGACGAAGAGGTTGTCGACGCTCAGCGATTTCTCGGTGATGAAGCCGGCGAAGAACTCGCCCGAGGCCTGGGTCTCGCCGAAGGCGAGCAGGCCGAGTCCGAAGAGGACGGCCAGCGCGATCCAGACGATCGTCCAGATTCCGGCTTCCTTGGTCGACACGTCATGGGGCTTGCGCCCGATGAAGAAGTCGACGGCGATGAGGGCGCTCAGACCAAGAATGGTCAGCGCCCAGAGGGTCCATGAAACGTCCACTGCGCCTCCGGCAGTTCGCTACGGCTACTGATCAGCGTCGTCGCTGCCGGAGGTCTCTTCCACCTGGGCGCGCGGGCTGCGCGCCTGGCCGGCGCCCCGGGACCGGTCACAGTCCGTACTGACGGGAACGCCGCGATCGGGAGTACTCCCCTCCGCTCGAAGAACAGTACAGGAATTACCAAGTATAGGTAAAGAGAAGGCTAAAGAAGCATCAAAACCCCAGGTCAGGGCGGTAGTAGCTGAACCGGGACGGAGCAGGTCAGCGGGGTCCGGTGCGGCGGGCGGCCGCCACCTGGGCGAGCACCAGCTCAAGAACGCCACTGCCGGGCGGCGTCCTCAACGGCTCGTACGTCCAGGCGTGGCCGACCC
>NZ_JAFMPZ010000118.1 GCF_017353455.1 Streptomyces laculatispora
GCGGCCGGGGTGACCAGGTGACCGGGTGGGCGAATCGGTGGCCGGGAGGGGGTGATTTCTTCACGCGCCGAAGGCCTGAAAGCTCACGGCACACTTCATGGGGGCGAAATGCACCCGTTCAGGTGAATCCTGATGGTTCTTTCGTGCAGGGCTGATTGTCGGCCGGATAGTAAAGGGGTGGCCGGAGTCCCGAGTTCGGATCGGGCCGGTAAATGCGGTGACCGATCATTCATCAATTCCTTTTGTGCCACCCGGCAAGGTGTGGCCAAAAGAAAGGTGGCGGGACTGTGCGTGCAGAGGCGATCAATCGGGTCAGGCTTGTCTTCTCCCTGTTCGACGCCAATGGCAATGGCGCTATCGAAGCCGACGACTTCGAAATCATGGCAAGCCGTGTCGTCGAGGCGGCACCCGATTCCGATAACGCCGCGAAGGACGCGATGCTGGCCGCCTTCCGGCGGTACTGGTCGACCTTGGGCGCTGAACTGGACGCCGACGGCGACGGCAGGATCACCTTCGACGAGTACGCCGCCTGCGTACTGTCACCCGAGCGCTTCGACCTGACGATCAGCGACTTCGCCGAGTCGCTCGCCGCGCTCGGCGACCCGGACGGGGACGGACTCATCGAGCGGCCCCTCTTCATGGCGCTGATGACAGCGATCGGTTTCGGGCGCCCGAACATCGACGCTCTGTTCGACGCCTTCGAACCCTCGGAATCCGATCGGATCGAGGTGGCGGCCTGGGTCGTCGGAATCAAGGACTACTACAGCCCGGATAAGGCGGGTATTCCCGGTGACCACCTCGTTGGGAGCGCGACAGTCTGAAACGCGGGCCCCTCAGTCAAAGGAGTCCGGTGGATCACCGCGCCGCACTCGTCCGGAATCGGCTCCTCAGGACCTGGCATTCGCATTTCTCGCTGTTCGTGGTCTCAACGCGTCTCAAGGAGGGCATGTGGCCGGCGCGGCGCATCGGAACACCGGGGTGGAAGGCGTGGACGGGGGCGTCGGCCTGACCGCTCTCCTGGTCGCCGCGGCACGGGCGATCGAGACCAACCGCCACGACCCCCTGGCACGGGACGTCTACGCGGAGCACTTCGTGCTCGCCGCACCGGCGTCCGCGGGCTGGCCGGTCCGCATGCAACAGGTTCCGGACGGGGAGGCGAACCCGCTGTGGGGGCGATTCGCACGCTACTTCGGCCTGCGGACGAGGGTCTTCGACGACTTCCTCCTGCGGTCGGTGCGCGAGGACGCCCGCCAAGTGGTGCTGCTCGGGGCCGGGTTGGATTCGAGGGCGTTCCGACTCGACTGGCCTCCGGACTGCGTGATCTTCGAGATCGACAGGGAAGGCGTGCTGGCGTTCAAGCACGAGGTGCTCGACGGGCTGTCGGCCGCCCCGAAAGCGGCGCGCGTACCGATCCCGGTCGATCTGCGCGCCGACTGGGTCGGAGCGCTGACCGACGCCGGCTTCGACACGGCCGCACCGAGTGTCTGGCTGGCCGAGGGGCTGCTGTTCTACTTGCCCAACACTGCCGAGACCTACCTCATCGACACGGTGGACCGGTTGAGTGCGGGAGGAAGCACGCTGACGTTCGAAGTCAAACTCGACAAGGACTTGCTGGAATACCGCGACAGCCCGCTCTACACCTCGACGACACAGCAGATCGGCATCGACCTGCTCGCGCTGTTCGACAGAGAGCCACGGCCCGACTCCGCCAGCAATCTGGCGGGCAAGGGCTGGTCCACAACGGTCCACACTCCCTTCGACTTCACTCGCCACCACGGGCGCGGCCCACTGCCCGAGCAGAACGACGCCCTGGCGGGCAATCGGTGGGTGTTCGCGAACAAGCCCCGCATGTGACCCCGCCCCCAGGAGGCGCCCCGGTGCGCCTCCTGGGCCCTTCCCCTACGGAACCAGGACCGGCTTGACCACGCGGCCCGCGTCGCAGTCTCGCTCGGCCTCGTTGATGTCGACGAGCGGGTACTTCCGGATCAGTTGATCGAAGGGGAACCGTCCGGCCTGCCACAGCCCGGTCAGCCTCGGGATCAACAGCCGCGGCACCGCGTCCCCCTCGCAGATGTGGGAAATCCTCCGGCCCCGGTCGAGTGCCCCCGGTTCGAGCGGCAGTGCGGTGCGGAGCCGTGCCACCAGCCCGAGATGGCCGGTCGGGCGCAGGGCCCGGAGTGCGTCGTTGATCAGCGGGGCGGAGCCCGTGGTGTCCAGCGCGTACTGTGCGCCGCCGTCGGTCCGGACCTGGATGCGGTCGGCCAGCCCGGCCGATCCGGCGCGCAGCGGGATCGCGCCGAACCACTCGGCGAGGGCCAGCCGTTCGGGGAATCGGTCGACGGCCACGGTCACCGCCCCGGCGGCGGTGGCCGCCATCACCGCGGCCAGACCCACCGCTCCCGCACCGAAGACCGCGAGGGTGTCGCCGGGACCGACACCGAAGGAGTTGAGGACTGCTCCGGCGCCGGTGAGGAAGCCGCAGCCGAGCGGTCCGAGCAGTTCGAGGGGCAGCGAGGGGTCGACCCGTACGGCATTGCGGGCCGGGACCATCGCGTACTCGGCGAACGACGACTGGCCGAACCACCGCGGGGCCAGTTCGCCCCCGGCGGCGTCCCTGAACCGCGCCGCGTGCTCCGTGCGCCCTCCGAAGAGGTTGAGCGAGGCGAATGAGTCGCAGTAGGCGGGGGCCGCGCCCATGCAGGTCCGGCAGTGTCCGCAGGAGTCGAAGCCCAGCACGACATGGTCGCCGATGCTCAGGCCGGTGTCAGGGCCGCCCGTCTCCACCACCACCCCGGCACCCTCGTGGCCGAGCACTGCCGGCAGCGGTGAGCGACCCGCTGAGTGCCGGACCGCGAGATCGGTCCGGCACATTCCGCAGCCCGCGATCCTGACCAGGATCTCGCCCTCGGCCGGGCCGGCGTTCAGGATCACCTCCTCGACTGCGAACGGGCTCTCGTACGAGCGCAGTACCGCCGCGTCGAACCGCATCGTCACGCCTCCTGCGGACGATGCACGACGAACGGCCTGAGGTTCCCGTAGAGTCCCCACGGCCCGCCCGCGATGCCGACCCCGCTCTCCTTGATGCCCGCGAAGGGCTGGGCGAGGGAAAGTTCGGCGTGGTGGTTGATCCACGCCGTCCCGCACTCCAGCCGGTCGGCCACCGCCTCGGCCCGGTCGAGGTCGGTCCCCCATACCGACCCGCCCAGCCCGAACCCGGTGTCGTTGGCCGCCTCGACGGCTTCGTCGAGGCTTGTGTACGGGAGCACCGGCAGGACCGGACCGAACTGCTCCTCCGTCACCACCGGGCTGTCGGGCGGGACATCGGCCAGGACCGTCGGGGCGAAGAAGTAGCCGGGCCGGTCCAGGCGGTGGCCGCCGGAGACGGCTCGGCCGCCGTCCGCCAGGGCCTGGGCCGTGCAGCGCTCGACCCGGGCCAGTTGGGGGGCGTTGTTGACCGGTCCCAGCTGTGTGTCCGGGGCGAGCCCGGCTCCCACGACGACGGTCTTCGCGTGCTGCGCGAGGGCCTCGACCACGCGGGAGTAGAGCCGGGCCGGGGCGTAGACGCGCTTGACCGCCATGCAGACCTGCCCGCAGTTGCGGAACGCCGCCCAGAACAGCCGTTCCGCGATCCGCTCCACATCCACGTCGTCCAGCAGGATCGCGGCGTCGTTGCCGCCCAGTTCCAGCGTGACCCGGGCGAGCGAGGCCGCCGCGCCCTCGGCGACGGCCCGCCCGGTGGGAATCGAACCCGTGAAGGTCACATGACGGATTCCCGGATGGGACGCGAGGCGGGCGCCGAGGGGTTCGCGACCGGTGACGATCGTCAGTACGCCCTCGGGGAGGGCGCTGGAGACTACGGATGCCAGCAGCCGGGTGGCGAGGGGCGTGAACGGGGACGGCTTGAGCACCACCGTGTTGCCTGCGGCGAGCGCGGGCGCGAACTTCGCCGACGCGAGCTGGAGGGGAAAGTTCCACGGGACGATAGCGGCGACCGGCCCGAGCGGCTGCCAGCGGATCTCGCTGCGTACCGGCCGGCCGTCCGTGATCGGCCGGGGCCCGGGGGCCGGCTCGGCGAAGTAGCGCAGACGGGCCGCCGTGCGGGCGATCTCCGCGTACGACTCGGCCAGGGGCTTGCCCTGTTCACGGGTGAGCAGCGGAGCGATTCCGGCCCCGGCGGCCTCCACGGCGTCGGCTGCCGCGAGCAGTGCGGTGGCGCGCGCGACGGTGTCGGCCCGCCAGCTTCGCCAGGCCTCGTGGGCCCGTCCGACGACGCCGTCCAACTCGTCCGGCTGCTGGTCGGGGGAGTCGTCGAAGGCCTCGCCCGTCGCCGGATCGACGACGGTGAAGCGCCCGCCGCGGATGCCGGGCGCGCGACGGTTCTGACAATTCGGCATCCCGGCGGTCAGCTCGTCGCGGTGGCAGCGGCGTGCTCCCGGGCATGGCGGTCCATCTCTGCCCGGAAGGCGGCCACCAACTGCGGCCGAATCCTTCTGGTGTTGCGGTCGCCTCCCTCGCAGACCGCCCCGCGCACCCCCACGATGTCGGTGCCGATACGGGTCAGCGCGCCGAGGTCCACCGCCTTGACGCTGCCCGCGAGGGCGGCGAGCAGACCGGCCTCGTGAGCCAGGCGGACGAACTCCGCGCAGACGTCCGGCGGAACGTGGTCGAACAGCCGTGTCCCGTCCTTGACCGCGGTGTCGAGCATGGCCGCGTCGGAGCCGGAGCGGCGGGCGATGTCGGGCAGCGCGAGCGGGTTGACGCAGCCGACCCGGTGGGCGTCGGCATACCCGGAGGCGACGACGAACGCGTCCGGCCGATAGTCCTTCACCGCCCGGACGACCCCTCGCATGACGTCCACGGCCTGCTCGGGTGTCGTGCATCCGTAGAGGCCGACCTTGATGTACGTGGCTCCGGAGACAGCCGCACCGAGTGCCGCCTGGGCCACCGTGCCGGGCTTGTACGGTACGTCGCCCACGGTGGCGGACACCGGTTTGTCCGCCGGCACCGCGTCGCGGATCTCCCTGATGACCCACGGGAAGTTCGCGCCGAGTGACCCCTCATCGGGCTTCTTTACATCGACGATGTCGAGGTGCTCCGCCGCCTTCGCGCAGTCGAGGGCCTCCTCGACGCCGTCCGGGGAGATGAGAAGCAACAATGTGGATTCCTTCCACCGCAGGCCCGCCTGCCGAGGGGCGGGCGAGCGGAGCCGCTTGGATCACTTGCCGTCCGCTCATCATGGCTGCGGGCCGTGGTCACCGGCAGGGCGTGCGGAGTCAGAACGGGTCACTGCCCCGACCTGTCCACGCGCCGCAGTCCGCCGTCCACGCCGGTCCGAACCACTGTGCGAAGGTGTGCCCGCTGTCGCAAGGGCTGTCCCGCACATGGCCTTCGACACTCACTGCGGCTGTCCCATGACCGTGCGGGCCGTGTCAAGGAAGGCCAGTCTGTTGTCCTTCAAGTAGTCGTGCACGGCCGGCGGAAACTGGATACGGATCAGCCGCTCCGCGACCCAGAGTCTGTTCATGGAGTCCCGGGTCGCGAGGAACCAAGGGGTTGTGTCGTCCCATTCGTGCGGCCGGTCGAAAGCCGCGCGCTCCGCCTCGGAGCCCACCTCGACGAACCGTTCGAGAAGCGCGAGCCGCTCAGCACGCCGGGCCTCAGACAGCTCGATCCGCTGCCGCCGCTGCTCCGTCCGATTCAGGGATGTGCGGGCACGCCTGGGTGAACAGTTGGACGACGGTCCGGACGGTCGGTACGGCTTCCGGCCCGAGTGGATCGATGCCTGCTTCCTTCGCTGGGGGTGATCCGCTCGCGAACGGGCTCCAGCCGCATGCGGTCGCGGAAGTCTTCGTCGTCGATGAGTTCATTGAGCTCCACCCGCGCGCGGACCTGTGCGGGGGAGGGGGCATCGGCGTGGACCGCTGCGACTTCTGCCGCCGAGACCTTGCGGTCCAGCACCCGCGGGATGGTGGCGCGTCCAACAGCCACGGATGTTGACACCTCGGCCTGTGGGTCAACCGAGGTGTCGGCCTGCGGGTCAGAGTGATTCGATCCAGGACGCGAAGTCCTCGGACTCGACTTCGAAGTCTTCAGGACCCAGATCGCCCAGGTCCGAGGAGAGCACAGCGGAGCCCGGATCGTCTGCGCGCAGGAGAAACCCGCGGCCTCCACTGTTGTCGCCGATGAGGACGAAACCCGGTGCGTACTGGGCGACTTCGTAGGTGGTGTTGCGTTCGCCGATGCACCCGGCCGAGTAGACGCTCACACCGGCATCAGTCAGCAGGCCGTCCGTCACGTTCCACAGCGCGACCAGCGGAGCCGGGAGGCTCAGCGCAGTCTCGGCCCGAGCTCGCGCCACATCAGCCGACGTGGCAGCCGTCGGCCTGGAGACCGGATCCGGCATGTCGATGTCACTCCTCCGCTCCGCAGGACTCACAGCCCCGGCAACCCGAATCGGCCTCGGCTGCCATGACCAACACGGGAACGGACACTGCACCAGGCCGGCTCGGTACCCACGACGGTGTCCGCGGTTCGTCCATCTGGCGCAGTTCGGCCGGCCGCGGCCGATCGTTGGTCAGGCATGACAGGACACGAGCATGACGACTCCGTCGGGGACCGCGCGTCCACGCTCTACGAGGACGCGCGCGGACTTCGCTGGGTTCTCGCGAGCGGGGAGGCAGCCTTCATGAACCGTATGGGGATCGGGTTCGACTGTGACCCCGGCCCTACTCCCGCCGCCGCCGCTTATGCGGCCCCGTCCGGCCCGGAACAGTCATCGACCGGCAGATGACCCGCCCGAACCACAAGGCCTGTGCCCTTCCCCGCTTCACTCGTTTGGGTCACCGGAGCTGGGAAGAGTGAACGGCGCCCCGCTGGAAGCGGACGGATTCGTTCGGCGGCTTTCTGCCACGGAGTGAAGCGCAGCACGGCCGGTGATACCGACAGCCCCGGTCTGCGCCCATTGCGACGCGGAGCGTGAACTGGAGGAACTGCGGCTGCAGGTCGAAGATCTGGAACGGTGCCAGGCAGAAGCCGTCCGTCCCTGTGATGGGGTGCGCTGCCCCTTGCCGTCGCTGCCGTCGCTGCCGTCGTCCTGCCGGCTTACCATTCCGCGAATTCCTTCACACGGGCCGGAACGAGGTGGACCGCCGGCCGTTCCACGCACGGGCCCCTCCTCCGCTGAATCGCCGCTGAGCGGGGGCGCGCACCAGGCGGATGCCCGAGCCACCAGCGCCAGGAGTCACCGCGTGCGTGAGATGCGCACGGTTCGGGCGGCTGTGATGATTGACGGTATGCCGCCGGGCCAGGGCCCGGGCGGCCTGTGAGGAGGTTGTGCCATGACCGGGCGTACAGCGAGCACACCGGAGCAGCAACTGTCCCCACAAGAACGCGCCGCTCGCGGCAAGGCGGCGCGGACCCGCGCACCACGCTCCAGCCACGGTGACTTCGCGCCGTCCGAGCTGCGAGCAAACCCGGTGGACACCATCGAGAAGCAGTCGGCCACCCGGCTCAAGGAACTGGTTCCGATCCGCTACGGACGGATGTCAGAGTCTCCGTTCCGCTTCTTCCGCGGTGCCGCCGCGATCATGGCCGGTGACCTGGCCACCACTCCGGATGCGGGCCTGCGGGTCCAACTGTGCGGCGACGCGCACATGCTCAACTTCCGGCTGCTGGCATCACCCGAACGCAGCCTGCTCTTCGACATCAACGACTTCGACGAAACCCTGCCCGGACCATGGGAGTGGGACCTCAAGCGGCTGGCCACCAGCCTGGCCATCGCCGGACGGGCGAACGGCTTCACCGACGCCGAGCGCACAACGATCGTCCGGTCCGCCGTGCGGTCCTACCGTGAGCGGATGCGCACCCTCGCCGGCATGCGCAACCTCGACGTGTGGTACGCGAAGACCGATTTTGAACAGCTGCGGGCCCTGGCATCCGACCGCCTGCCGCGGCGGGAAAGCAAGCGGGTGTCCGCCGCCATGGCCAAGGCGCGCACACGCGACAGCCTCCAGGCGTTCGAGAAGCTGACCGAGGTCGTCGACGGGAAACGGCGGATCGCATCCTCACCGCCCACCGTCGAGCGGGCCGCCGACCTGCTGCCTGATCTCGAACGAACCCAGATGGAGGACATGATCCGCGGTCTGGTGGACCGTTACGGGAGAAGCCTTTCTGCCGACCGGGAGCATTTGCTGCGGCAGTTCACCATGGTCGACATGGCACGCAAAGTGGTCGGTGTCGGGAGCGTCGGCACACGCTGCTGGATCATCCTGCTGCTCGGTCGGGACGGCGGGGATCCGCTGTTCCTGCAGGCCAAAGAGGCCGATGAGTCGGTACTCGCCGCGTACGCCGGCGCGAGCGAATACCCCACCCAGGGGCAGCGGGTCGTCGCGGGACAGCGGCTGATGCAAGCGGCCAGTGACATCTTTCTCGGTTGGGAGCGTGTCCATGCACCCGACGGTCAGGAACGGGACTTCTACGTCCGGCAGCTGCGTGACTGGAAGGGCATCGCCGACCCCTCGCGCCAGGGGCCGCGCACGATGGAGGCATTCGGCGAGGTTTGCGGCGCGACGCTCGCCAGGGCGCATGCCCGGTCCGGTGACCGGATCGCCATCGCCGCCTACCTCGGTCGCGCCGACGTCTTCGACCAAGCTGTGGCGCGGTTCGCCGAGAGCTACGCCGACCAGAACGAACGCGACCACCAGGCGTTGCTCGACTCGGTCAGGGCGGGCCGGGTGAGTGCCCAGGCAGAGTGAGGCGCTGCGGCACTCGCCAAGCAGGGCTCGAGGCACGCTCGATCGAGATGTGCGGTACTGCGGATTCAAGATTCAGGGCTCCCGTCGCGAGTCCGCCTGTGGGAACGTGCGGTTGATGCCGAAGGCCTCGATCGCCCGCAGACGCGAGTGGGCCGAGCGAGTGATCGCGTACACCTGCCATCCGGCCACCGCCGCGAACACGACGAAACCCAGCACGAACCAGCCGGAGTGGGACGCGTCGAGCGGAAGGGCTTCAGACGGTTGTCGGGGCCGGGTGGGTCGGCGGCTCCGCAGATTTTGACGCCGCGGCACTCCGCCCGGAGCGCACCAGTTCTCCGACGACGAAGGACACCACGGAACTGACGATGATCAGCGCGACTTGACCAGGGGCCTCCGTGCCCAGCAGCAGGACCGCCAGAATCGTTCCTGTGACGGGAAGCCGCATCACCGCTGCGGTTGCGGCGGCGAGCCCGACTGCCAGCCCGGACGTCACGCCGAAACCTGGGAAGCCGGAACAGGCGGTGGCCAGTGCCGAGCCGAGCAGCAGGGCCGGGAATACCGCGCCGCCACGCAGCGCCGCCAGTGAGACCGTCCAGGCCAGTCCCTTGAAGAGGAACAGCCAGATCAGCGCCGAAACAGGCCACGCGTGCGGATCGGCGGCCAGCTCGGCCAGCGTGGCCTGACCCGACAGAGCGGCCTCTCCCGGACTGCGGCCCGTCACCAGCCCGTACGAGGCCAGCAGCACTCCCACCACGACCGCGCAGAGGACAATCCGCATCGCCGTACGTTGCATGACCCAGTCGGCCAGTTTGCTTCCGAACGTCATGGCGGCGACCACGACGCAGGCGATCACCGCGGCCAGGGGCACCCCCCACAGGAAGTCCCCCACCCCTGGCGTCTCGCTCGGCGGTACCGAGGGCAGCGCCAGTCCGCCCGTATCCAGGCCGGTAAGGGCCCCGAAACCGGTGAAGACCAGGGCGCCGACGCCAGCGGCCAGGAGGCACGGCAGGATCAACGCGAAGAGGCTGGGTCCGCCGATCCCGGCCAGTTCGATGATCAGAACGGCGGCGACGATTGGGCTACCGAAGACAGTGGCAACCGCTGCTGCCGAACCGGTGGCAGCCAGCACGGCGACCAGGCGCGGGGAATCAGCCCGCCGGGCGGAGCGGACGGTCATGAGCGCGAGTCCGGCCCCCATCGCCGTGAGCGGAGCCTCCGGGCCCAGGACCGCGCCCAGAGCCAAGCTGGCCAGACCGGCCACGACGATCCCCGGCACCGCCGAGGGAGCAGGCGGTCCAGCCACCATGCCCTGCGCGGGGATGTGGCCCCCGTTGCCCGGCAGACGGGTAACCACCCAGGCCACCGCCGGTCCGGCGACAGCCAGTAGCGGGAGCGGCCACCACCAGGGAGGGTCGGCATAACCCAGTTGGTGCGGCAGGTGCTCCCACAACCCGTTCTGTGCGGCGTGTTCCAACGTCAGAAAGCCGAACGCCAGCAGCGACAGAGGCACCCCCAACAGCGTCGCCAGCACCAGCAGCTTTCGATATCCCGAATCCCGCAGCACCTGGCTGAGTTCGCGTGTCTCGGTGGGCTCCGAAGCCTGCTGCTCCATCGTTCCCGTCCCCATCTCCTCGGCCGGCCGGTGGGCACGGCGCCTCTGGGATCAGATTCACCCAGGCAGACGTCTTCGGCATCCCCGGCGCAGTAGCCCCGCCGGTCAGCGGCTGTGCCGGGTACCGGCACAGCCTTGATCCCGCCGGATCCCGAAGCCATTCGGGGAGACGTCAGGCCGGCGCTGTCCGGGAATCACCCACCCTGTCCGGGTGCGGTCCCGCTCCTGCCCCCGCTCCCGAGAGAGAGGCATCGCAGGAGTTGAGGGGAACATTCTGGGGTGGCACCCGATGCGCAGTGAGTTCCGGATATCAGGCACTCTGTCCACTACTTGTCGTCAGGTGCGTCAGAGCCGCCGACCCGTTTCGGCAGGGCACCTTTTGCCGTCAGCCCTCTGACGGGCAGGTCCTCGAACTCGTACTCCTGCTCCGGCTGCTTCTCTCCTTGCGAGTACCGCCCGTAGCGCTGTGCGAGAGGGGTGGAACTGACGCCGTGCGCCACGACACTGAGCAGCACCGTGCAGACCACGACGGGCACCACCCCGCGAGCGATGGGCGGGGCCAGTTCCTCGACTGCCAGCAGGGCGAAGATGACCGAGGCCAGCCCTCGGGGACCGAACCAGCCGACAAACAGCACGGTGGAGCGATCCAGGCCGCTGCCCGTCAGGGCCAGGGCCACCGGCACCATCCTGACCACTGTCAGGCTCACCACCGCGTACAGCCACACCTGCCAGGACAGATGGTGGAAGGCCTCGGGCAGCACGACGGCACCGAACAAGAGCCACACCAGCAGCGACAGCACGGAAGCGGACTGTTCGGCGAAGGCAAGCTGCCATTGCGGCGCCCCCTGCCTGTACGCCGCTCCGAACGCCAGGCCGCTGACGAACGCGGCCACGAATCCGTTTCCGCCGAACCCGATAGCCGACGTATAGCTGAGCAGGGCCAGCGCGAGCACGGCCGCACCGGCGAAGTCCTCGGCCGCCCAGCCCCGGTGCAGCGCCCAGTTCAGCAGTCGGCCCGCGACCAGCCCCAGGGCGCCGCCGTACGCCAGGCCGATCAGCAGTTCCACCAGCGCGCCGCCCGCCCCTCCATGGCCGCCTCCGCCCTCCGCGGCGGCGATGCCGGCAAGGGACAGCACCACGATGGGGGTGGCGATACCGTCGTTGAGGCCGCTCTCCACGTTGATCGCCCTGCGAATCCGCCCTGGTACCACCGGATTCGACATCATCGAGGCGCCCAGCGCCGCGTCCGTCGGCGCCAGCGCTGCGCCGACGTAGAGTGCGGCCCAACCGGAGACGCCCGGGAGCAGGACGTCGGCCATCAACATCCCAAGGCCGATGCACAGCGGCAGGCCGACCGCCAGCAGACGGGCGTACAGACGCAGGTCTGCCTGCACCGAAGGGATTGACAGGCGCGCTGCGTCGGTGAAGAGCACCCAGGTGAGCGTGATCTCAGCCAGTGCCTTGACAGTCTCCGGGGAGGGCGTCAGGTTCACCGAACCGATTCCCTCGTGCATCACCAGGCCGAGCAGTACGAAGACGACTGGCGCGGTGAGTTCTGCCTTTGCCACCCGCTGCGAACACAGCCCCCACAAGAACAGTGCCAGCAGGATCAGCGAAAACGTTGCTTCCATACCGTCCCATCGTCCCGCTGCGGCCCGGTCTGCCTCGTCAGGGGGAGTGGCCGGTAGCCGGAGACTCCCGCGAATCGCGATCCTGACCGTAGGGCTCCTGGGTCCGGTCCCCGTGAAACCGCGCCGAACGCTTGGTAGAGATCACCCGAAGCCGTCGTGGAGCCCGGGTGGAAGGACATCAGGGCGATGACCGTTGGGTGAGCCGGCACCCCGCGTCCAGCGCATCGCCGTCCGCACGCTGCGGCAGGCGGCGTGCGGTTGCGGCGTGCGGCACCGGCCGCAGACCGGTAAGAGGATCGGCAGCGAAGCCACGGATGCCCAGCACATGCTGCGGGGCATCCGTGATCCACTCGCTGATCGCGATGAACGAGCGGGCCCCGGTCAGCTCGCCGAGACGGCCGCGCACAGCAACGCGGGGACCGGATATCGTAGACCTCGCGCATCGCGGGGATCGGCGACCCGGATCAGGAAAAGTCACAGGTCAGCGACATCGCTTGAGGTGAGGTCATCAACCGGGGAGCCCAGTTGCCTCAGTGCGGAAGAGATGGGCGGCTGTGTTCGGGCAGGCACGGTCTCGCTCGGTTCTCCTGGGTCTCGACAACCACATGATCACCAGTACCGTGCCTGCTCTGCTCTCCGGGGTCCCTTACCGGACAACGGACATGAGCCCACATCGCTCATGAGACCGGCGAACCGGACCAATCCCAATCGCGCAATGCCTCTGCCGCCGCCGGGTCCGTACATGGCCTGGAACCCCATCTGACCTCCGGCTGACATCGCGCCCGCCCATGGCAGGTCTACGCGTCGATCCAGCTACCGGCCCACCTCACCAGCTCTTGGTCGGCAAGGCTCGGGACCCACAGATCGGCGTGCTTCGCCTCCGGCGCCTCTGGGCGCGGCCCGATGCCGATGACCCGCAGGCCCGCCCGGCGGGCCGATTCCATGCCGGTGAACGAGTCCTCCACGGCCAGAGCCTCCTCGGGCGGTACACCGCAGAGGCGGGCGGCGACTCTGTACACGTCGGGCTCGGGCTTCGGCCGGATGTCTTCGCCGGCGACCACGACATGGCTGAAGGAGCTGAGGAGTCCGGCCCGGTGGAGGCATGATTCCACCATCTCCCGGGGGCAGTTGCTCGCCACCGCGAGGGGGAGGTGGCGAGCGGTAAGCCGGACCAGCGCGGCGGCGCCCGGCATGGTCACGGGGTTCTGGTCGACCAGTGCGGTGAAGGTGGTGAGGAGTGTGTCGGCCAGGTCGTCGCCGAGGTTGGGCTTTCCGGTCTCCTCGGCCATGAGCGCGCCGCACTCGCTGTAGTGCACGCCCTTGGCGCGGTCGGCGAACCCGGTCGGTGGTTTGAGGCCGAACAGCCGGAAGGTGATGTTCCGGGCCTCCTGCCAGTGCTGTTCCGTGTCCATCAGGGTTCCGTCGCAGTCGAAGACGATGGCGGACGGCGACCACAAAAGGATGTTTCGAGCTGTCATGTCATTGCCGATCTCGGAGGCTGCACCGGCCGGTTCGTTGCGCGGGCGCAGGCAGGACACACGAGGGTGCCGGGATGATGCGTGGTCCACTCGATGAAATGAGAGGGAACGAGCGATGTCGCACGGCTGTTGCGGCCGTGGGGCTATGACCGGGCGCGCTATGGAGGACGCGCGTCGTCGCTTTCGGCTGAAGCCGAAAACATCGTGGCCGTTACGTTAATTCGGCCCTGCTGATTTCCGCAATCACCAATTCGAGTGGACGGAAGCGTCCCGGCCGAAGGTGACCGGCGTCCGCGTGCGGGGTGACGAGTGAGGCCGTAGCACCCGTGAGGCCGTCAACATGCCTGGCAGGAGGTGCTGCGGCAGTGTTGTTCGGGCGGATTTGCCGCGCCCTGACGAACGATCCCGCTCTGCGGGGTGATGGATTGTGTGAATATTCCCCTGCCCGCGCGCAGGCGACGAATAATAAGATCTTCGCGCGATGCGACTGTGCCCTCCATGGGGAGGGTTCGAACTCTCCTGTCGTGGCGCTAGCACATTTGAGCGAAGGTGGAACTGAAGTGCAGGAAAGGGCGCGTGCGACCCGCAGAGTGCTGCTGGAATCAGCAGCACATCTATTTGTCGAACGGGGATATGCGGGAACGAGTGTCAATGACATAAGTGATCACTCGGGAAAGACCAGTGGGGCCATCTATTTCCATTACTACAGCAAGGAGAAGCTTGCGCTGGCAGTGGTGCGCGAGCAGTTCGCCACCTGGCCGCAACTCGCCGCCCTCTATGCCACGCCCGGCATTCCTCCGCTTGAGAAACTGGTCGTCCTCAGCTTCGGAGTCGCACGGTCCCTCAGTGAGGACGTCGTGGCCCGCGCGGGCGCGCGGCTGTGGGCGGAACGCCACGGCATCGAGGCCGCCCTGCCCACGCCGTTCAGTACCTGGGCGTCGGCTGCCACCAGGCTCCTGACTCAGGCCCGCATGAGAGGTGAACTCGCGGCAGGGGTCGAGCCGTCGGCCGCGGCTGTGACGCTCGTGTGCGCGTTCTTCGGTCTCTGTGTGCTGACCGATGATCTGCCGGGCGGGCGGGGCTGGAGGGAGCAGTTGGACCAGTGGTGGCTGCTGATACTGAAG
>NZ_JAFMPZ010000494.1 GCF_017353455.1 Streptomyces laculatispora
AGTGGCTTCAGTACGACCCCTGGGGCGCACCCCGGCAGCCCCTGATCACCAACCCGGGCCCCCCGCTCGGCACCGACGGCGGCCGGCGGAAGAACCGGCGCGGATCCGTTCTCGTCGGCGCACTGCTCCTCGCCCTGGTGGCCGGCGGCATCGGCGGCGGGATAGGCGCGTACATAGAGCGCAACGGCGGCCTCACCCAGGTCGAACTGCCCCAGGACGAACGCAACGGCGGCGGCCGCGCCCCCGACAGCGTCGCCGGTANNTCACCAACAACCACGTCGTCGCCCCGGCTGGTTCGTCCGGCGAGATCACCGTGACGTTCAGCGGCGGCGAGACGGCGAACGCCGAGGTCGTCGGCAAGGACAGCGGCTACGACCTGGCCGTGGTCAAGGTCAGCGGCGTCTCGGGACTCAAGCCGCTGCCCCTGGGCAACTCCGACAACGTGCAGGTCGGTGATCCGGTGGTGGCCATCGGGGCCCCGTTCGATCTGTCCAACACGGTCACCTCCGGCATCATCAGCGCCAAGGACCGGCCGATCACGGCAGGCGGCGAGAAGGGCGACGGCAGCGACATCAGCTACGTCGACGCGCTGCAGACCGACGCCCCGATCAACCCGGGCAACTCCGGCGGCCCGCTGGTCGACACCGACGCGCACGTCATCGGGATCAACAGCGCCATCCGCGCCGCGGACAGCGGCTCGACCACCGAGGGCGGCCAGGCCGGTTCCATAGGCCTCGGCTTCGCCATCCCGATCAACCAGGGCAAGCGCGTTGCCGAGGAGCTGATCAACACCGGGAAGGCCACGCACCCGGTGATCGGCGTCACGCTCGACATGAAGTACACCGGTGACGGCGCCAAGGTCGGGGAGAAGGGCGCCGACGGCAAGTCCTCCGTCACTCCGGACGGTCCCGGTGCCAAGGCCGGGATCGAGCCCGGCGACATCATCACCGAGGTGGACGGCGGACGGGTGCACAGCGGTGAGGAGCTGATCGTGAAGATCCGCTCGCACCGGCCGGGCGACCAACTGGACCTCAGGCTGACCCGCGGTGGTAAAGACCTGACCATGACTTTGACACTCGGCTCGGCAACAGGCACGTGACGGCCACGGGAAGCTACCGCGCGGACAGTTTCGCCGGGTACCGTGGGCCGGGTCCGGATCTCATCCGACCTGGTCGCGGAGAACACGAGGAGCCGCAAGGTGTTCAATGACATAGGCCCACTCGAGCTGGTGACGCTCGTGATCATCGGTGTACTCGTCTTCGGTCCGGAGAAGCTGCCCAAGGTCATCCAGGACGCCTCGCGTTTCATCCGCAAGATCCGTGAGTTCTCGGAGAGCGCCAAGGAGGACATCCGCACGGAGCTCGGCCCGGAGTTCAAGGACTTCGATTTCGAGGACCTCAACCCCAAGACGTTCGTCCGCAAGCAGCTCATGGACGGCAACGACGACCTGGGGCTGAAGGAGATCCGGGAGAGCTTCGACCTGCGCAAGGAGGTCTCCGAGGTCACCGATGCGGTCAACGGCCGCGAGACCTCGTCGGTGGAGGCGAAGAGCAGTGTGTCGGGCGGTTCCGCGATCACCGCGGCGAACGGCTCGGCGGGCGCTCCCGACCTGCTCAAGAAGCGTGAACAGCCCGCGAAGGACGATCACCCGCCCTTCGACGCTGACGCCACCTGACACCCGTCAATCCCGACTCGTCCGGACGGTATGGCTATTCTCCATCTGTCCGGTTGTGAGGACGCCCGAGGGGGGCGGGCCGCTCCGGACCCTACGGATCGAGGAGGCGGCCGGACAGATGGAGACAACGAGTCGGGTGGGCGCGGATGGTGCGCCGGACACAGGCACGGCAGAGGGGGCGCCCGCGGCCCGGCTCACGGTCGACGGCTATCTGCAGGCGCCGTTCCCCTGGTACGGACTTGACGAGGCCTTCACCGGGCCGCGCTGGCTGATGCAGGTGGGCACCGCCGCGGACGGCACGGTGCAGCACGGCTCCACCGGCCACGGCGACGAGCCCTCCGTACGAAGTGACGTGGGCGAGGACAGACAGAGATTCGCGGTCGTCGTGACCGTGGCCAGCAGCCCGGTGCGGCGCAGCGGCGACGGCACGGGGGTCCTGGACGCGACGACGGTCTCCTCCGCGGCCTGGCTGGCCGGCTCCGGTCTGCTGGCCTACACCTGGCCCGCCCAGATGGACCACACGCTGCGGGACGACTGGCTGGACCAGCAGACGGAGACGGCCTTCGAGCTGGCCGACGATCTGGACGGCCCCGCGTGGTCGGCGCTGTCGCTGCCGGTCGACGGCGTGCCGGTGGCCTTCCACTACCGCGAGTCCGAGTTCGGCTGGGTGCTGGCCGGGTCGGCGCACAGCGGGGTGCACATCGGGGCGTACGGGCGGGGGATGAGCGCGTACGGCCTGGGGTTCTCGGCGGTCGGGGACATCACGTCGTACGCGTAGCCGCAGGCGGGCCGGGCGGACGCAAGCGCCGGTCAGAACTTGTTGCGCGGGGTGATTCCCAGGGACATGCCGGACAGGCCGCGCTGACGGCCACTCAGCTTGTCCGCGATGGAGCGCAGGGCCTTGCCCGCCGGGGAGTCGGGGTCGGACAGGACGACGGGCTTGCCCTCGTCGCCGCCCTCGCGCAGCCGTACGTCGATCGGGATGGAGCCGAGCACCGGCACCTCCGCGCCGACCGTCCTCGTCAGCCCCTCGGCGACCCGGGCGCCGCCGCCCGAGCCGAACACGTCGACCATCTCGTCGCAGTGCGGGCACGGCATGCCCGACATGTTCTCGACGACGCCGACGATCTTCTGATGGGTCTGTACGGCGATCGAGCCGGCCCGCTCGGCCACCTCGGCCGCCGCCTGCTGCGGGGTCGTGACGACCAGGATCTCCGCGTTCGGCACCAGCTGGGCCACGGAGATCGCGATGTCGCCGGTG
The DNA here is from genome assembly GCF_017353455.1 of Streptomyces laculatispora. Lineage (GTDB taxonomy): Bacteria > Actinomycetota > Actinomycetes > Streptomycetales > Streptomycetaceae > Streptomyces > Streptomyces laculatispora. The sequence continues at coordinate 2,937 of NZ_JAFMPZ010000494.1, forward strand.
CCCGGCGGCAGGTCGAGCAGCAGGACGTCCAGGTCGCCCCAGTACACATCGGCGAGGAACTGCTGAAGCGCGCGGTGCAGCATCGGCCCGCGCCACACCACCGGGGCGTTGCCCGGGGTGAACATGCCGATGGAGATGACCTTCACGCCGTGCGCGGACGGCGGCATGATCATGTTCTCGACCTGGGTCGGCTTGCCGTCCGCGCCGAGCATCCGGGGCACGCTGTGTCCGTAGATGTCCGCGTCCACGACGCCGACCTTGAGGCCGTCGGCGGCCATCGCGGCCGCCAGGTTCACGGTCACCGACGACTTGCCGACGCCGCCCTTGCCGGAGGCGACCGCGTACACCCGGGTCAGCGAGCCGGGCTGGGCGAACGGCACCTCGCGCTCGGCCGTACCGCCGCGCAGCGAGGTCGCCAGCTCCTTGCGCTGCTCGTCGCTCATCACGTCGAGTGTGACCTCCACCCGCGACACTCCTTCGACGCGGGCCACCGCGTCGGTCACGTTCTTGGTGATCGTCTCGCGCATCGGACAGCCGGAGACGGTGAGATACACCGTGACAGCGACTACACCGTCAGGATCGATCTCGACCGATTTCACCATGCCCAGCTCGGTGATCGGGCGGTGGATCTCCGGGTCGTTCACTGTCGCCAGTGCCTCAAGCACCGCGTCTTCCGTAGCCATACCGACGATGGTACGGCGACCTTCGCTACGCGCGGGTAGCCCCGTCAGCGGTCTTCGTCACTCTCGGCCGCGGACAGCGCCCGGCGGTCGTCCAGGTCCCTCACCAGGTCCTCCAGTTCGGAGCGGATCCAGTCGCGGGTGGCGACCTCCCCGAGGCCCATCCGCAGCGCCGCGATCTCCCTGGTCAGGTACTCGGTGTCGGCGATGGAGCGCTCGTTCTGGGCGCGGTCCTGCTCGTGGGTGACCCGGTCGCGGTCGTCCTGCCGGTTCTGCGCGAGCAGGATCAGCGGGGCCGCGTACGAGGCCTGGAGGGAGAGCATCAGGGTCAGGAAGATGAACGGGTACTCGTCGAACCGCAGGTCCCCCGGCGCGAAGATGTTCCACACCACCCAGACGATGATGATCAGCGTCATCCAGACGATGAACCGCCCGGTCCCCAGGAACCGCGCGATCCGCTCCGAGAACCGGCCGAACGCCTCGGGGTCGTACTCCGGCAGCAGCCGCCGCCGCGGGTCCTTCGGCTGGTCGAGCCGGTTCCTGTGGGCACGGATCAGGGCCGTCGAGCCGTTCGACGCCCTGGAGCGGTCCTCACCGGCCACGGAGCACCCCCTCGCGGCCGTGGAAGTCGGTCTCCCGCCAGTCGTCGGGCAGCAGGTGGTCGAGTACGTCGTCGACGGTCACCGCGCCCAGCAGCGAGCCGCTCTCGTCCACCACGGGCACCGAGACCAGGTTGTACGCCGCCAGGTAGCTGGTCACCACCGACAGCGGGGTGTCCGGCGTGAGTGCCACCAGATCGCTGTCGACGATCGAGCTGACCAGGGTGAACGGCGGGTCCCGCAGCAGCCGCTGGAAATGCACCGTGCCCAGGTACTTACCCGTAGGCGTCTCGTCCGGCGACCGGCATACGTACACCTGGGCGGCGAGCGCCGGGGACAGGTCCGACCGGCGGACCCGGGCGAGCGCGTCGGCGACCGTCGCGTCCGGGCGCAGGATGATCGGCTCGGTCGTCATGAGGCCGCCCGCGGTCCGCTCCTCGTACGACATGAGGCGCCGCACATCCGCCGCGTCGTCCGGGCGCATCAGCGTCAGCAGCCGCTCCTTGTCCTCCTCGGGCAGCTCGGACAGCAGGTCGGCCGCGTCGTCGGGGTCCATCGCCTCCAGGACGTCCGCCGCGCGATCCTCCTGGAGCTTGCCGATGATCTCCACCTGGTCGTCCTCGGGGAGCTCCTCCATGACGTCGGCGAGCCGGTCGTCATCGAGTGCGGCGGCGACCTCCGCCCGCCGCTTCGGGGAGAGGTGGTGCAGGGCGTTGGCCACATCGGTCGGGCGCAGCTTCTCGAACGTGGCGACCAGCGACTCCGCGCCCTGCCCGTGCTCCTCCAGCGAGAAGCCGCTGACCGCCGACCACTCGACCGTCAGGGTCTCGCCCTTGCGGCGCAGCGCGCCGCCCCTGCCCTTGCGTACGAAGTACTTGTCGATCTCCCAGTCGCGGCGGGCCGGCAGCTGCTGGATCGCGACGTCGAGGATGGTGACCTCCTCGCCGGTCTCCACCAGGCTGACCCGCCGGTCGAGGAACTCGCCGAGGACCAGGCGCTCGGTGGGCCGCTGTTCGAAGCGCCGCATGTTGACCACGCCGGTGGTGATGACCTGTCCCGACTCGATGCCCGTCACCCGCGTCATCGGGAGGAAGATCCTGCGCCGGCTCACCACCTCGACGACGATGCCGAGCAGCCGGGGCGGCCGGCCGCCGATCCGGAGCATCGCGACCAGGTCGCGGACGCGGCCCACCTGGTCGCCGTTCGGGTCGAAGACCGGCACACCGGAGAGGTGCGAGACGAAGACCCGGGGCGTTCCTGCTGCCATGCCTGCGCCTCCTCCTTCGTCGCCGGCTTGCGCATCCGGTCATTTCTGACATTTATTGCACCGTTATGACGGGATCAGGCTAGCCCGTACCGCACCGGGGCGCCCCGGAGAGCTGTCGGCACGACTCTCTGCCGGATGGCGTAGGCCGCACGGGTACGCTGCCGTCTGCCACCCCCCGCCATGCAGATGAGAGGCAGTGCGCCTGTGACCTCTTTTGTCCCGCCCGTCCGGGCCCGCCGCCGGACCGCCGCCCTCGCCGTCGTGCTCTGCGCGGGGCTGACCGCGGCGCTGACCGCGTGCGCGGGCGAGGATCCGGACAAGGGGACCAACGGCATCGGCAGACTGGACGCACCGGAGATCGAGAAGAAGGCGCAGGCCGCGGCGGACTCCTCCGGCACGGTCCGGCTGACCGGCACCCTGGTCAGCAAGGGCGGCACGTACAAACTCAACATGCGGCTCAAGGACAAGGGCGGGGCGGGCTCCGTCGCGTCCAGGAACAGCACGTTCGAGCTGCTCCGGATCGGCGACGTGCTCTACCTCAAGGCGGACGCGGGCTTCTGGAACCACGGCACGACGGGCGCCGGCAAGACGAGCGACGCCGACGGGGCGGCGGCGGACAAGCTGCACGACAAGTACGTGAAGGTCCCCGAGGACGATCCCACGTACAAGCAGCTGCGCGGATTCACCGACAAGAAGGTGCTGCTCGACGGGCTGCTCACGCTGCACGGCGAGGTAGGCAAGGGCGACCGCGACACGGTCGGCGGGGTGCGCACCATAGGGATCAGGGGCGGCAAGGGCGAGGGTGGCGCGCTCGACGTGTCCCTGGAGGGCAAGCCGTATCCGCTGCGCTTCGCACGGGGTGGCGGCGGGGGCGTCATCACGCTCGCGGACTGGGGCAAGGACTTCGCGCTGAAGGCCCCGGCCGAGGGCGACACGGTCGACTACGGGCAGCAGCTGCCCAAGTCCTCGTCGTAGGACCGGGACCGGTCCCTCAGCGCCCGCGCGGGCCCGCTACGGCTTCCTGAGCGAGCGCTTCAGCAGGCGCGGCAGCCCGGCCGGTACCGGGCGCCGGGTGGTCGCGGTGGTGGGCAGCGGCGCCGCTGCCCCCGAGGTCGCCGGCAGGTCCGTACGGGAGTCGAGCGGCGTGAGCCGTACGATCCGGCACTCGCGCGCCCAGCGCCCGGTCATCAGCTCGGCGTCCGGTGCGTTCAGCCGCTTGCCCCTGAGCTCGGCGACCGCGGCCTCCCACTCCTCGGAGTGCGGCGCGAGCTGGGCCACCGAGGCCGTCCAGACGACGAGCCGGCCGCCCTTGTCCTTGCTGCGGACGGTCACCTCGGCGTTGGCACCGTCCGTGAGACCGGCGGGGAGCGGCTGCTCGCCGGGACCGTCCCCGACGAAGTGCGCCGCACCCTGGTGCCACACGTGCCACAGCGCCCGCGCGGGCCCGGTGCCGCGCACCCAGACCAGGCCCGACTTCTTGGTGGCCTCCTCGACGAGGGCCGGTCCGAGCAGCGTGTCAGCAGCAGTCATGCAGCAGAGCTTAGACCGGCCCGGTGTCCCGGCGGTCAGAGCCAGCCGTTGCGCTTGAGCATGCGGTGGATGGAGAAGCAGACCACTCCGATGAAGCCCAGCACCATCGGATATCCGTACGTCCAGCGCAGCTCCGGCATGTGTTTGAAGTTCATGCCGTAGACCCCGCAGATCATCGTCGGCACGGCGATGATGGCCGCCCAGGACGTGATCTTGCGCATGTCCTCGTTCTGCGCGACGGTCGCCTGCGCCAGATTGGCCTGGAGGATGGAGTTCAGGAGCTCGTCGAAGCCGATGACCTCTTCCTGCACCCGGACGAGGTGGTCCGCGACGTCCCGGAAGTACTTCTGGATGTCCGGGTCGATCAGCCGCATCGGCCGCTCGCTGAGGAGCTGCATCGGGCGCAGCAGCGGCGAAACGGCCCGCTTGAACTCCAGCACCTCGCGCTTCAGCTGGTAGATGCGGCCCGCGTCCGAACCGCGCGGGCCGCCCTTGTCCGGAGTGGAGAAGACCTCGATCTCCACCTCGTCGATGTCCTCCTGGACCGCGCCGGCCACCGCGATGTACCCGTCGACGACATGGTCGGCGATGGAGTGCAGGACCGCCGAGGGCCCTTTGGCCAGCAGCTCGGGGTCGTCCTGGAGCCGGTGGCGCAGCGCGCGCAGCGAGCCGTGGCCGCCGTGCCGCACGGTGATGACGAAGTCCCGGCCGGTGAAGCACATCACCTCGCCGGTCTCCACGACCTCGCTGGTCGCGGTCAGCTCGGCGTGCTCGACGTAGTGGATGGTCTTGAAGACGGTGAACAGTGTGTCGTCGTACCGCTCCAGCTTCGGCCGCTGGTGGGCGTGGACGGCGTCCTCCACGGCCAGCGGGTGCAGCCCGAACTCCCGGGCGATACCGGCGAACTCCTCCTCGGTCGGCTCGTGGAGGCCGATCCAGGCGAAGCCGCCCTCCTCCCGCACCCGGAGCATCGCCTCGTGCGGCGTACGGCAGGTGCCGTCCACTTCTGCGAGGCGGCGTCCGTCGCGGTAGACCGCGCAGTCGACGACCGCGCTGGAGGCGGACGGGTCCCGGGTGGTGTCGTAACTGCTGTGCAGGGTGTTGGTCTTGCGCAGGGACGGGCGCACGACAGCGCGCAGGTCACGGATCATCGACATGGCTGGCTCCTTCACGGAGGGCCGTCGGCGAGGGCGTGGAACAGCCCGGAATGGGGACGTGGCTCACGTCCGCAAAGCGGGCGGCACCGCGGCGGCGCGATGACGGCGTTCGCTACAGACAGGCAAAAAAGGAGTGCTCTTCCGTCGTGCGAAATGCCATGGGCCTTGACCGGGAAGGCGTCAGATCACAGAGGGAAGGCGTCGAGCGGAAGAGCGGTTGGTACTGCACGGTCGACTTGGATCCACCGCAGCCCCACCTCCTCCGGTCGGTCCCCCGTGGGGGATGACGTTTCGTCGGGACTTGAGAGCAACGCTTCTGCGTGCTGTCCCGACCGGCGGGCCCAGGCTATCAGCAGGCACAGGGCCAATCTCTTACTTTGCCCGTTCCATACGCGTCCTATGCTCGCCGCATGGCAGAAATTCTTGCTCTGGTCGAGGCCCGTCTGCGGACGGCCCTGGGTGAACCGGACGCACGCGCGGCAGTGACGTTCCTCGGTACGGACCGGATCGAGGTGCTCAGGTTCATCGACGGCGACGTGGTGAGGTACGCCACGCTCGGCATGTCCGCGCAGCCGATGGCCGACCCGGCCGACTCGCTCGCCGACCCCGTGAAGGGGCCGCGCGCCGAGCTGGTCCTCTCGGTGCGGGCCGGCCTCGCCGACACCGACCAGGTGCTGCGCAAGCTCGCGGTGCTGGCGGCGTCGCCGCAGGTGGAGGGGTTGATCGTGGCTCCCGGCGCCTCGCTGGACCTCGGTGAACCGCTGTGGCCGGGAGCGCCGTTCGGCTCGGTGCTCGTCGCTGAGTCCGGTGGGCTGGTCGAGGATCTGGAGCTGGACGCGCCCATGGAGGCGGTGCGGTTCCTGCCGCTGCTGCCGATGACGCACAACGAGGCGGCCTGGAAGCGGGTCCGGGGCGCACAGGAGCTCCAGGAGCGGTGGCTGTCCCTGGGGACGGACCTGCGCGATCCGCTGCGCGCCTCGGTGGCCCTGGACTGACAGCACGGGGGCGAGCGTTTTCCGGCGGCACCGGACCGGTTCCGCCGGACGAGTGTGTCCCGGCGCCGGTCCAGGCCGACAGCGCCGGGACACCTGGCACGCGAAGCCCCGCCGCGCGGCGAGGAAGGGAGCCGCGGGCGGGGCGGTACGGGGTGAC
>NZ_JAFMPZ010000495.1 GCF_017353455.1 Streptomyces laculatispora
GGGTCGGGACTGGGCCGATCGGGGGGTGTCTCGAACCGGTGATCTCGCAGCTCAGCAGTGGTGCGGCTAATGGATTTCGCGTCACGGCGCAGGTCATGTAATGTTGTTCTCGCAACGCCGACGGGGCAGAAAAAAGCCCGGAACGCACAAGCACTCGTAGCTTAACGGATAGAGCATCTGACTACGGATCAGAAGGTTGCAGGTTCGAATCCTGCCGAGTGCACAGCAGGCCAGAGGCCCCCAGGAGAAATCCTGGGGGCCTCTCGCGTTGCCCGTGCGGCAGCGAAGTACAGCAACCGTGCCAATCGCTGCCAGCCGGTACCGCCCATGGCGCCGGACAGCCTGCCGATCGCATCGCGTACTTCTTCCTCGCTCGCTTCGGCGTAGACCTCCATCGTCATGGCGATCTGTGAGTGCCGAACGATGCGCTGCGCGATCTTCGGATGCACTTTGAGCGCGACCAGCAGCGAACTGCATGTGTGCCGGGTGTTCCGCAGCGGGATGACCCGCAGGCCGGCTCGGAGCGCGAACATTTGGGTGAGGCCCAGGGCCGTATGCCGTGCCCTACACGCGATGGGCGGGAGCCGGGCGGGACCGTGGTGGGAGGCAGTACGCCGCGTGCACGGTGATCGTGCCGCCCGCCCCTGACGCGCCGTGGATCATTACGCGTTCCTCGTCTCCGGCGGCGATTGGCCGGCCGCAGCGGTCGCACGTCATCGCTGTGCCTCCCAGCACGACCGGCAGCTGCGCGGGAACCAGCGGACCACCGATCCGTGCGCCTTGGTCAGTCGCGGGCCGAGGTCGCGGACCGCCCCGGTGTGCAGGGCCGTACCGCAGAAGACGCAGTGCACGCCCCGTTGCTGCTGGGAGGACAGCGCCACGACCGGAGGCAGCGTGACGAGCCGCCTGTCGGGTGGGGGTACCGGGGTGGAAGGATGGCGCATGGTCGGTCTCCTGGTGATCTCAGGGTTCTGACTGGCCCCGGCCATGTGGAGGTACGAACTCCGGTCCGGGGCCTTTCTGTTGCTGGTGGCGTCGCCGCTTGACCGCAAATTTATGGGACCCCCATAATGTAAGTCAAGCGGCACGCCCGATTCGAAGGAACGGGATGGCCGAGACAGAGAGCGAAGGGCCGGTCGAGAGGGAGGAGGTGCAGCGTGTCTTCGATGGCCTGGACGCCGTCGAGTCGATGGAGGACTCGCTAGAGAAGGCGCAGATCATCAGCCGCCTGCTCAGAGATCAGACCGAGCGCACCAAGAGGTTGAAGGAGCATCGCCGGAGGATCGTGCTGCGTCTGCGGTCGCAGAAGGTGACGTACCGAGCGATCGCCGAGAGTCTGGGGGTCTCGATCGGAACCGTGCAGGACATCGAGCGGGGCTATTCCGGTTCCGGGAAGAACCGCCCCAAGAAGAACACCGAGACCTCGGCCGGGTAGCAGAACGGCCGAGCGGTGTAGAGACCGCCCGGCCGTAGTGACCAGCGGGTGATCAGCCCGCCGATCCGAAATCCACCCTGAAGAGAAGGATTCGCGTTCGATCGTAGGGCCGGTACCGGCGTGGTGACCACTCCCATGCCCTGAGCCGTCGTCCGGAACGGCTCCCCCCCTTTGAATTCAGCGGCCCCACCGGCCGCTCCTCACCCCACGGACTGTGATGCGCCATCCCACCGGCGCGGCTTCGTGCTGCGCTTCTCCGTCATGCCCGGATCCGGCATGGACCCCCGTGCCTCGCCTCCTTCAGGAGCTCGATGCGACGGCTTCCCGGAGCGCCCGGCCGCGTGCGTGGCTGCGGGCGGTGATGTGGCTCGTCGAGGCGGGTCTGCACCGCCGGGCAGGGGCGACGACGCTGGTCGTCGCGCGGGATCTGGCCGGGCGGATGGACTACCGGCTCGGGTTCGTCCTGTACGACCTGGAGGGTACGGCTGCCCGGTGCGGGGTGTCGGTGGCGACGGTGAAGCGGCACGTCCGGGTGTTACGGGAGTTGGGTGCGCTGGTGTGGCGGCGGCACGGGACGAAGCGGAACCTGCGTCTGCCCGGCCGCCGGTACGCGGGCACGGCGACGGTCTACGCGGCGACGATCCCGGCCGTGTACGACGCGGCGATGGGCCACCGTCTGGAGGGCGCCGGCTACAGGGCGCGGGTGTGCGGGGTGACGGACGCGGGCCGGGACCGTGCGGTCGAGGCCGGGCGGGCGAGAACCGGGGCTCTGGACAACCCGGCTGTGGGAAAACGCAGTTCAGGCGGGCGTGCGCCCCATTCTTCCGGGCCCCACCACGACGTACGCAGAGCTGATGTGAGTGGGAAGTTGAACTACACCTCGCGCAGGCGCGCGACATCCGGCCGCCCGGCGCGGCGGTCCCCGCTTCAGGTGGCCCGGGACATCGCCACCGCCCGGCAGGTGCGGCCGCTCGTAGGATGGACCCAGCCCGAGGGGCTGCGCCGTCTCGCGTACGCGCTGCGCCCGCTCATCGACCGGGGCCTCGACGCGCGCGACATCGCGGCCGAGCTCTGCGGCCTGGCTGCCGGATGGCGGCCGGTCCGCCCGGCGGCCTGGATCACCGCCGCTCTGGCGCGGGAAGGGGAGCCCGTGGGGCATGGGCGTACGGACCCGCCCGAGGCGTTCCGCCGCTCCGTGACCGATGCGCGGGAGGCGGGGGCCGTGGTGGGTGCCGACGGCCCGTCGTACGGCATCGAAGGGCTGACCCGTGGGGAGGTCGTCCAGTTACGGTCGGCTGCCGCGACGGACCCGGGTCTGGTGCTTGCCGCCCTGGAGAACCTTGGGGAGCGTGACACCCGTCGGCTGTACACGAACCGGCTCGTGGATGACGTGCTGTTGTACGAGTTCACCGGGGTGCGCCGTAGGCGTACCGGCGCTCGGCACGACTCTGCCCTCAGGTGATCGGTGTGGGCGGCGAGAGGATCCGTACAACACGACGACAGAGGCGAGGAAGAGCCCGTGAAGAGACAGACCCCGCGCAGCGCTACGGCCTTGTACGCGATAGCGGCGACCTGCGCCGCCATAGGCGCTCTCCTGTGGTTGCGAAGCCGGACCAGCACGGGGCCCACGCTCTCCGGTGTTTACCTGTACGGATCCTCCATGGACGCCGACAACTACAGCTCGTCGGCCTGGCGGGTGTGGTCACCGGTAGTGTCCGAAGAACGTCTTGGCCTGTATCTCCTCGCGGCAGCGCTGGTACTGGCTCTGGCGGGGCGCCTGGTCGCCGTTTGGCGCGAATGAACCGCGCCGGAGCGACGCTCCCTGCGACAGCGTGTGCGCGGGGAGCGTGCGCCCGTCAGGCCTCGGCGTTGGCGACCGCGGCCTCGTGGGGCTGCTGCTCGGGCCGGACGACCGGCCGGCGCCTGGCCGGGAGGCCGAGGGTCGGGTTGGCGACGCCCCAGGCCGCGCCCTTGCAGACCAGTTCCTTGTAGACGGCGGCGAGCCGTCCTGTCAGGGCCGCCCGGACGGAGCGGTCGTCGGCGGTGACGTACTGGATCACGCCCTCCTTGCGGCCCAGCGAGATGCACTGGTTGAAGTAGCGCACGGGCGTGTTCGGGAGCTTGCCGCCGGTCAGGCGTGCCGCGATGGTGTCGGCGGCCTGCCATGCGGCGGGGGTGCCCGAGGCGCACGACATCCGCAGGGGTTTGTCGCCGGGGCCCATCGCCATCGCCGCGTCGCCGACCGCGTACACGTCCGGGTGCGAGACCGAACGCATGGTCCCGTCGACGACGATCTGGCCCGTGCCGGTGACCTCCAGGGCGGTGGCCCTCGCGATCGGGTGGACCGCGAAGCCGGTGGTCCACACGGTGACCGCGGCCGGGATGGACATGCCGTCGGAGGTGGCCACGCGGTCGGCGGCGACGCCGGTGACGGCGGTGTCTTCGTGCACGGTGATGCCGAGCCGGTCGCAGACCTTCCGCAGATGCAGGCGGCCCTTGGGCGAGAGCCAGTCGCCGAGCCCGCCTCGGGCGGCGAGGGCGACGTCGAGGTCCGGGCGGGCCTCGGCGATCTCGGTCGCGGCCTCCAGGCCGGTGAGGCCGCCGCCGACGACGACCACGGGCTGTCCGGCGTCCAGGCGGGCCAGGCGCTCGCGCAGCCGGAGTGCTCCGGGGCGGCCGGCGATCTCGTGGGCGTGCTCGGCGGTGCCGGGGACGCCCTGGGTGTTCCAGCTGCTGCCGAGCGCGTACACGAGGCTGTCGTAGGCCAGCTCCTGCTTCTCGGCGCTGTTCGCGTCCCTGACGGCGACCGTCTTGCGGCCGACGTCGATGCCGGTGACCTCCGCGAGCTTCAGCTCGACCCCGGTCCCCGCGAACATCTCGCTGAAGGGCCGGGGCCTGAGGTCCTGGCCGACCGCCAGCTGGTGCATCCGGACCCGCTCGACGAAGTCGGGCTCGGCGTTGACGAGGGTGATGGTGACGTCTTCGCGGCGCAGGCGCTTGGCGAGGCGCCCGGCGGCGGTGGCTCCGGTGTATCCGGCTCCGAGAACGATGATTCGGTGCTGCATTTCCCTGCTCCTGTCTCGCGCGGGTTCGCCCCTTGAACCGGGCAGCCCGCCGTTTCCTGACAGGAGCAGGGTGTGGCGCGCCTCACATCAGACTAGAAGGCGTTGAACAGGGGGTCCCCGTGGTCGCCGGCGGCCGCCCAGCGCTGGTTCGCGCGTTCGAGCTTGTCGGGGTTGACCTGGTTGAGGATCGCGGCGATGCCCTCGGCGGTGATCTCCAGGCACATGATCCCGACGACCCGGCCCTCGAAGACCGCCACGATGGCGGGGGCGCCGTTGGCGGTCGTGGCGTAGACCCCGGGGGAGCCGCCGACCAGGGCGCGCTTGGCCTTGCCGGGTTTGAACAGGCCCCGCATGAAGGTCGCGACCGCGAGGGCGCCCTCGAACGCCTTGGCGCGGGCCGGGACCTTTCCGCCTCCGTCGCCGATGGAGACGGCGTCCTCGGTGAGCAGCCGCACCAGCGGCTCGGTCCGGCCGCTGGTGGCGGCCGCGAGGAACTCCCCGACGATCCGCCGGGCGGTCGCCTCGTCGATCTCGGTGCGGGTCCTGCCCTCCGCGACGTGCTTCTTGGCGCGGTGCAGGATCTGCTGGCAGGCGGCCTCGGTGAGGTCGAGGATCCCGGCGATCTCGCGGTGCGGGTATCCGAACGCCTCCCGCAGCACGTACACCGCCCGCTCGTTGGGGGAGAGCCGCTCCATGAGGGCGAGCACCGCGTACGAGACCGATTCGCGCTGTTCGGCGGTGTCGGCGGGGCCGAGCATCGAGTCCCCTGCGAGCAGCGGCTCGGGGAGCCATTGGCCCACATAGGTCTCGCGCCGGGCGCGGGCCGAGGTGAGCTGGTTGAGACACAGGTTGGTGAGGACCTTCGTCAGCCAGGCCTCGGGGACCTCGATACGGTCGACATCGGCGGCCTGCCAGCGCAGGAACGTGTCCTGCACGGCATCCTCGGCCTCGCTCGCCGAGCCGAGGAGGCGGTAGGCGATGGCCTCCAGGCGCGGCCTGGAGGCCTCGAACCGGTCCACGTCCTGCACGGTCAGTGGCATGGCCCGGATCCTAACGCTCGCGGTGCCCGCCCGGCCGTGGACCGTTGTGGTGCGTGGCGCAGGCGCCGGCACTGGCACGGTGGCGGCGCTCGCGACCTGGTGTGTATCCGCCGGTCACCGTTGCGTCGGGCCGGTGCGCGCGGCGCTTCTGCCGCCGGGCGGCGCCCTCTCCGGCCCGACGCAGCGGCGGCCCACGCCGGTCTGTGCGGGTGTGTTCAGTTCCGGATGCGGCGGACCTCGGCCACGAGGCCTTGGGGCAGGCCGGGCCCCGCGCACGCGTAGTCGATCAGCAGGTCCCGGTAGGCGGTGTCCGGCAGTTGCGGTGCCAGCGCGGCCAGAGCCCGCAGGTCCTCGGACGAGCCGGACAGACGTGTGCGGTAGGAGGCTGCCGCCGCGCGCAGGGAGACTTCCTGAGGTTCGTGCTGCAGGCCCTGTTCGGCCAGCGCCGCAGCTGCGGCGAAGTCACCCTGCTCGGCACGCACGTCGCCGAGGTCCAGGCAGAGGGACCAGTTGTGAGGGTCCAGGGCCAGGGCGTCTTCGAAGGCTGCCGCAGCCTGGTCGAGATCGCCCATGGCCCGCCAGGTGCTCGCTCGTGCCACCGCGACCCACATGACCCGCTCGACGGCATCGGCGCGGTCGCACAGGGCGAAGGACTGCTCGTAGCGGCCGCAGGCCCGCGGCAGCCGGGCCATGGCGGCCAGCGACTCCGGCACCGGACTGCGTCGGGAGACCCTGTCGATGGCGCGGAACCAGGGCGCGAACCGCTCACGCATCTCGTCGCTGTCCAGGTCGTGGGCGTAGTCCAAGGTCCGCAGACACGCCTCGGCCAGCGCCTCGGCGCTCACCGTGTCGAGGAATCGCTCATCGCCGAACCATGGGGCGGCGCCCCACGGCAGATCGGGCCGCGCCCCCGCGACCGAACCCAGGGCCATCACCGCGTTGTCCATGTCGCCTTCGAGGAACAGGAAGTAGGCCTGCGCCGAAACGGAGCTCACGGAGCCGTCCCCTTCGAGGCCCGCCTTCAGCTCCGGGCGCCGGTCCCGCCACAACTCGGCGAGGGCCGCATAGGGTTCCGGGGCAGCCGGCGCGGAGGCCACAGCTCCCGCCAGCAACATCACGGCGCCTACCGGATTTCCACCGCAGTGCGCCAGGACGCCCGCGAGAGTGACGCCGGCCGCCACGGATTGATTCGACATGGCCGGAGAGTAATCGCTGGAGGCAGTAATCGCTGGAGGCAGTCGCCGGAGAAAGGCTGCGACGAACCTTGGGGACGCCGTGCTTGGTGAAGGCCGTGCCTGGTCAAGGCCGCACGTGGTCAAGGCCGCACTCCGTGAAGGCCCGGCTCTGTGAAGGAGTGAGGCAGCCCTCCCCGCGATCCCGGTCCTGCGGGTCCTTCACGCCGCGGTCGGCGTGATGTTCTGGTTGGCGCGGAAGAAGTTGTCCGGGTCGTAGGTGCGCTTGACCGCGGCCAGCCGGTCGTAGGTGCCGCGGTAGGTGGACCGGACGCGGTCCGGGGCCTCGGCCTCGCCGAGGAAGTTGATGTACGCGCCGCCCATGGAGTGCGGGTGCAGCTCGGTCCAGTAGTCGACGCACCACTCGCGGATCGCCTCGGCGTTGGCGGGATCGGGGTCGATGCCGGCGATGACGCCGGACCACACGGCGTCCCGGTAGGCCCAGGGGGTCGCGTCGGAGCCGACCCGGTGGGCCGCTCCGTCCACCGGGTACATGTGCATCGTCGACAGGCCGGTGGGGAGGTTGCGGCCGTACTTCGCGTGCACCTCGATCGCCTCGTCCGAGATCGCGTCGAAGAAGTCGCCGCGCCAGTACCACTGGAGTCCCTTGGGGAGCAGGTCGTCGAACATGGCCTGCAGGGCCGGGTACGGCATGGGGCTGGTGAAGTGGAAGGCCGGCGGTGCCGGGTCGTTGACCACCGACAGGGTCTCCTCCAGCTTGCCTGCCGCGAGGTCGCCCGTGTAACACCAGACGACGCCGCACATCTTCTGCCCGTGGATCTCCTCGGGGAAGGGCGGCCCGGGCGGGACGGTCAGGAGGACGAAGAAGCCGCTCAGGTCGTCCGGCGCGGCGGGCATGAACTCCCGGTACCACCGCAGCACTTCCGCCGTGCGGTCGACCGGCCACACGGTCACCGCGACCCCGACCGTGTCCACCGGGTGCAGCCGGTACGTGAACGATGTGACCACGCCGAAGTTGCCGCCGCCGCCCCTCAACGCCCAGAACAGGTCCGGGTGTTCGGTCTCGGAGGCGGTGACGACCGCGCCGTCGGCCAGGACGACATCCGCGGCGAGCAGGCTGTCGATCGTGAGGCCGTACGCGCGGGTCAGGTGGCCGTGCCCGCCGCCCAGCGTGAGGCCGCCCACGCCGGTGGTCGACATGATCCCGGCCGGTACGCCGAGGCCGAAGGTGTGCGTCGCATGGTCCAGGTCGCCCAACTGGCTTCCCCCGCCGACCTGTGCCGTTCGGGCTTCGGGGTCGACGCGCACCCAGCGCATCGGGGAGAGGTCGAGGGTCAGCCCGTCGTCGACCAGGCACAGCCCCGGCCCGCTGTGTCCGCCCCCGCGTACGGCAAGGTCGAGCCCCGTGTCCTGGGCGAAGGCGAGGGTGGCCCGCACGTCCGCCACGTCCACGCACTGAGCGATGGCAGCGGGGCGCCGGTCGATCATGGCGTTGTAGATGCCGCGGCCCGTGTCGTAGTCCGCGTCCCCCGGCGCGATGACCGGCCCCCGCACATTCGAGCGCAGGCTGTCGAGCGCAGTGCCTTTGATGCTGGTCATGGTCGAAACACCTCTGAGGGATCCTGGAATCGAGCCCACCACCCACCCAGTGTGACGCGAATCACACTGGGTGGCGATATGTGGAACCATGGCGGGTTCGCATCCGTCCGTTTCACGTCCAGGAGTCCGGGAGTTCACGCATGGGGTGGCAGTGCACCGGTCTGCGGTGGCCGGAGGAGCGGGGCGGGCCCGTGCTCGGGTGGCAGAAGGGCCGTCGGACGCGGGGGAGCGTCCTTGCGTACGGGACCGAGCTCGGGTTCCGGGCCTCGGGGGAGCGGACCTGCGTCGGGGCGCGGGGGAACGCCTGCCCGATGGCGGCCCTGGTTCCGGAGCGGAGTACGGGCGCGCGATGCGCCGAGTGCGGGCGGCTGGACCGGGCGCACTCGGTGGCGGCCGACACGATTCCCGATGATCCGCGTACCTACCGCGTGTACCTGGCCTGGTTCGGGCCCGGGATGCTGAAGGTGGGGATCACCGCCGAGGAGCGCGGCGCGGCCCGGCTGCGGGAGCAGGGGGCGGTGGTCTTCAGCTGGCTGGGGCGGGGGCCGTTGATGGCGGCGCGCCGGGCCGAGGAGTTGCTCCGGGCCGCGCTCGGGGTGCCGGACCGGATTCCGTACGCGCGAAAGCGGGC
>NZ_JAFMPZ010000119.1 GCF_017353455.1 Streptomyces laculatispora
CCGAGGCCCCCTCCGCGGCCCCCTCCGTCGTCCCGTCGGACGCGCCGCGCGGCGGCGTGGCCGCAGGCGACAGGACCGCACCCGCGGTCCGGCCGGCGACCGTGCCGCGCGGCGGAGTCGCCGCGGGTGAGCGCCCGGCCGGCACGTCCGGTGACAACACCGCCGCGGTGATGGGTTCCGCCGTGGCGGCCCTCCTGGTCGCGGGTGCTGGAACGGTCGTCCTGCGCCGCCGCTCCACCGGCCGCCGCAACGGCTGACCACCCCTCAGCCGACAAGCCGGCAGTGGCGCCGTCCTGCATCAGGGCGGCGCCACTGCCGTCGGCCGATCTCTTCTGGAGTCTGTCCTCATGTCCCGCACGCCCCAGTTCCTCCGGCGCACCGCACTGCCGGTGTACACCTGCCTCGCGCTGACCGCACTGACCTCGCTGACCGGCTGCTCCGACTCCTCCCCGCCGAAGCCCTCGGCCGCGGCCCGGAACACGGATTCGGCCGCCACGACCGGAACTCCCGCACCCGGCCCGGGAACCGCTTCCGCTTCCGCTTCCGGGAAGTCCGCCTCGCCGCCCGTCCACGTCTCCATCCCCTCCCTCGGGATCAACAGCGCGGTCATGCGCCTCGGGCTCAACCCCGACCGCACGGTCGAGGTGCCGCCCGCCGACAAGGGCATGACGGTCGGCTGGTACACCGGCGGCTCCGTACCCGGCCAGCCGGGCCCCGCCGTACTGATCGGCCACAACGACACCCGCTACGGCCGGGCCGTGTTCCACGACCTCAAGAAGATCGCCAAGGGCGCGGACATCGCCGTCCGCGACGACCGGGGCACCGAGATCCACTTCAAGGTCACCGACCGGGAGACGGCGAGCAAGAAGGCGTTCCCGACCGCGCGGGTATACGGACGCACCGAGGCCCGTGCGCTGCGGCTGATCACCTGCGACGGTTCGTTCGACGCAGCGGGGCACCCCGTGGACA
Organism: Streptomyces laculatispora; assembly: GCF_017353455.1. GTDB lineage: Bacteria > Actinomycetota > Actinomycetes > Streptomycetales > Streptomycetaceae > Streptomyces > Streptomyces laculatispora. Next base: position 970 of record NZ_JAFMPZ010000119.1, read on the forward strand.
ACCTCATCGTGTACGCCGAGAGGAAGTGACGGAGCAGCCGGTGAGGTGTCCGGGAGTGACGGGCACCTGATGGACGGCCGGGGGCGGTGCTCCCGGCACCTGCCGTCTACCCGCGGGTAACTCCCCCTGCTTTCATGGGTGTCAGGATTCACCCGCCCCCATGCAGCAGCAGAATCAGGAGCACCCCGTGCCGCACTCCGCGCTCCGCCGTATCTCCGGCGCGACCCTGTCCGCCACGCTCACCGCCGCCGCACTGGTGGCCGCCGCACCACAGGCAACGGCCGCCGACGCCCCGCCGCTGCGGGTGCTCACGTACAACACGTTCCTGATGAGCACGAACCTCTACCCGAACTGGGGGCAGGCGCACCGGGCGGCCGAGATACCGAAGGCCGGCTTCTTCCGGGGCAATGACGTCGTCGTGCTGGAGGAGGCGTTCGACAACTCCGCCTCGGACGCCCTGACGCGCAACGCCTCCGCCCAATACCCCTACCACACACCGGTGGTGGGCCGGAGCAAGAGCGGCTGGGACGCCACCGGCGGGGCCTACTCGTCCGCCACACCCGAGGACGGCGGTGTCACGATCCTGAGCAAGTGGCCGGTCCTGCGCCAGGAGCAGTACATCTACAAGGACGCCTGCGGCAGTGACTGGTGGTCCAACAAGGGCTTCGCCTATGCCGAGTTGAACGTCAACGGTGCGAAGGTGCACGTGGTGGGCACCCACACCCAGTCGACCGACCCGGGCTGCGCATCGGGCGAGGCGGCCGGAATCCGGGCTCTCCAGTTCCGCCAGATCGACGCGTTCCTCGACGCGAAGAACATCCCCGCCTCGGAACAGGTCGTCGTGGCGGGCGACTTCAACGTGGACACCCACTCCCCCGAGTACGCCTCCATGCTCTCGAACGCCGGGCTGACCGGGGCGGACACTCGCACCGGGCACCCCTACTCGTTCGACACGCAGGACAACTCGATCGCCGCCGAACGCTACCCCGACGACCCCCGCGAGGACCTCGACCACGTCCTGCACCGCACGGGGCACGCGAAGCCGGCGAGGTGGACGAACGAGGTGGTGAAGGAGGAGAGCGCGCCGTGGACGGTGTCGAGCTGGGGGACGGACTACACGTACACGAACCTCTCCGATCACTACCCGCTGGTGGCGTCGGGGCGGTAGCCGGTGCGCGGCCCCGGCCGTCCCGGGGCCGCCCAGCTTGCCGGGACCAGAAAGGCACGGGTCCCCGGGGCTGCCGGTCCCGCTTCTCAGCGACGCCGCCGGGGCGGTGGCGGACGACCACGAGCGGGCCGTGGAGGCCATACGGGCGGCCTGGGCACCGTTGCACCGGGAACTGGTGGACGAGCACCTGGGCAGGCTTCCGCGGCCCGGGATGCCGCGGAGGCGGGACGGGCCCTGGCCGAGCGGCTGGAGCCGCTGCTGGCCGACGCCGCGCCGTGCGGTACCTACCGGGAGATGCTGCGTGCCGGACCCGGTCAGCGCAGGCGGGCCCTCATGTCCGTGACGCGGCTGCGTCAGGAGTTGGACGCGGCGGCACGGACCGGCCTCGCGGACCGGTTCGCGCAGGCGTCGGTGGATCTGCTGCGCGGTCAGAACAGCGACGCGGCCGGGCTGGCCGCACGAGTTCGATGCCCGCTCCGCGGAGTAGTGCCGCGTACTCGTGGATGTCACGGGCCACGGCGTCGTGCCGGCGCGCTGACCGCGCGGAGCCCGGCCCTGCTCAGTGGGCAGGAGCGCCGCGCGTCGGCGGTCGACGCACGGCGCACCGGCCGTCAGAAGAAGACCCCGCACCTCAGCAGCACATTCGCGTACGGCCGCGCCTCGCCCGTGCGCACCACCAGGCGGGCATCCGCCGTGAGCCCCTTGAGTGCGTCGTGGGAGACGTGGGTGAGGTCCGGGAGGCGTTCGGTCAGGAGCCGGGCCGCCTCCGGGTTGGCCTCCCGGATCTCCTCGGCCGCCGTCGCGCCCTCCACCACCAGTTCGTCCAGCAGGCCGTCCAGCACCTGGGCGAACGACGGGACGCCCGCGCGGAAGGCGAGGTCGACGATGCGGGGGCCCGGAGGGATGGGCATGCCGACGTCGCAGATCAGGACGCCGTCGCCGTGGCCCAGCTCGGCCAGGGCTCCCGCGAGGTGACGGTTGAGGATGCCTGACTTCTTCACAGTGCGGAGACCTCTTCCGCGGTGGGGAACGACACCTGCGCGCCCTCCTTGGTGACGGCGGCCGCGCCGACCCTGACGGCGAAGGCCGCCGCCTCGGGGAGCTCCTCCCCCAGGCCGAGCCGCCAGGCCAGGGCCGCCGTGAACGCGTCGCCCGCGCCCGTCGTGTCCACCGCGTCGACCGTCGGGCTCGGTACTCGTACGAAGTCGCCGGTACGGGTGTCGGCAGCCAGCGCGCCCCCGGCGCCCAGGGTGATCACCACCGAGCGGGGGCCGAGCGCGGTGAGCGCCTGTGCCCAGGACTCGGGGGTGGTGCCCGCGTCCCGGCCCAGGATGGAGCGGGCCTCGTGCTCGTTGAGCACCAAGGGGTCGCAGGCCGCCAGCACTTCGGCGGGAAGCGGTGCCGGCGGGGACGGGTTGAGGACGAGGCGGGTTCCGGAGGGAAGGGCGCGGGCCGTCTCGGCGACCGTGTCCAGGGGGATCTCCAGTTGGACGGAGACGACCCGGGAGGCGGCGAGCAACGGGCCCGCCGCCCGGATGTCCTCGGGAGTGAGGCGGGCATTGGCGCCCGGCGAGACGACGATGCTGTTGTCGCCCGACGGGTCGACGGTGATCAGGGCGACGCCCGTGGGCGCTCCGCCGACGAGGACTCCGGTGGTGTCGACGCCCGCCGACCGCTGCGATTCCAGCAGCAGCCGGCCGTGGGCATCGTCGCCGACGCGGGCCAGCAGCGCCGTACGGGCTCCGAGGCGCGCGGCGGCGACCGCCTGGTTGGCGCCCTTGCCGCCGGGGTGGACGGCCAGGTCGGAGCCGAGCACCGTCTCCCCCGGTGCCGGGCGCCGGTCGACGCCGACGACCAGGTCGGCGTTGGCCGAGCCGACGACCAGGAGGTCGAACCGGGCGGGACCGGAGTCCTCGTTCTCGTACATCTGTTGCTACTGCCTTCCGTGGACTGCGTGTTCGGGAGGGGCGGCGTGATCAGGTGGAACCGCCCGGCCAGGACAGGGCGCCTGGCCAGGAGACGCCCTGTCGTCAGGAGAAGTCGGCGACGTTCTGCCGGGTGACGACCTTGACCGGCACCTTCACCGTGCCGGCGACCTTCTTGTCCTCGGCCGCCCGGACCGCGTTCTGTACGGCGATCTTCCCGAGCTCCTTCGGCTGCTGGGCGACCGACGCGTACAGCGTGCCCGCGCCGACCGCCTTCAGACCGTCCGGTGTGCCGTCGAAGCCGACCACGGAGACCGACTTTCCGGCCTTGCTGCCGAGCGCTTTGACCGCGCCGAGCGCCATCTCGTCGTTCTCGGCGAAGACACCGGTGATGCCGGGGTGGCCCTGGAGGAGGTTGGTCATGACGTCCAGGCCCTTGGTGCGGTCGAAGTCGGCCGGCTGGGTGGCCACGACCTTGATCCCCGGGTACGCCTTGATGCCTGCGGCGAAGCCCGCTCCGCGCTCGCGGCTGGCGGAGGTGCCCGCGGTTCCCTGCAGGACCACGATGCTGCCCTTGCCGCCGAGCTTGTCGGCGAGGGCCTTGGCGGCGAGCTTGCCGCCGGCCACGTTGTCGGAGGCGACGAGTGTCGCCGTGTCCGCCTTGTTGACGCCCCGGTCCGCGGCGATCACCGGGATGTCGGCCTGGTTGGCACTGCGGACGCCCGGTCCGACCGCGTCGGAGTCCACCGGGTTGACGATGATCGAGTCCACCCCGGAACTGGTGAAGTTCTCCAGTTGGTTGGCCTGCTGCGAGGCGTCGTTCTGGGCATCGGTGACGGTCAGGTCGACCCCGTCCGCCTTGGCCTGCTCCTGCGCGCCCGCCTTCATCTGGACGAAGAAGGGGTTGTTGAGCGTGGAGAGGGACATGCCGATCCTGGTCTTGCCTCCGGAGGAACCGGAGTTGAAGAACGTCACGGCGGCGATGACGGCCGCCACGCAGACCAGTGCGAGACCGGCCTTCATCGCTCCCCTTCGACCCGGTCCCGGTGAACCCGGCGCGCCGGAGGAGCCGCCGGCGGACGCCGCCCCCGAACCGGCCTTGCGGCGCAGCGTGTCGAGCAGCACCGCGAGGGCGATGACGACACCAATGACGACCTGCTGCCAGAAGGCGGACACGGACATGAGGTTGAGGCCGTTGCGCAGCACGGCGAGGATCAGCGCGCCGATCAGGGTGCCGGAGGCCTTGCCGACGCCGCCCGCGAGGCTGGCACCGCCGATGACGACTGCGGCGATCGCGTCGAGTTCGTACCCCTGCGCGGCCTGCGGCTGGGCGGAGGTCAGACGGGAGGCGAGGACGATACCCGCGACGGCGGCGAAGAGACCGGACAGCGCGTAGATGGCCAGTTTCTGCTTCTTGACGCGCAGTCCGGAGAGCCGGGCGGCCTCCTCGTTGCCGCCGATCGCGTACATGGAGCGGCCGAGGTAGGTACGGGCGAGGACGAGGGCCGTGATCAGCCCCATGGCGATCATGACGAGGACCGGTACGGGCAGCCAGCCGCCGAGCGTGTCGCCGAGTACGGAGACGGAGTCGGGGAACGCGATCGGGCTGCCCTGGGAGATCACCAGGGACAGACCGCGCGCGATCGACAGCATGGCCAGCGTCGCGATGAACGAGGGCAGCTTCCCGTACGCGACGAGGGCGCCGTTGACGAAGCCGCAGGCGATGCCGGTGGCGACGGCGAGGAGGACCGCGAGGACGACGGGCATGCCCGCTGACGTCGCCGACCAGGCGAGGACCGTCGCGGAGAGCGCGGCGACCGAGCCGACGGAGAGGTCGATGCCGGCGGAGACGATCACGAAGGTGACGCCGAACGCGAGGATCGCGGTGACGGCGGCCTGCACACCGACGTTCAGCAGGTTCTGGGTGGTGAGGAAGTCGCCCGAGAGCAGCGACATCGCCACCAGCAGGACGACCAGCGCGGTGAGGGCTCCGTTGTCGAGCAGCAGGCGGCGCAGGCTCGGTCCGGCGGCTCCCGCGCCCGCCTTGCTCGGATGGGTGTCAGTGGCCACGGTGGCTCTCCTCGTCGTTCTCGGTGGGTTCGGTCGCGGGGGCGGAGCTGACGGCGAGGGCCATCACGGCGTCCTGGGTGGCGCGGTCGGCGGCGAGTTCACCGGCGATGCGTCCCTGGGCCATGACCAGCACCCGGTCGCTCATGCCCAGGACCTCCGGCAGATCGCTGGAGATCATGAGTACGGCGTGGCCGGAGGCGGTCAGCTCGTTGATGAGCTGGTAGATCTCGACCTTGGCGCCCACGTCGATGCCCCGGGTCGGCTCGTCGAGGATCAGCACCCGGGTGTCCGCGAGCAGCCACTTGCCGATGACGACCTTCTGCTGGTTGCCGCCGGAGAGGGTGCGGACGTGCTGGCCGAGGCCCGCCATCCGTACGCCGAGCTGGTCGGCGATCCGGGCGGCAGCCGTGCGCTGGCCCTTGAGGTCCACGAGTCCGGAGCGGCTCGCCGACCGCAGGGTGACCAGGCCGAGGTTCTCCTGCACGGAGGCGTCGAGCACCAGGCCCTGTCCCTTTCTGTCCTCGGGGACGAGGCCGATCCCGGCGCTCATGGCGGCGGTGACGTCGTGCTTGCCGAGCCGCTCGCCGCGCACATCGACCGTTCCCGTGTCGTACGGGTCGGCGCCGAAGACGGCACGGGCGACCTCGGTGCGGCCGGCCCCGACGAGTCCGGCGAGGCCGACCACCTCACCGGCCCGCACCTCGAAGCTGATGTCGTGGAAGACGCCGTCGCGGGTGAGCCCGCGCACGGACAGCAACGGCTCCCCGGCGTCGGCGCGTTCCCGGGGGTACTGCTGGTCGATGCTGCGTCCCACCATCAGCTGGACGAGTTCCGCCTCGGGGGTCGAGGCGGGCACCTGGTCGATGCTGCGGCCGTCGCGCAGGACGGTGACGCGGTCGCCGAGGGCGGCGATCTCGTCCAGGTGGTGGGTGATGAAGACGATCCCGACGCCGTCCTCGCGCAGCCGGCGCACGATCCGGAAGAGCTTGTCGACCTCCTCGGAGGTGAGGACCGCGGTCGGCTCGTCCATGATCAGGACGCGCGCCTCCAGGCTGAGGGCCTTGGCGATCTCGACCATCTGGAGCCGGGCGATGCCCAGTTCACGGATCTTCGCCCGGGGCGAGACATGCAGACCGACGCGGTGCAGCAGCACCTCGGCGTCGGCTTCCATGCGGCGCCGGTCGATCAGTCCGTAGCGGCGCGGCTGGCGGCCGAGAAAGATGTTCTCCGCGACCGTGAGATCGGGGACCAGGTTGAACTCCTGGTAGATCGTGGCGATCCCGAGCTTCTCGGCGTCCTGCGCACCGTGGATGCGGACTTCCTGTCCCCGGGCGAAGATCCGGCCGCTGTCCGGGCGGTAGGCGCCGGAGAGCATCTTGATGAGCGTGCTCTTGCCCGCGCCGTTCTCGCCGAGCAGGACGTGCACCTCACCGCCGCGCAGATCGAAGTCGACGCTGTCCAGGGCGACCACGCCGGGGAAGGTCTTGCGAACGCCTTCGATGCGCAGCAACTCGACTGACTCGCTCACGCGTTGCTCCTCGGGCCGGATACGGGCAGGGGCGGCTCGCCGGTGCGCTCGCCGCAGGAGCCGCGCACGACGAGACGGGCGGGCAGGGTGACGGACTGCGGGGGCCTGCCCTCGACGATGTCGACCAGCGCGCGTACGGCCGCGCGGCCCAGTTCGCCGGTGGGCTGGGCGATCGCGGTGATCGGCGGTCCCGTGTGGACGAACCAGGGGATGTCGTCGAAGGCCGCGAGCCCGATGTCCTCGGGAACGCGCAGGCCGTGGGCGCGGATGGCGTCCAGGGCACCGAGGGCCATGAGGTTGTCGGCCGCGAACACGATCTCGGGAGGCTGGGGCAGGGCGAGGAACTGCTCGGTGGCGCGTCTGCCGCTGGCCGCCTGGAAGTCGCCCTGGCCGGTGTAGGCGTCCGGCAGCGCGAGGCCGTGCGCGCTCATCGCGGCCCGGAAGGCCTCGACACGCTCGTTGCCGGTGGTGGTGGCCGCGGGCCCGGCGATGATGGCGAGCCTGCGGTGGCCGAGCGCGTACAGGTGGGCGACCAGGTCCTGGATGGCCCGGTGACCGTCGGCGCGTACGACGGGGACGTCCACACCCGGCATCCAGCGGTCCACGAAGACCATCGGGGTGCCGGCGCGTGCGACGTCGTGGAGCAGCGGGGAGTCGCCGTCGGCCGGCGAGACGAGGAGCCCGTCGATCCTGCGGTCCAGGAGTGTACGGACGTGGTGATCCTGCTGCTCGGGCTGCTCGTCGGCGTTGCCGATGATCACGCTGTAGCCGAGGGCCCGGGCCTCCTCCTCGACGGAGCGGGCCAGGGCGGTGAAGTACGGGTTGAGCACGTCGCTGATGACGAGACCGAGTGTGCGGGTCTGATCGGTGCGCAGCGAGCGGGCGAGGGTGTTGGGCCGGTAGCCGAGGGCTTCGACGGCTGCGAGGACGCGTCTGCGCGCGTCCGGGCTGACGGAGGGATGGCTGTTGAGGACACGGGAGACCGTGGCGACAGAGACTCCTGCCTGGGCCGCGACATCCTTGATGCTCGCCATTTCCGGGACCACCTCCTTGTGGTTTCCGTGCGCCTCGAAACCAGCAGCCAGGGCCGTGGAATCGATTACACGGATGATTGGAATCGATTACATGGCCGAAAACAAGCCCCTCCTCGATCTCCGAGACCGGATCGTGATGCGGGACGGGCTACGGTGGGGTGGGTGACCGGGCGGCCTGATTCACCCGCGCACGGCTGCGGGACGGGGCGGACGGTCAGCGGTCAGCGGCGGGGATGGACGGCCGCGCCGTCACTGCTCGCGGAGATGGGCCAGCACCGCGAGTATGCGGCGGTGGTCGGACGGAGTGTCGGCGAGTTCGAGTGTGCCGAAGATGCCGGTGATGTGTTTTTCCCACGGCCCGGTCGCCGATCACCAGCTGTCCGCCGATGGCGGCGTTGCTGCGGCCCTCCGCCATCAGCGCCAGGACCTCACGCTCGCGGGGCGTGACGGTCGATCAGGCTTCCGGCGTGCCGCCGGTTGAGCAGTTGCATGGTGACGTCGGGGTCGAGCCGGGTTCCCCCGGCCGCCACCGTACGCACTCACGCATGGACGGAGCTAGCGCCGGCTGGCCGCCTCCGGAGCGGGCCTCAGCCTGTCCTCCCTGGCCTGACCTGGGGATTTACTCTGCTGCTGGTCACGTGATTGGTCGCGCCACAGCCTGAGAAACAGAAAAACCCCAGATGAACTGGGGTTTTTACTGGTGTCCGAGGGGGGACTTGAACCCCCACGCCCGATAAAGGGCACTAGCACCTCAAGCTAGCGCGTCTGCCATTCCGCCACCCGGACTGGGTGATCAGCCGCAGTCTCCCGCGGCGACAAAGAAAACAATACCAGGGGTTTGGGGTCCGTCTCACCTGCATATCCGGTGGTCAGTGCGCTGGTCAGCGGGGCGCGGGGCGATCGGGGAGACGTTCCGGGCGACGTGCCCCGCCTTCGCGCACGGTCCGTCGTCGGTCACGTACGCACGGTGTGTACGGAGGGCCGGCGAACGTAACCCGCCCCGCCCGCGCC
>NZ_JAFMPZ010000120.1 GCF_017353455.1 Streptomyces laculatispora
TCGGCCCGCTCCGCGTCCGCCCCCGGCGGACGCGGCTGGGTCGTGTCGGTTCGGGCTTCAGACATGTGGGAAGTCACCCCGTTGTGATCGCTTACGTGTTTGTCTCCGGGGCCATCACGCCACCGTCACCCGGGAAACGGTCACCGTCGGCGACCTCGGTGCGCGAATGCGTGAGCCCCCGGTCCAACTTTAGACCGGCCGGCACCTGGAGGGCGGTACGCCCCACGAGAGGCGCCTGCCCCAATGGAACCGGCTTGCACCCAGAAGGAGGCGCCACGGCCGCGGACGGTTGCATACCGCTTCCCGGGTATCCGGCCGGGTACCGTCCCGCAGCCGGTTCCACATCGGCCGGTGCCTCCAGGAGCGCGACCGCGCAGGCCGTCTCCCCGTTCGCGTACGGAAGCCGGAGTACGCCCTCGCGGGACCAGACACCACTGCCCGCCAGCCATCCCCCGGGCACCGGGAGCTGGTGCAGCATGCGGCCCGCGGGACGCCACACCCCCACCCAGCTGCCCGCCGCCCCGTCGATCCGCAGGGCGACCGCGCAGCTCTCCGGCATCAGCATCTGCCCCGGCTGCACGGCGAACGGCGTCACCGCGGCGTCCGGCAGCCGCAGGCACTCCGGGAAGCGCACCGGAAGACAACTGCCCAGCACCCCCCAGCCCAGCCGGTCGTGCCCGGGTGCGTCCGAGCGGATCAGCAGGAGACCGCTGTCCGGGTCGGCGAGGAGCAGCCGGTCGTTGCTGTCCGGTGCGATCTGGAGCAGCGGTGTCATCTCGGCGCCCCGCCCCAGGTCCACCGCGACCGCCTTCACCGGGCCGCCCCCGGCCGGCTCCCGGTCCAGGGCCAGCAGCCGGCCGGCCCGGTCCAGCCAGACCCCGCCGGAGCAGCGCCCCGGCAGTTCCGCGACCTGCTGCGGCCCGGACGGACCGCCCGCCACCAGCCAGAGCCCGGTGGAGTACGCACCGGCCGACAGGGCGTACGCGCTGACGCCGTCCGGTGAGGGCGGCAGCAGGGTCAGCTCCGCGCACTCGACCGCGCCCAGCGGCAGTTCACCGGTGCCGGGGCCGGTCGGGTAGAGCAGCGAGAGGGTGTGCCGGTCCGCGACCCGGCGCCGGATGAGCACCCGCCCGTCGGCGAGCGGCAGCACCTGCGAGTCGGCCTCCTCCGGCTGGTTGAGGGGGAGCGGCACGGCGTACGGCTCGGGCCCGTCCAGCGTCCAGCGTTCCGGGTACCAGGCCGTGTCGGTGGTGGCACCGGTGCCCGCCTCGCCGGTCTGGTGCGCCTGGACGCGGGCGGCCGTGAGCCGGGCCGCGTACGCGCCGTCCGCCGTGATCGTGAACACGGGTGTCGGCAGGACCGTTTCGGCAGGGAACCGCGCCGGTGCGGGCACGGCCACCGGTACGGGTGGAACCACCGGCTCCCGCGGACCAGCTGCGTCCGCCGGTGGATCCTTCGCGGGATCCTCCGTAGCGTCCGCCGCCGGATCCGGGGGCTCCGCGGCCCCGTCCGGCTCGTCGGACCCCGGCTCCACCGGCTCACCGGCTTCGACCGCCACCGCGGTCCCGTCCTCGATGGCACAGGCAGTCATCGACTCGTCACCTCCGGCCATCGAAGCTAGTTTTCGCACTTCCTGCCGAACAACACGAGACCCGCCACTTCACACATATGGGTGGCGATGCCCGTATTCACCTGAGAGGGAGGGGGTGGTTGTGCTTCGCGATAAGCGCGTGGCTAAGGTAAGGCATTCCTAAGTGTTGCCTGTGTGATCCACAACTGGAGCAAGTGATGTCCCTTCGACGCCGCGGCACCGCCGCAGTCGGCCTGGCCGTAGTCGCCGCCCTGTCCCTCTCGGCCTGCGGGAGCGACGACGGTTCGTCGGGCGGCTCGGCCAAGTCCGAGGCCGGTGGCGAGAAGAAGGCCGCGGTCGCGACGGGCGGCAAGGACTTCGGCGACGCGGCGAAGAAGACGGCGGAGTACGGGACCGACGCCCCGGCGGGTCAGTTCCCCCGCACACTCACCCACGCCATGGGCAAGACCGAGCTCAAGGCCGCTCCGAAGCGCGTCGTCGTGCTCGACGTCGGCGAGTTCGACAACGTGGTGTCGCTGGGTGTGAAGCCGGTCGGCTACGCCCCCTCCGAGGGCGACGCGGCCATCCCCTCGTACCTGAAGAAGGACGCCGGCGACCCATCGAGCGTCGGCACGATCAACAACCTCAACCTTGAGGCGATCGCCGGGCTGAAGCCCGACCTGATCCTCGGCAGCCAGCTGCGCGCGGCCGACAAGTACGACGAGCTGTCCAAGATCGCGCCGACCGTGTTCTCCATCCGTCCGGGCTTCACCTGGAAGGAGAACTACCTCCTCAACGCCGCGGCGCTGGACAAGACGGCCAAGGCCGAGTCGGAGCTGGGTACCTACGAGGCGAACGCGAAGAAGCTGGGCGAGGACGTCGGCCCGAAGAAGCCGACCATCTCCATGGTCCGCTACCTGCCGGACAAGATCCGCCTCTACGCCAAGGCCTCCTTCATCGGCACGATCCTCGACGACGCCGGCCTGCCGCGGCCCAAGAACCAGCAGATCAACGAGCTGGCCGCGGAGATCAGCCCGGAGAAGATCGACGAGGCGGACGCCGACTGGATCTTCACCGGTGTGTACGGCGACGTGAAGGCCACCAAGCGCGACACCGCCCAGTCCAACCCGCTGTGGAAGAACCTCACGGCGGTCAAGGAGGGGCGGGCCAAGAACGTCTCCGACGAGACCTGGTACCTCGGCCTCGGCGTCACGGCCGCGAACCTGGTCCTCGACGACCTCCGCGCCGACCTGGTGAAGTGACGCCCTGCGCGCCGGCCTGGTGAAGTAACGATTCATGACCGGCCGCCGGTCCGTCCCCACGGGCCGCAGCGGCCATGGACCGCGGGGCACGGAGGACAGGTAGCCTTTCCTCCGTGCCCCGTCTGTCTGAAGTCATCGCCGAGCTCGACGCCCTCTGGCCGCCCGAGTGGGCCGAAGGATGGGACGCGGTCGGCACCGTCTGCGGTGATCCGGACGCCGAGGTCGACCGGGTGCTCTTCGCCGTCGATCCCGTCCAGGACATCGTCGACGAGGCGCTGAAGCTCGGCGCCCAGCTGATCGTCACCCACCACCCGCTCTATCTGCGCGGTACGACGACGGTCGCGGCCGGCACCTTCAAGGGCCGGGTCGTGCACACGCTGATCAAGCACGACATCGCGCTGCACGTGGCCCACACCAACGCCGACTCCGCGGATCCCGGCGTCTCGGACGCCCTCGCCGGCGCCCTCGACCTGCGCGTCGAGCGGCCCCTCGTACCGGACCCGACGGACCCCACGGGCCGCCGCGGCCTCGGCCGGATCTGCACGCTCGACCACCCGCAGACCCTCGGCGAATTCGCCGCCCGGGCCGCCGCCCGGCTGCCCGCCACCGTGCAGGGCATCCGGCTGGCCGGCGACCCGGACGCCCTCGTGCGCACCGTCGCGGTGAGCGGCGGATCGGGCGACAGCCTCTTCGACGCGGTGCGCGCCGCCGGTGTGGACGCCTTCCTCACCGCGGACCTGCGCCACCACCCGGCCTCCGAGGCCGTCCAGCACTCGTCGCTGGGCCTGGTCGATGCCGCACACTGGGCCACCGAATGGCCGTGGTGCGAACAGGCCGCCGCCCAGCTCGACGCGATTTCCGACCGCCACGGATGGGACCTGCGGGTCCATGTCTCGAAGCAGGTCACCGACCCCTGGACCACCCACCACTCTTCTGGAGCCCCCAACTGAACGCCGCGCCCGCCGACCAGATCCGACTCCTCGACGTCCAGGCCCTCGACCAGCGCCTCTCTCAGATCGCGCACAAGCGCGACACCCTTCCCGAGCACGCCGAGATCGAGTCCCTCACGACCGACCTCGCCCAGCTCCGCGACCTCCTCGTCGCCTCCACGACCGAGGAGAGCGACACCGCCCGCGAGCAGATCAAGGCCGAGCAGGACGTGGACCAGGTGCGCCAGCGCGCCGCCCGCGACCAGCAGCGGATGGACTCCGGCAGTGTCACCTCGTCCAAGGACCTGGAGAGCCTGCAGCGGGAGATCGTCTCGCTGGCCAAGCGCCAGGGCGACCTGGAGGACGTCGTCCTCGAGGTGATGGAGCGCAGGGAGTCCGCGCAGGAGCGGGTCACCGAGCTGACCGACCGGGTCTCCGCCGTCCAGGCCAAGGCCGACGACGCGACCGCCCGCCGGGACGCCGCGACGAACGAGCTCGACGAGGAGACCGCGACGCTCACCAAGGAGCGCGAGGTCGTCGCCGGTTCCGTCCCCGCGGACCTGCTCAAGCTGTACGACAAGCTCCGCGCCCAGCAGGGCGGGGTGGGCGCCGCCCGCCTCTACCAGCGCCGCTGCGAGGGCTGCCGGCTGGAGCTCAACATCACCGAGGTCAACGACGTGAAGGCCGCGTCCCGCGACACGGTGCTGCGCTGCGAGAACTGCCACCGCATCCTGGTACGCACCGCGGACTCGGGTCTGTAGTGACCCCGCCGCGCCAGTTCGTCATCGAGGCCGACGGCGGTTCCCGGGGCAACCCGGGGCCCGCCGGGTACGGTGCGGTCGTCATCGACCCGGTGACGGGGGAGACGCTGGCCGAGGCGGCCGGGTACATCGGCGTCGCGACGAACAACGTCGCCGAGTACAAGGGCCTCATCGCCGGTCTGCGGGCGGCGAAGGCACTCGTGCCGGACGCCTCGGCCGACGGCGGTCCGCGGGTGCACGTCCGGATGGACTCCAAGCTGGTCGTGGAGCAGATGTCGGGCCGCTGGAAGATCAAGCACCCGGACATGAAGCCGCTCGCGGCCGAGGCCGCCCGGATCCTTCCGGCGTCCGCCGTCTCCTACGAGTGGATCCCGCGCGAGAGGAACAAGCACGCGGACCGGCTCGCGAACGAGGCGATGGACGCGGGCAAGCGGGGCGAGCAGTGGGAGCCGTCGTCCTCGACGGCCGCCCTCGACACCCCGAAGTCCTCGGTGGCCGCCGCCCTGCCGCCGGTCTCCGGTCCGCCGGGCGACGCGGCGGCCGGTGCGGCGAGGGCCAGGGCCGCACTGAACCGGCCCGCCGCCGGGACCCCGCAGGTCGGCTGGGGTGCCGTCCCCGACCTGGGCACGCCCGCCACCTTCCTTCTGCTGCGGCACGGCGAGACCGCCCTCACCCCTGAGAAGCGGTTCTCCGGCAGCGGCGGCACCGACCCCGAGCTCTCCGCCACCGGCCGCAGGCAGGCCGAGTGCGCCGCCGAGGCCTTCGCCGCCCGCGGCACGGTGCAGGAGATCGTCAGCTCCCCGCTGCTCCGCTGCCGCGAGACGGCCGGCGCGGTGGCGGCCCGGCTGGGCCTGGACGTCCGGATCGAGGACGGCCTGCGCGAGACGGACTTCGGCGCCTGGGAGGGGCTGACGTTCGGCGAGGTCAGGGAGCGTCACCGCGCGGACCTGGACGCCTGGCTCGCCTCCGCGAAGGCGGCGCCCACCGGTGACGGCGAGAGCTTCGCCGAGGTCGCCCGCCGCGTCGCGGCCGCCCGCGACCGCCTCATCACCCGCTACGCGGGCCGCACCGTGCTCGTGGTCACGCATGTCACGCCCATCAAGACCCTGGTCCGGCTGGCGCTGGGCGCACCGCCGGAGTCGCTGTTCCGGATGGAGCTCTCGGCGGCGTCCCTGTCGACCGTGGCCTACTACGCGGACGGCAACGCCTCCGTACGGCTGCTGAACGACACGTCCCACCTGCGGTAGACCCACCCGGGCGCACCGGCCCCGGACAGCACAGGGCCCCATCGGCGGGGGGAGGCCGATGGGGCCCTGGCGGTTCCGGCGAGGCGGGGGATACCTGCCGGAACCCGGGTCACCCGGAGTCCGGGTTCACGTCCCTGGAGGGTCTCGTGCCCCGGTTGCCGGAAAGCATGCACGCGAATCGCGGAAGTTCGCCGCGATCCGCCGCGCGGTCCCGGGGGATCAGCCTCGCAGCGCCGCGGCTTCGGCCGCCAGCCGCTCCACGCGCGCCCAGTCCCCGGCCGCCACCGCGTCGG
>NZ_JAFMPZ010000496.1 GCF_017353455.1 Streptomyces laculatispora
ATGACACCGGGTCCGGGGCCCTGTCGCGCACCCCTGCCGCGGGCTCCCGCGGCGCGCTTCTTCTGCCTACTGGGCGGCGACCGCTGCCGCGACGGTCTCGGCGAGCGGGGTCGTCGGGCGGCCGATCAGCCGGGCCAGGTCGCCGCTGGTGCCGGCGAGCAGCCCCCGCCGGATCGCCTCGTCCACGTCCACCAGGATCGCGGCGAAGTCTGCGGGCACACCGGCGCCGACCAGGATCTCCTGGTGCGCGGCGGCCGGCATGTCGTTGTGGGCGATCTCCTTGCCGGACGCCTTGGCGACCTCGGCGGCGTACTCCGTGAGCGACCAGGCGACATCGCCGCTCAGCTCGTAGGCCTTGCCCAGGTGGCCCTCGCCGGTCAGTACGGCGGCGGCCGCGGCGGCGTAGTCGGCGCGGGTGGCGGAGGCGACCCTGCCGTCGCCCGCGTTGGCCGCCACGGCGCCGTGGGCCAGGACGGGGGCCAGATTGGCCGTGTAGTTCTCGGTGTACCAGCCGTTGCGCAGGAAGGTGTACGGCAGGCCGGAGTCGAGGATCAGCTGCTCGGTCACCTTGTGCTCGGCGGCCAGCAGGAAGTCCGCGTCGGGACCGCCCAGGACGCCGGTGTACGCGAGCTGCGCCACGCCCGCCGCCTTGGCCGCGTCGATGACGGCGGTGTGCTGCCGGACCCGGCTGCCGACCTCGCTGCCGGAGATCAGCAGGGCCCGGTCGCCGGCCCGGAAGGCCCCGGTCAGGGTCTCCGGCCGGTCGTAGTCGGCGATCCGGAGCTCGACGCCGCGGGCGGCGAGGCCGGCGGCCTTCTCCTTGTCGCGGACGACGGCGGCGATCCCGTCGGCGGGCGTGGTGGTCAGCAGCTGGTCGATGACGAGGCGGCCGAGCTCTCCGGTGGCTCCGGTGACGACGATGCTCATGGGGTTTTGCTCCTCTTTAGGTGCTCATGTTCCGTTCGTGCGTTCTGTTACTCACCTTAGGAGCAGCACTAACCAAAAGAAAGTACGCACTTTGAAGTAAGGTACTGGTATGGGAGTAAGGAACGTGGAAGCCGATCCGGAGCAGCGGCCCGATGTGCGACAGGCGGGCGTGCGGCAGGTGGACGTGCGGCGGCCGATGTGTCCTTCGCGGGTGGTGCTCGAACACGTCACCAGCCGCTGGGGGGTCCTGGTGCTCGCCGCCCTGCTGGAGCGCTCGTACCGCTTCAGCGAGCTGCGCCGCGAGGTCGGCGGGGTCAGCGAGAAGATGCTGTCGCAGACGCTCCGGACGCTGGAGCGCGACGGCTTCGTGGACCGGGACGCCAAGCCGGTCATCCCGCCCCGGGTGGACTACACGCTCACCGCGATGGGCCGGGAGGCCGCCGAGCAGGTGTGGGGCCTGGCGCGCTGGTCGGAACGGCACCTGGACGCGGTGGACGCGGCGCGCACGGCGTACGACGCGAGCGGCCGGGCCGGTTCGGTCTGATTCGGGCAGAGCCGGTCCGGGTCGGGCAGAACGGGGCGGGCCGAGCCGGGTGGGACGGGGTCACTGCGGCCGGGACCGAGGCCGCTCCTCCATCGCCCGCAGCGCCCGCGAGACGTCGAACGGCAGGATCGTCACCACCACGTGCGGCAGCTGCGTCAGCGTCTTCCCCATCTTCTCGCCCGTGCCCCGGTGCAGCATCTTCCCGAGTGCGTTGGTGTACATGCGCCGGGGCACCAGGACCGTCAGCCAGGTCTCCCCGTCCTCGGTGCTGCGGTACGCGAGCTCCTTCATCGCGTGGCGCAGCCGCCGGTCCGGGCAGTTCACCAGCTCCAGCGGGACGGCGGTGGCGGAGGTCGCCTCCCAGCGGGCGGCCAGCCGCCTGGCGTACGCCTCGTCGATCGAGAAGTGCACCGCCCGGATCTCGTCGGGGCGCAGCTCATGGGCGTACCGCAGGGCCATCAGCGTCGCCAGGTCGAGCGTCTCGACCAGGACCAGGACCAGATGGCGCCGGTAGACCGCCCGGTCCGCGCCCGGGGCCTGGATGCCCTGGAGCGCGGCGGCCTCGCGCCGGTACTCGCGGTTGATCCGCGTCAGCGTCCACACCCCGAGCGGGAAGACCACCACGACCAGCCAGGCGCCCTCGGTGAACTTGGTGACCGCGAAGATCAGCACGACGGCGGCCGAGGTGACCGCGGCGAGCGCGTTGAGCGTGATCTTCGTTCTGCGGTATCGGTCCTGGCGTCTCAGGTGGTAGACGGTGAGGCCGGCCCCCGCCATGGTGAACGCGGTGAACACGCCGATCGCGTACAGCGCCACCAGCTTGTCCACGCTGGCGCCGGTCGCCAGCAGCAGCGCCAGTGAGACGACGGTCAGCGCGATGATGCCGTTGGAGAACGCGAGACGGTGCCCGCGCCGGGTCAGCACCCGCGGCAGGAACCGGTCCTCGGCGACGAAGCTGGCCAGGTAGGGGAAGCCGGTGAACGGGGTGTTGGCACCCGTGTAGAGGACCAGCGCGGTCGCCAGCTGCACGAAGACCAGCCCGACCGTGCCGAGGACCCCGCCGCCGAAGGCGAGATGGGCCTCCTGCGCGATGACGGTCGGCGTGCCGTCCGTGTACGGGACGGCGTGGGTGAAGTGCGCCAGCGTGGAGACACCGAGTACGAGGATGCCGAGGATCACGCTCATGGTGATGAGGGTGCGGCGCGCGTTGCGGCCCTGGGGCTCTCGGAACGCGGAGATGCCGTTGGAGATCGCTTCGAGCCCGGTGAGGGACGAACCGCCGTTGGCGAACGAGCGCAGCACGATGAAGAGCGAGGCGCCGTAGAGCCAGCCTTCGCCCGGGGTGCCGAGCGGCACGACCCCGGCCGCGTGCAGATCGGCGTGCGGCAGTCCGCCGGTGAGCCCGCGCAGCGCGGAGACGACCAAGATCAGGCCGACGGCGGCCATGAAGAGGTAGGCGGGCAGCGCGAAGAGCCGGCCCGCCTCACGGACCCCGCGCAGATTCCCGTACGCGAGAATCACGATCACGGCGACGGAGACCGGGAGCTGGAGATGGTCCAGGCCGGTGAAGTTGCCGCCGGCCAGATGGGCGAGCGAGATGAGGGCGTTGGTGCCGGCCGAGACCTGCACGGCTACGGTGACGATGTAGTCGACGAGCAGCGCCACCGCGGCGATCTGCGCGACGTTCGGCCCGAAGTTCTCCCGGGCGACGACGTACGACCCGCCCGCCCGGGTGTAGATCGTCACCACATCGCTGTAACAGAGCGTCAGCAGCAGCAGCACCAGCAGGATCGCGAAGGTCACCGGCATGATCAGCGTGAAGGCGGCGGCGCCGACGACGGGCACGAGGACCCGGAGCATCTCCTCGGAGCCGTACGCGGACGAGCTGATGCAGTCGGAGGCGAGCACGCCCAGCGCCGTCCGGTTGTTCAGCTTCTCGTCGCTGATGCGCTCGGTGGTCAGCGGTTTGCCGAGCAGTTGTCGTTTGATGCGGTACGCCGGGCGGTCCAGGGTCATGGCCACATGGTGCGCGGATGCCGGCCGGAGCCCGGTCCGCAATCGCCGGACGCCCGGAAAGTCAGCCCGTTCGGCGAGTGACGCGGCCCCCGGGAGAGCACTCCCGGGGGCCGCGTCACTCGCGGGACAGGGCGGACGGCGATATGCCGCCGTCCGTCCTAGCCGACCACTGTCCAGTTGTCGGTGCCCGCCAGCAGCGCGCCCAGGTCGCCCTTGCCGTCCCGTTCGACGGCGCTGTCCAGCTGCTCGGCCATCTGCGTGTCGTAGACCGGCCGTTCGACGCTGCGCAGCACCCCGATCGGGGTGTGGTGCAGGGTGTCCGGGTCGGCGAGCCGGGACAGCGCGAACGCGGTGTTCGGGTTGGCGGCGTGCGCGTCGTGGACGAGGATCTGCGAGCGGTTCTCCTCGGTGACCGCGACCACCGACAGATCACCCGTCCGCGGGTCCCGTACGACACCCTTGGAGCTGTCGGTGCCGAAGAGGATCGGCTGCCCGTGCTCCAGCCGGATCACGGCCTCCTGGGCCTGCTCCCGGTCCTTGAGGACCTCGAACGCGCCGTCGTTGAAGATGTTGCAGTTCTGGTAGATCTCCACCAGCGCCGTGCCGGGGTGGTCGGCCGCCGCGCGCAGCACGCTCGTGAGGTGCTTGCGGTCGGAGTCGACCGTACGGGCGACGAAGGACGCCTCCGCGCCGATCGCCAGCGACACCGGGTTGAAGGGGGAGTCCAGCGATCCCATCGGCGTCGACTTGGTGATCTTCCCGACCTCGGAGGTGGGGGAGTACTGGCCCTTGGTGAGCCCGTAGATCCGGTTGTTGAAGAGCAGGATCTTCAGGTTGACGTTGCGGCGCAGGGCGTGGATGAGGTGGTTGCCGCCGATGGACAGCGCGTCGCCGTCACCGGTGACCACCCAGACGCTCAGGTCCCGCCGGGAGGAGGCGAGTCCGGTGGCGATGGCCGGGGCGCGGCCGTGGATCGAGTGCATCCCGTAGGTGTTCATGTAGTACGGGAAACGGGAGGAGCAGCCGATGCCGGAGACGAAGACGATGTTCTCTTTCGCCAGTCCCAGCTCGGGCATGAAGCCCTGCACGGCGGCGAGGACCGCGTAGTCGCCGCAGCCCGGGCACCAGCGCACTTCCTGGTCGGACTTGAAGTCCTTCATCGACTGCTTGGCCTCGGACTTCGGCACCAGCTGGAGGAGTTCGTTGGCCCCGGCCTCGGTTCCGGCCCCGGTCCCGGACTGCAGGAGCTCATTGGTCTCAGGCATCGATGGCCTCCTTGAGGGCCGTCGCGAGCTGCTCGGCCTTGAACGGCATGCCGTTGACCTGGTTGTAACTGTGCGCGTCCACCAGGTACTTGGCCCGGATGAGCGTGGCCAGCTGCCCGAGGTTCATCTCCGGGACGACCACCTTGTCGTAACGCTTCAGCACCTCGCCGAGATTCCGCGGGAACGGATTGATATGGCGCAGATGTGCCTGGGCGATGGGTTGTCCGGCGGCGCGCAGCCGGCGGACGGCGGCGGTGATGGGGCCGTAGGTGGAGCCCCAGCCCAGGACCAGCGTCCGGGCCTGAGCGGGGTCGTCGACCTCCACGTCCGGGACCTCGATGCCGTCGATCTTGGCCTGCCGGGTGCGGACCATGAACTCGTGGTTGGCGGGGTCGTAGGAGATGTTGCCGGTGCCGTCCTGCTTCTCGATGCCGCCGATGCGGTGTTCGAGGCCGGGGGTGCCGGGCACGGCCCAGGGGCGGGCCAGGGTCTGCGGGTCGCGCTTGTACGGCCAGAAGACCTCGGTGCCGTCCGCCAGCTCGTGGTTCGGGCCGCCGGCGAACTGGACGCGCAGGTCCGGAAGCCGGTCGACCTCCGGGATGCGCCAGGGCTCGGAGCCGTTGGCCAGGTAGCCGTCGGAGAGGAGGAAGACCGGGGTGCGGTAGGTCAGGGCGATCCGGGCGGCGTCGAGCGCCGCGTCGAAGCAGTCCGCCGGGGTCCTGGGGGCGACGATCGGGACCGGGGCCTCGCCGTTGCGCCCGTACATCGCCTGGAGCAGGTCGGCCTGCTCGGTCTTGGTGGGCAGACCGGTGGACGGGCCGCCGCGCTGGATGTCGATGATCAGCAGCGGCAGTTCGAGGGAGACGGCGAGGCCGATGGTCTCCGACTTCAGCGCCACCCCCGGCCCCGACGTGGTCGTCACCCCGAGCGCACCGCCGAACGCGGCGCCCAGCGCGGCGCCGATGCCCGCGATCTCGTCCTCGGCCTGGAAGGTGCGTACGCCGAAGTTCTTGTGCTTCGACAGCTCGTGCAGGATGTCGGAGGCCGGGGTGATGGGGTACGAGCCCAGATAGACCGGCAGGTCCGCCAGCCGGCCCGCGGCGATCAGCCCGTAGGACAGCGCGAGGTTCCCCGAGATGTTGCGGTACGTGCCGGTGGGGAAGGCATGGGTGGCCGGGGCCACCTCGTAGCTGACCGCGAAGTCCTCGGTGGTCTCCCCGAAGTTCCAGCCGGCCCGGAACGCGGCCACGTTCGCCTCGGCGATCTGCGGCTTCTTGGCGAACTTGGCCCGCAGGAAGCTCTCGGTGCCCTCGGTCGGCCGGTGGTACATCCAGGAGAGCAGCCCGAGCGCGAACATGTTCTTGGAGCGCTCGGCCTCCTTGCGGGGGAGCCCGAACTCCTTCAGCGCCTCGATGGTGAGGGTGGTCAGCGGCACCGGGTGGACGTTGTACGCCTCCAGCGAGCCGTCCTCCAGCGGACTGGTCCCATACCCGACCTTGGCCATCGGGCGCTTGGTGAACTCATCGGTGTTCACAATGATTTCGGCGCCGCGCGGCACATCGTCGATATTCGCCCTGAGCGCGGCCGGGTTCATCGCGACGAGCACGTTGGGCGCGTCGCCGGGGGTCAGGATGTCATGGTCGGCGAAATGCAGCTGGAACGACGACACGCCCGGCAGGGTGCCTGCGGGGGCCCGGATCTCGGCGGGGAAGTTCGGCAGGGTGGAGAGGTCGTTCCCGAAGGAAGCGGTCTCCGACGTGAACCGGTCTCCCGTGAGCTGCATACCGTCACCGGAGTCACCCGCGAAACGGATGATCACCCGGTCCAGACGGCGGATCTCTTTGTCCCCGTTGCCTGCTGCGGACTGGGAGGCACGCTGTCCCCCCACGAGCGCCTCACTGGCCTCATCGGCCTGTTCGGCTGGGCTACTGACCTGGCTGGTCACTTACTGGACCTCCCTCGGCGCGGCGGCTCGGAACCATCCGGCCCGCCGGCGGTCCCAGGGCCACCCTACGTGTGTAAGGGTCGCCTTCCTCTGGCCGATCGCATGGTGGACGTCTTTTTGAGACGCATTTCGGCGCTGTTCCGTCATGATTCATCAGCCGCCCGGTTCCTCGTCGGACCCTCGCTGGGGAGGGTGTGGAGCGAGTCGCCGGCTTCCCTGTCCGGACGCCGCCGGGAGCGCCCGGCAACTATCTGACAGAGTGTCAGATAGTTGGCCGCGGCATCAGGAGTTCAGATAGGTCAGCACGGCCAGCACCCGCCGGTGGTCGCCGTCGCTGGGGGACAGCCCGAGCTTCTGGAAGATGTTGCTGACGTGCTTCTCCACCGCGCCGTCGCTCACCACCAGCTGCTTCGCCACCGCCGAGTTCGTCCGCCCCTCCGCCATCAGGCCGAGGACCTCGCGCTCACGGGGCGTCAGTCCGGCCAGCACGTCCTGCTTACGGCTCCGGCCCAGCAGCTGCGCCACCACCTCGGGGTCCAGCGCCGTACCGCCCTGTGCCACCCGGACCACCGCGTCCACGAACTCCCGGACCTCGGCGACCCGGTCCTTCAGCAGGTACCCCACCCCCCGGCTGGAGCCGGCCAGCAGCTCGGTGGCGTACTGCTCCTCCACGTACTGCGAAAGGACCAGCACCCCGATCCCGGGGTACTCCTTGCGCAGCCGCACCGCGGCCCGCACACCCTCGTCGGTGTGGGTCGGCGGCATCCGCACGTCGGCGACCACCACATCGGGCAGCGCGTCCTGCGCGGCGAGCTCGCCCACCGTCTTGATCAGCGCCTCCGCGTCCCCGACCCCCGCTACGACGTCATGACCGAGATCGGTCAGCAGCCGGGTGAGTCCTTCCCGGAGCAGTACCGAATCCTCGGCGATGACTACGCGCACCCTGTCCTCCACCACGACTTCTCTTCCCCCATTGTCCGCTGTTCCCCGGCCGTATGCCGTTCAGCATCCCAGCATCCCAGCATCGGCGGTGACGCCGCGAACGCTCGAAGGGTTGCGTCGCCTCGCGGGGTGCGGAGAGCCCGGCCGCCGGACGGGCCCGGTATCCGGGTCCGCCCGGCGGCCGGGCAGGGCGAGGGGGAGGGGGC
>NZ_JAFMPZ010000497.1 GCF_017353455.1 Streptomyces laculatispora
ACGGCCGGTGGAACCACATCGCGTGATCCAGGCTCGCGCCCACCACGTCGCCGACCGCCCAGCCGCCTCGCCCATGGGCGAGGAGCACCGAGTCGAGCAGCGTCATGTCGGAGACGTACGTCGCCATGCAGACGTGCAGCAGCGGGTCGTCCGCCAGCTTGCCGTTGGTACGGAACCACACCTGCGAGCGCGGCTCGCGCGGTTCGCCGACGGTGCCGAACGGCGGGGCGTCCACGTACCGCAGATCGACCGCGGCCCGCGCCTCGATCAGCCGGTCCACGACACCCGGGTCGCTGAACCGGTCCGCGTGGCGCGGCAGCATCTCGGCGGCCGTGGGCAGCGTCTCCGGGTCGGGCGCGGACGGCATGTCCGCCTGGTGCTCCAGGCCTTCCTCGTCACTCTGGAAGGACGCGGAGAGGTGGAAGATCGGCTGCCCGTGCTGGACGGCGACGACCCGCCGGGTGGTGAAGGAGCGCCCGTCCCGGATGCGGTCGACGCTGTAGACGATCGGCGCGCCGGGGTCGCCCGCCCGCAGGAAGTACGAATGCAGCGAGTGGGCGCTCCGGTCGGCCGGGACGGTACGGCCCGCGGCGACCAGCGCCTGGGCCGCGACCTGTCCGCCGAAGACGCGGGGCACGAGTGCCGAACGGCTCGTGCCCCGGAAGATGTCCCGCTCGATCTGCTCCAGGTCAAGCAGCTGGAGCAGATCGAGCAGGGAGTCCTGTGCTGTGCTCATGGAGAGAACGTAGCCGCTCTACAGGCCCATGGACTTGGCGATGATCGACTTCATGACCTCGCTGGTGCCGCCGTAGATGCGGTTGACCCGGTTGTCCGCGTACAGGCGGGCGATCGGGTACTCGTTCATGAAGCCGTAGCCGCCGTGCAGCTGGAGGCAGCGGTCGATCACGCGGTGCGCGACCTCGGTGCAGAACAGCTTCGCGGAGGCGGCCTCGGCGGCGGTCAGCTCGCCCTGGTCCAGCGCCTCCAGCGCGCGGTCGGCGACGGCCTGGGCCGCGTCGACCTCGGCCTGGCAGGCGGCCAGCTCGAACTTGGTGTTCTGGAACGAGGCGACGGTCTTGCCGAAGACGGTGCGGTCCAGCACGTACTCCTTGGCGAACCGGACGGCGGCCGCGGCCTGCGCGTACGCGCCGAAGGCGATGCCCCAGCGCTCGGAGGCCAGGTTGGTGCCGAGGTAGCCGAAGCCCTTGTTCTCCTCGCCGAGCAGGTCCTCGGCCGGGACCTTGACGTCGACGAACGCCAGCTCGGCGGTGTCGGAGGTGCGCAGGCCGAGCTTGTCGAGCTTGCGGCCCACCGAGTAGCCCGCGGACTTGGTGTCGACGGCGAAGAGCGAGATGCCGAAGCGGCGGTCGTCCTCGCGGGGGGCGGAGGTGCGGGCGCAGACGATGACCCGGTCGGCGTGCACACCACCGGTGATGAACGTCTTGGCGCCGTTGAGGACGTAGTGCGTGCCGTCCTCGGAGAGCTTGGCGGTGGTCTTCATGCCCGCGACGTCGGAGCCGGTGCCCGGCTCGGTCATCGCGAGGGCCCACATCTCCTCGCCGGTGGTGAACTTCGGCAGCCAGCGCTTCTTCTGCTCGTCGGTGGCGAGCATCTTGATGTAGGGCAGGCCGAGCAGCGTGTGCACCCCGGAACCGCCGAAGGAGACGCCCGCGCGGGCGGTCTCCTCGTAGATGACGGCCTCGTACTTGTGCGAGTCGATGCCCGCGCCGTCGTACTCCTCGTCCACCGTGATGCCGAAGACACCCAGTTCGCCGAGCTTGCCGTAGAACTCGCGCGGCACCACGCCGGCGGCGAACCACTCGTCGTACACCGGCACGACCTCGGCCGCGATGAAGGCGCGGATGGTCTCCCGGAACGCCTCGTGGTCCTCGTTGAATACCGTACGGCGCACGGGGTGCCTCCCTGGTCGGCTGGTTCGGCTTTCGTCACCGGCTAAGCGCTTGCTCAGCCATGGTCAAAAGTTACCCGTCAGTCATGGCGCTGTCCAGGGTGATGCTGAGCACGCCCGGATGCCGGTGTCGGCCATTAGTCCGACCGCGAGAACACGCGAGAGGGGGGCGCCGTGCTGCTGAGGTTCCGTGTTGCGAACAGCCTCTGGCTCTGACAGTCCCCCTCTCGGGTCCGCACAGCAGGACCGCATTCGGGTAGATGATCGATCGCGGCGGACCGGATGCGGTGTTCGAGATGACGCCGTCGCCGATCATCTGGGCATTTCCGACGGAAGCGTCCGGGACCGGTCTACGGTGGGTGGGACGGTCGTGCGTGGGCGCGGCACCGCGAAGGGGGACGTGTGGAAGCCGAGTTGGCCGCGTTGGCGGCTTCGGGGGCGACGACGCTGGTCGGGTTGATGGTCTCGGATGTCTGGGCCCAGGCGCGTGACAGGGTGGCGGGGCTCTTCGCGCGTGGCGGTGACCGGTCGGCCGGTGAGCTGGCGCAGATCGAGCGGTCGCAGGCCGAGCAGTTGCAGGCATCCCGGGAGGCGCTGGTGATCGCTCGTGCGTCTCAGGACGAGGCGACTGCGGCCGACATCACGCAGGAGTGGGAGGCGCGGTTGCGCCGGCTGCTGCGCGGTGATCCGTCGACGGCCGACGAACTGCGCCGGCTGCTCGACGAACTGCGCCCGCAGGTGCCGCAGCAGTCTGCGGTGAGCGTGCACAACACCATCTCCGACGGGGAGTTCCACGCGCCGGTCTTCCAGGCAGCGCGTATCTCCGGGGTGCGTTTCGGCGCCTCGGGGTCTTCGGCCCAGGCCGGGGAGGAGAGTGCGTAGCCGGTGTCCACATGCCCGGGGATTCACCCGGCGGGTGCGGTGGCAACCGGGACTCTGGCTTGTTCTTGCTGAAGCTGGCGGGTCTTCGCGTCAGGCGCGGAAAGCGCTGGCTTTGACGGCCGTCACGAACGAGGTCCAACCGGTCGCCGGAATCACCAGGGCCGGGCCGTGCGGACTCTTGGAGTCGCGGACGGGGACACCCGATGGGTATCCGTCCAGCACCTCGACGCAGCTGCCCCCCTGGTTGTCGCTGTACGACGACTTGCGCCATCCTCTCAGGGCGGAGGCGGTCCGGATGGTGCGCTCAGTCATGATGTCCATATTCCTTCGCTGTAGCCCGCATCAGGGCAAGTGACTCTTGGAGCGGCAGTGCGTCGCCCAGCGCAAGATCGTAGGCCCCCCGCATCCGTTCGACCAGGGCCGGAGCATCATGCACCTTGCCGGTACTCACGCCTTCGGTGTACGCGACCGTGGGTTGGTCCTCGAACCACATCAGCGTCATCATGCCCTGCATGATCGGGTGGGCACCCAAGCTGAACGGCAACACGTGAGTCCGTACGCGCTCGGTCTCGGTCACGTGGACGATGTGCATGATCTGTTCCGCCATGACCTCGCAGCCGCCGACAGGGCGACGCAGGACTGCTTCATCCAGAAGCGCCCACACTAAGGGCGTTGTTGGCTGAGCGAGGAGCTGTGAGCGCGCCAGTCGTGTGACAACGAGCCTGTCACATTCCTCTTCACTCCACGAGGGGAAGGCGGTACGCATCAGTGCACGGATGTACCGCTCCGTCTGAAGGATGCCCGGTACAAGAGTGGACGCGAACTCCCGGATAAAAGTCGCCTGTTGTTCGAGCACCCGAGCTGAAGCGAAGTGGTCGGCCACCGCCGGGTCGTCCTCCGGCGGGAAGCTGCTCAGCACATTCCCCGTGCCCAGCGCCCTGTCCAGCCGCCGTGCGTCCTCCTTCGAAGGGATGCGGCGTCCCGCCTCGATGTGCGCGATGTGCGAGCGGGTCATGACCGCCGCGTCGGCCAGCTCCTGTTGCGTCATTCCCGCTGCCAGGCGCTGTTCCTTGAGCCAGTCCCCGTAGCAATTACTCATCGTCAACTCCCGTGTGACAGATCATTCGTCACCAAGTAACCCCTGGCGAGCCTAGCCCGCGCCGTCTCACTCTGTGAGCGAATCACTACAGCGAATCACTGCACAGCGACAACGAGAAGAAGAGGGCGTGCAATGACGAAAACCCCACGTGGTGCGAGCGACGGCCGGGTGGAGGCGCTGCGGCTGCTGCCGTGGTCAAACCCGGAGGGGAGGCCTTGTTACGTCTCCGGAGACGGCACGGGATACGTCTCCCTGCTGGCCGACGAAATGGAGAGCCTGCAACTGTCGATGTGCGTCGACCTGCTCGACCACGCGGACGACATGATCGCCAACCGAGCGACCACCGGCGACCAACTCCGCTTCCTGGCCGCACGCATGACCGAGTCGCTTCGAGACGTCCACCGCATCGCCCGCAGCCGGGGGCTGCGCCTCGGCGGGCAGGGCGGGGAGCCTGGCCATGTCGGTTCGGTGACTGTCTGACCTGGTCAGCGCTGCTCCCGGCGGACGGTCAGGTGGGGAATTCGCCGAGCCAGCTGCGCTGGAGCAGGTGTTCCGGGAGGTACGCAGACTCGACTCCGATCGGCATGCCTGCGTCGTACGCCATGCACGCGATGGCCAACGGGCCCAGTGCGACAAGGCCGTCGCCGCTCAGCAAGCGGGCCTCGTCCGCCATCCAGTACTCCTTGTGCCAGGTCAGAGCCGTCGTCAGGGAGTCGGTGAAGGCTTGGTTCTCCCGGCGCAGGTAGAGCTGGAAGAGCTCCAGCGGCGTGTAGAGGATCTACAGCATCAGTTCCGTGCTCGCGATCCGGGCCTGGTCGGGCGCGGTGCCCTGGATCGCGCTGACCGGGGCGTCCCAGGTCTGTGGGCGGCCGAACCGGAGGTGCTGGAGGGCCTCGATCCAGGTGTAGACGTACTCGTCGAACTCAGCGCCGGAAGCACGCAGGAACGGCACTGGGACCTGGGCGAGATGGTTCACCCGGTCGTTCTCCCGGCAGATCACAGCCAGGTAGAAGGAGGTGAGCCAGCTCCCGGCGTGAAGGTAGTCCTGCGGGCCGGTCCGGGGGAGCGTGCGTACCTCGTCAAGGGTCCCGACCCGGCAGGTCACCGTGCTCTCCTGGAATGGCAGGGTGTCCGGTATGCCGCCCCGCACCTGGGCGCGGATCGACCGGCGGGGAAGTTGAGAGCGAAGTGGGTGCGGCGGGGCTGCTGGAGCGGCGTCTGGCACGTGGGCGATCGTCCACATCACTCTCAACTCCGGGTTGTAGACGTTGAATGCCGCCGGCTCGGCGGAGAGGACGGGCGCCCCCGTCGCCCGCTGCCTCGGCTTCAGGAGCGGAAGCCGATAATGCCGTAGCCCGGTCGTGCTTCCGCGTGCCGCATCCAGGTGAGGCATTGCATGACAGCCTCCAGGACCTCGGGCTCCAGCGGCGGGGCTTGCCCCGACTCGTCGACCACGCGTTTGGTGGCCTCGAACTGCTGGAGCGCCTGGGCGATGTGTTCGGGAGCCCACTCGCCGCAGCCCGGTGTGTAGGTGTAGGGCAGCGGAGCCGGCGGATCGCTGTGGCTGAAGGCGTCCACGGACACAGCGGTGATACCCATGGCCTCCATGCCCTGGTCGACGACAGACAGCCAGTCGCCTTTGTGTGGTGTGAAGCAGTCGTTGGGCAGGAAAGCGCCGGTGAGTGTGCATATTCGCTGGTAGGCGTAGCTGTACTGGAAGGCGTGGTCCTGGTTTTCGCTGAAAGGGCCGCCGCGGATGACCGCGGAGAGTGCCTGGTCTGCTGTGGGGGAGCCCTGCTCGATCGCGTGACTGTGGTAGTCGTCGTCGCGGGTCAGATCGTCCCCGAAGTCGGCGCGTATCACGTTCAGCAATTGGTCATCGCGGGATCCGACCAGAGCGCGCGTAGCGGCCACATCCAACAGGTAGACGCTCAAGGAGGAACTCATGAGACGAACCTTATGCGGTGCCGCTGACACGCTTGCGAGATGCGCCGGACGGCACGGCAGGGATCAAACGATGGCCGCTCAACATAGCCTCGGCTCAGGGCGCTTGGTGTGCCGCCCGGCCTTGCGGAGAGAAGGGTGCCGGGCTGTGGCGGACTGTTCAACCGCCGCGGCCAGTGGTCCGAGGGTCAGGAGACGCAGGGCAGGACCGCACGGCCCCGGACTGGGGTGAGCCCCCGTTCGCTATCCCTTGATCTTGTAGGTGCAGCCCTTTTCGGTTTTCCCCTCGGCATTGTCGGTGACCTTCTTGCCATCGACCTTGATGACGCACGGCCCCATCTGCAAGGTGCCGTCAGCAGCGGTGACGGTTCCCGGAACGACCGAGACGAGGTACCCCACCCGCTGTTCGGCGTCCGTGAGCTCGACGGTCTCCGTGAGGGTCCACGGGAGCTTCTGCTCCTCGAAACCTTGGCTGGCGGCGTTGTACATGATGTTGGTCCTGCCCTTGCCCCCGGCCTCCAAGGTCACTTCGTGAACCCCGCTCTTCGACTTGGCCTCGGGGGAGGGGCTCTTGGAAGCGGGCACCTCGGCGCCGGAATGAGCAGCCCCGCCCTTTCTGTCCTTCGACCCGCTGTCGCTTCCGCAACCCGTCAGCAGCACCGCCACTGCGGCGGCGAGAGCCATTCCCATAACCGTCTTGCGCATGTTCCCCGTTCTCCTTCTCATTTGCTCTGATCAGCCACCCAGGGGTGCGTCGCCAATTCGCGGAGTCAGGTGCAACATCGCTTCCGAATGTGCGATTAATCGCCCGATCTTGATGGACTCTACAGGTGGCGCCATACCCGCTTCGAATGCTCGACGGCCGCTGAGAACAGCTAGGCATACCTCCGCGTTCCCTGCAGAAAAGGGGTGGCGGGGAAACAGTGGCGATTAATGCTCTTCTCCTCAGAAGGCCGTCAGGAAGGTGTCAGACGGGGAACTCCCCGACCCAGCTGCGCTGGAGGAGGTGCTGGGGGAGGTATTCGGTTTCGATGTCGATGGGGAAGTCGCCGTCGTAGGCGAGGCATGCGATGGCCAGCGGGCCGATGGCCCAGAGACCGTTGATGTCTTTCTCGCGGTCTTCGTTGTTTGTCCAGTATGTTTTGTGGAGTTCAAGTGCTTCTACGAGGGCGGTGTTGAAGCCGTCCTGGTCGTGTTTGACGAAGTGGTAGAAGAGGTTGATCGGCGGGTACGAGATCTTCTGCAGCCAGTCTCGCGGGGCGATTTCGGTCATGTCCGGGTGGGAGGTCTGCAAGGCTGCGGTGAGGGACTCAACCATTTCGGGTTGCTGGCGCAACCAGTATGCCTGCAGGGTGGCTACCCAGTGGTAGAGATATTCGTCGTGCTGTGCACCGGAGGCGCGCAGCACGACCATCGGCACCTGGCACAGTTCGGTCATCCGCTCCTGGTCGCGGCAGATGACGGCGAAGAAGAAGGCATCGATCCATGCCGGTGCGTTGATGAAGGCCCTGGGGCCGGTCACGGGCAGTGTGCGCATCTCGTGATGGATGCGGCACTCGACGGTGCTGCCGGTGGCAGTCGCGGTCCGGAAGATCGCCGATCCGACTTGCATGGCGTTGACCACGGCTTCCCAGGTTTCGATGCCCGAGCATGTGGGGTCGACAGTTGAGCGGGCGTGGACGCACGTCCGTACGGAGTTCCATAGAGCGTCGAGCATGTGCGGTGACTGTTCGATTGAGCAGATCTCGTCGACAGTCTCTTGGGTCAGGTCACGCGCAAAACCCTCGTCGTCGGGCCCAGGCACGCCGTGGCGAGGGATGGTCATGGTCACGAAAGCTCCCTGATGTCGAACTTCTGAGTGGAATATCCAGTGTATGTGCCTGCGTTGTCCTGGCCCCTCACGACGACGTAATCGACTCGACCATCCCGAAGAGCATCTCGCAGATCGGTCGACAATTTCCCTTCACTGGGAAACTCGCGCTTCCTCTTCTTCATCTGGTCAAGAATGTCGAGGAAGTACGTTCGAGACCCCTGAGAGTAACGTGCTCCATTGACCACGCGTTCTCCCAGCTTCGTGTCCACGTGACTCTTTGCCTCTACGACGATGAATCGATCGCCATCCCTGTAAACCTGATCGAACTGATCGTTGCCGTTCGCGGGCCCGTGCAGGGTTTCTGGCTTGGCGTTCGGGTAAAGTTCGGGAATCGCGTGCAGGCGGGCAACTTCCTCGCCGTACGTTTCGCTGGCTTTTGTGGATGTGCTGTGTGGACCCCGGTGCCTTTCAGCCGCTTCATCCAAGGCTGCGCGCAGTTCGTCGGTTCGGTGGAGCTTGTACTCTCTCCTGGCATTGCCGTGTTCCACGTGGAACGGGCGGTCTGCGGCGATGGCGTCATGTCTGGCCTTCGCCAATTCGTCGAGCTTCGCGCGCACCTCTGGGGTGGCCGCCTTGCGCCCGCTTTCCGCCGGGATGTCGTCGAGATAGTCAGGGTGCAGCGGAGGCGCGAGATCCGATTTCGCCACCCAGGTCCCATCGGGCAACTCAACGAGCTGCGGAGGGACGAGGTTCGTCCAGTCGGCGCGAGTATCGCTGAGGCGGTAGCCGTTTTTGCGGTAGTACTTCTTGCGGTACGCGGGGTCGGAATTCGCGCGCTCCACTTGATGTTCCATGATCGCTTGGCGTTCGGCCGGGGTGTACGTGCGTGGATCCCGGGGCTCGGGCAGTCCGTGCCCCGCGGCGGAACCGTGACCTGGTCCGCTGCCGTTGCCCCCACCGTGGTTGCCGCTCTGGTGAGGGATGGCAGGGCCAGTTCCGCCGCCGTGGCCGCCGCTTGTCGGCGTGACGTCGACCCGGCCGCCGGTGGTGGCGTTGTCCGGTGCGCTGAAGCCGGGTGACTGGTGACCGGCCGAGTTCTGAGCGGAGTGAGCGCCGACTTCGGCCATTTCGGGGACCCTGCTTGGCATATCCAGGTGGGGGCCACCCGCGCCCGGGGCCACGCTCTCCTGCTTCGCCGCGGTGTGGTGTTGCTGGAGGGTGCCGTCCTCCTTCAGGAGGTTGCCCGGGCCGTCCACGTAGACGGTGCTGCCGTCCAGGTCGGTGAGCCGGGTGGCGCTTTCGGGCAGGGCCGTCGTGCCCTCGGGGAGTTTGAGGGCGCCTTCCGGGATGCGGAGGGAGCCGGACGGGGGTGCCATGCCCTCGGGGAGGCGGACCACGCCGTCGCCCAGGTCGATCGCCCCGGCGGGGATCTCCGTGCCGTCGGGGAGCTTGAACGAGTTGCTCGGGACCTCGAACGCGCTGTCCGGGATCGCCGAGCCCTCCGGGAGGTGCAGGGTCCCGTCAGCGAGCTTGAACCCGCCCTCCGGCAGGGTGACCACGCCTTCCGGCAGGGGAGGGATCTCGGTGGTGCCCAGGCCCTTGAAGCCGGCCATCACGTCGCCGATCTTCGTCAGGCCCATGCCCGCGCCCTTGAAGACGTACGTCATCGGGTCGACGAACCGGCCCACCTTCCCCGCGGTGGACAGGGCCTTCGCGGCGAGGGCTGCCTTGCCGGCGCCGGAGGCCGCGCCGCCGGTGCCGCCGGTGAAGACCGTCGTGATCACGTTGAACGTCACCGCGCCCGCGGCGCGGGACGGGTTCTCGCCCCACTGGTCCCAGGCCAGCAGCGCCTTGCCGGTCTCCTTCATCGCCCTGCGGGAATCACGCAGGTAGGAGGGGAGCTTGTCCTCCGGGACGGCCCAGAGCAGGTTGCCCATCGGCAGGATGCTGATCGTGAGTCCCGTGGCGAGCTTGCCCAGCCCCGACCAGGCCTGCTTGGCCGAGTCCCATCCATCCGTGCCGACCAGGGTGCCCAGGCCCTTGATCGTGCCCCAGACACCGTCAACGGCGAAGCCCTTGATGAAGTCCCAGGCGTGTTCGTGGAGCTGGTACCACGGCTTGGACTCCTCGACCGGGTCGCCCCAGGGCAGGCCCTCGGCGTGCTTGAGGGCCTCGGCCTCGTAGCCGTACGTCCCCTTCTTGCCGGAGCCGTCGTCGATCTTCAGCGAGGAGCCGCCGACCAGGGCGACGATCTTGTCGTGGCAGGCCCGCTCCACGGCCTGGAACGCCGTCCAGGCCTCGGTGACCTCGTCGTGGCGGTGGTTGTTCTCGTCGACCAGGTCACCGTCCTCGCGCCACTTGTCGTCGTCCTTGATCTGAACGACGAAGGCGTCGGCTTCGCGCTTGAGTTCCTTCAGCCTCTCGACCAGCGGATAGGCGTCGTCCGAGTACGTGCTCAGCGCACCCGTGATCGTGGTCAGGTCCGACTTCAGAGAGGTCCCGCGGTCAGCGACCGGCTTCGTCGTCGCGAACAACTGGTCGGCCTCGGGCGCCTTGTAGAAGGCCTGGAGGCCGCCGAAGCTGCTGTGCACGTCACCGGCGGCCGTCGCGATCGACTCCCCGCTCTTCGCCAGCGCGCCCACGCTGCGGTCCAGCAGGGCGAGGTTGCCGGTGAAGACCGGTATGCCCGACGGGTTGACCGCCTCGTTCTTGCTCACTTGCCCGCCCCCATGTCCTTCAGCAGGTCCAGGCGGACGGACTTGGCGGCGTCCTGGGCTTGCTTGGCCGCCTCCAGGTCGCCCTCCACGTACTCGTTCGTCGCTGTCGCCGCGCCCAGCACAGCGGCCTGGATACGCTCCGCCATCGACTTCAGCTGCGGCTTCCGCGCCGTCATGTACTCGCCCAGCGCCGCCGCGACGGGTCCCAGCGTGGGATGCGACAACGGTTCCGCCCCCACCGCCACCGGCCCGGCCACCGGCAGCGACGCCGCCGTGCCCGGTACCGCCGTACCCGCATGCGTCGCCGCCTCCGACATCGCGGTGACCATCGCGTTCAGCGCCTTCTCCAGGTCATCGGCGTGCGTGCCGACCACTTTCAGCCTGCCCTGCACACCCTGCGGCTTGATGTCCCACGCCGTCACTGAAAACACGCCCCCGTACCCGTACCCGTACCCGATGCCGAACCATCGCGCCCACCGGAAGAAGAAGGAACGATTCCTCCGGTGGGCGTCACAGCGAGACCGCTCAACCGATGTTGTCGACCGCGGCCTTGGCGCGCGCCAGCGTCTGCTGTGCGGTGCCGTCGTTCTTCTCCAGCGTCGAACGCAGCAGCTGGATGATGTTCTTGACCTCCTGCGAGGTCGTGTTCCACCGCAGTTCCTTGCCGTGGTACTCGTCCGCCACGCCGTCGGCCGCGAAGTCGCTCATCGCCGCCTTCACCTGCGTGTCCCGGGCCGTGATCACCATCTCCAGCTGGGCGATCACCACCTGGATGTTGCCCTGGACCTCGGTGGAGGCGCCCGTGTCGTACGCACGCCGGTCGGTGTCGCCCGCGTTTCCTGCCATCACCCATCACTCCCCGTCAGAAATGCGAAAACCCGTCATGCGAAAGCCCGGAATACGAGAACCTGCCGCCCGGCGGTCGGGCCGGCCGGTGTCAGCGGCCCGAGAACCGGGCCGCGTCGAAGTTGGCCGACGCCATCTGCGTCTTCGCGTTCTCGCCCTGCTCCTGGTCACCCGAGCCGAACGCCGCATCCATCCCGGACTGGCCGCCCAGGATTCCGGAGAGCGAGGCGTTCAACGCCGCGGTGATCTCGTCGGATCGGTTCTTGAAGTCGTCGAACGCGACCTTGCCCGAACCGTGGAACTTGCCCTCCAGCGGCTCCGCCGCAGCGATCAACTGCCGGATCAGCGTGCCCAGATCCGTACTGGAGCCCTGCGACTTCGACATCAGGGTCGAAAGGACCGAG
Organism: Streptomyces laculatispora; assembly: GCF_017353455.1. GTDB lineage: Bacteria > Actinomycetota > Actinomycetes > Streptomycetales > Streptomycetaceae > Streptomyces > Streptomyces laculatispora. Next base: position 11,615 of record NZ_JAFMPZ010000497.1, read on the forward strand.
GCCCCCATGTTGAACTTCATCAGCTTCCCCCGCCCACTCGAACGAATGCCTTATTGATCGAATACATGTCTATCAACTCACGCATCGCTACTGCAATCAGCAATCGGACAGATTGTCGTTGTTGCCAAGCCATGACATCGGGCGCGGTCACGGCGCCCCCTTGAGATGGCGCATCAGCCGCTCGAAGTCCTGCCAGCCCGACAGGTCCGACGGGTCGCCCGGCAGCGGGTAGTACAGCGCGGGGCGCGTTTTCGGGCCGAGGGGGAGGGGTGCCTCCGGCAGGGGCGTGCGGCGGGCGCGGTCGCCCGGCAGGGTGCGGACCTCCTCCGCGCCGAGCACGAAGGCCAGCGGAACGCCCGGTCCCTCGAAGTGCGCGGGTACCGCCATGTCACGTCGCGCTTTGCGAAGTTGTACGAGCATCGACTGGAGGGGGTGCCGGGTGGCGAGGGCCTCCGCGAGGGCCGGCAGGGCGTCGGTCGGAACCTCCTCGCCGCTTCCATAGCCGAGCGCCATCGTGACGTGCTCCTCGACGCCCGCCTCCGTGCGCGTGATGCGTACGGTGGCGAGGCCCGGCCGGTCCGGGCTGCCGACCACGACGAGCCACGTCGGTTCCGGCGCCCTGCGATGAGCCACGTCGGTCAACTGGCGCAGCGACCATGGCAGGTTGGCCGGTTCTGACGTACCCCAGCCGGCCGGGGGCCTCCCCGTCAGCTGCCGCCACACCGTCTCCAGGCCGCCGCCCAGCACCAGCCGGTCGTCCGCCGGGTGGACCATGCGGAAGGTCAGGCCGAGCTGGCGCTCGCCCGTGTCCGCTACCTCCTGGTAGGCGGCCGCCACCTGCGTGTGCGGGTCCTCCTCTGAAGCGTCCGGGGAGGCCGGCGGGCTGAACGCGCCGTCCTGCCACCGCAGTACGGCGCCCGTGAGGCCGTCGTAGTACCCGTCCCGCTCGTCCTGGACGATCCAGCGCGACGGCCATCCGCCGAGGCTGTCGCGTACGGCGGGGGAGAGCGTGGTCCCCGCCGGGCTGACGATCTGGAGGCCGAGCCCCGCCTCGGCGGCCGCGCGGAAGGCGTCCGAGAGCCAGGCCGTCATCGCGACAACCGGGCGGTCCTGGATGACGACGGCGACCCTCTCGGTGAGCACGTCGACGGCGGGCTGCGCGGCGGCCGGTGCCGGGGCGACGCTCACCCCGTCCGACGGCACCACGGTGAGCGAGCCCGCTGCGTCCGGCGGCCAGGCCGAGCCGCCCACCAGTGCGGTGAGCCGGGTCGCGAACGTACCCGCGAGCTGTTCCGCCTCCGCGACCCCCGTGGTGGCGCGGGCCTCCGTCCACCAGTACGGCACGGGTGGAGGTGTCGCACCGAGCAGCCGCTCCGCCTCGCCCTCCACCGCGACCAGCAGCGGTGCTTCGACCGAGACGAGCGGGCGCCCCTGCGTGTCGCAGAGCTGCACCACGGCGCCGTCGCCCCGCGCGCCCACCAGCTTGTCCGGGCCGCCGGAGAGCAGGCCCGCGAGCACGGTCCACGGGTCGGGCATGCGGGCGGTGAGCGCGATGACGTCCTTCGTCATGGAGTCGTCCGGCCCTTCGTCGTTCGGCAGCGGTCGTTACGGTGGTTCACCGGGTCGCTCACGGTGCGTACACCGTCTGGACCAGCCGGTTCGGGCGGCCCCGCTGGATGAACGTGCCGCGGCCCGGGGCCTGTTGCGAGGCGTACACCCCGGGGAACAGCTGGCCCTCGCTCCGGTCGCCGGTCATCACCAGGGCCGAAGCCCCCGACTCCCGCAGGCCCTGCACCAGCGGCTCGTACATGCCGCGCGACGCACCGGCCACCCGTCGTGTCAGCACGAAGTGGAGACCGATGTCGACCGCCGACGGGATGTACGGGAGGAACGCGGCCAGCGGCGACTGGCCCGCGGTCGTCAGGACGTCGTAGTCGTCGACCAGGACCACGATGCGCGGGCCCTTGCCCCAGCTGCCCGGCTCCAGGTCCTCCAGGCGCGCGTTCTCGTCGGGCAGCCGCTTCTCCAGCTCGGTGGCGATCCCGGCCGAAAGCCCGGCGCACAGCTTGGAGTTGTACGCGTAGCCCCCGTTGAACTCCTCCGGGACCACCCCGCGCAGCGAGCGCCTCGGGTCCATCACCGCGAACACCAGGTCGTCCTCGCCGTAGCGGTCGACGAGGCCGTGCGCGACCGTCCGCAGCAGGTTCGTCTTGCCGCACTCGCTGTCCCCCAGCACCAGCAGGTGCTGGTCGTGGCCGAACAGGTCGAGCAGGGCGGGCGCCAGCGCCGACTGGTCGAGGCCGAGCGGGACCCGATGCGGCTCGGTGACCGGACCCGGCAGCAGCTTCGGCTCCAGGACGTGGGGCAGCACCCGGACGGGCTGGGCGACATCACCGTGCCAGGTGGCGCGGACCGTCCGCGCGGCGCGCTCCAGGACCGCGCCAAGGTCCGCCGTGTCGGCCACCCCGTCCGTACGGGGAAGGGCGACCTGGGCGAAGAGCTTCCCGTCGGTGAGGATCCGGCCGGGCTCGTCGGGCGACAGGGTCGCGGCGAGCTTGCGGTCGACACTCGACTCGCTGGGATCGTTCAGCCGCAGTTCGACGCGGGTGCCGAAGTTGGACTGGATGGCGATGCGTACGTCGTTCCAGCGCAGCATGCCCGCGACGACGTGGATGCCGTACCCGCCGCCGCGCTTGAGGATGTCCGCGACCGCGTCGTCGAGGTCGTCGAAGTCGTCGCGCAGCGCGCCGAATCCGTCGATGACGAGCACGATCTCGGCGGACGCCAGCTGCGGCAGCCGCCCCGCCGCGTGCAGGGTGCGCAGCTGCTCGACCGAGTCGATGCCGTGCTCGCGGAAGAGGTCCTCGCGCACGGCGAGCATGGCGCGGACCTCCTCGACGGTGCGGGCCGCGCGCTCCCGGTCGGCGCGGCCCGCGATGCCACCCACGTGCGGCAGCTCCGCCAGCGCCTGGAGGCCGCCGCCGACCAGGTCGAGTCCGTAGACGCCGACCTCCTGCGGGGTGTGGGTCAGCGCGAGGGAGAGGACGAGCGTGCGCAGGAGCGTCGTCTTGCCGGACTGCGGGCCGCCGATCACGGCCGCGTGGCCGCCGGCCACCGTCAGGTCCAGGAACCACTGCCCCTGCCACTGCTTGGCCGGGTCGTCCAGCAGGCCGAGCGGCACCCGGAGCGGACCCTGCTGCTGTGTACCGACCCGGCCGCCGCCCGTGCGGGCCCCGGCCAGGCGCATGCCGCGCGGGCCGACGTCCAGCGGGCCGGCGACCGCGTCCAGGGCGATCGCGGAGGGCAGCGGGGGCAGCCAGATGCTGCGTACCCCGGCAGCTGCGCCGTTCAACTGAGCGACCATGATCCCGAGTTCGGTCGGGCCGGTCTCGCGGCGGCGGGACGTGGGTTCCCGGTCCTGCTGCGTGCTGTCCGGTCCGGCCAGGGTGTTGAACGCCTCGTACTCCAGGGCGAGCGGCCCGGTCTCCTCCTCGTCGGTGCGCCGGGCGGGCCCTCGGTATCCGCCCGAGACGTAGCCCGCCTTGAACCGGGCGTAGTGGCTGGTGTCGACCTTGAGATAGCCGAAGCCGGGCAGCGGCGGCAGGTGGAAGGCGTCCGTGGTGTCCAGGACCGTGCGCGACTCGTCGGCGGAGAAGGTCCGCAGGCCGAGCCGGTAGGAGAGGTAGGTCTCCAGGCCCTTGAGCTTGCCGCCCTCGATGCGCTGGCTGGAGAGCAGCAGATGGACGCCGATGGAGCGTCCGATCCGGCCGATGGAGAGGAACAGGTCGATGAAGTCCGGCTTGGCGGTGAGCAGTTCGCCGAACTCGTCGATCACGACGAAGAGGTGGGGCAACGGGTCGAGGTCCGGCCGCCTCGAAGCGCGCAGGGCCGCGTAGTCCCCGATGTCGGCGACGTTGCCCGCGTCCTTCAGGGCCTGCTGGCGGCGCTTGACCTCACCCGCGAGCGAGGAGTGGACCCGCTCGACGAGGCCCGCCTGGTTCTCCAGGTTGGTGATGACGCCCGCGACATGGGGCAGGTCCGCGAACGGGGCGAAGGTGGCGCCGCCCTTGTAGTCGACCAGGACGAGCGCGAGGTCCTCGGGTGGATGGGTGGCCACCAGGCCGAGGACCAGGGTCCGCAGCAGCTCCGACTTCCCGGATCCGGTGGCGCCCACGCACAGCCCGTGCGGGCCCATGCCGAGCTCGGAGGACTCCTTGAGGTCCAGCAGCACCGGCTCGTGGGAGTCGCTGATGCCGATCGGGACGCGCAGGAAGGCGCGCTCCCCGCGCGGCGCCCACAGCCGGTCCAGGTCGAGCCGGGCCACGTCGTCGATGCCGAGCATCGTGGCGAACTCGACCGGACCGGACAGCGGGGCGTCCACCAGGGACTCGGCGGAGAGCCGCATCGGGGCGAGCATCCGGGCCAGGCCCTCGGCGAACGGCACACCGACCTCGTCCACCGTGCCGTGGGCCTGGACCGGCTCGGCCTCGCGCAGGTCCTCGATGGTCACGTCGGTGCCGTCGACGGTGATGCGTACGTTGACGTGTCCGGGTTCCTGCACCCGCTGTTCGAGCAGGTGCACCACGGTGACGCCCATCTCGCGCAGTCCGACGGCGTCGTCGGGACGCGGCAGGTCGACGGCGTCCTCGCCGTGCCCGTCGGTGACCACGAGCAGCCGGGAGTTCATGGACAGCGCGTCCCGCCCGGCCAGTCCGCGGCGGACCTCGGCGGCGTAGGAGGCCCGGCGGCGCAGTTCCGCGTCGAGCCGTCGGGCCAGCTGGGGTGCGGACGGTGCGATGCGGCGGGCGGCGACCGGGCCGTCGAACTGCTCGGGATCGAGCAGGTGGGGCAGCCACTTGGCCCACTCCCAGTCCGCTATCCGGTCGCCCGGTGCGGCGACGGCGACGGCCACGTCGTCGGGCGCGTGCAGGGCCGCCGCCTGGACGAGCAGGGCGCGCACGAGGCGCAGGCCGTCCTCGCGGGGGCCGATGACGCTGACGTTGCCGACGCGGTCGAGGGGGACGGTCAGCGGCAGTTCGGTCCCGTTGCGGAAGCGGTTCACCACGGCCGAGGCCTCGTTGAGCATGAAGAGGTCGGGCGGCGTGAGGACGGACGAGCCCTGCTCGGCGATCTGCAGGTCCCGCACCGGCATCTCGCCGGTGCCGACCCGTACCCGCAGGAAGTCGTCGTCGACCCGTCGCCGCTCCCAGAGGCGGGCCGGGTCGCGCACGATGTCGTACAGGGAGTACGGCGACGGGTTCAGCACATCCGCCCGCCCCCGCCGTTCGCGCTCCTCGGCCGACAACTCCTCGCGCAGGTCCTCCACATAGGCGAGGTAGGCCTCGCGCTGCGTACGGCGCGTGCGCTGGGCCTTGCCGCGCTGCGAGAGGAGCAGGGCCGCGGAGCCGATGACAGTGACCACGAGGATGATCGCGCCGAGTCCGGCGAACTGGCTGTTGCGGACGACCGTCATCATCACGACGGACGACATGACCCCGGCTACCGGCAGCAGCGACATCGCGATGTTGCCCGCCTTGCCCTCGGGCAGGTTGGGCGGCGCCTCGATGGTGCGAGGCGCGGTCACGGCCGGCGGGCGGGTGGTCCGGGCGGGGCGGTGGATCAGGCGGGTACTCATCGGCTCCGTCCGGAGTTCACGGCCGGTTCGTGGTGCGTGCGTGGGCTCGGGGGTGTCATCGGCCTCGGTATCGGCGGTGGTGCCGGTGTCGCTCGGGGACTCGGGGACGGCTTCATCGCGGTCACCGGCGCTTCTGGGAGAGCTCGAACACCTCGGCCGCCAGCCGGGTTGCGGCCAGCCGCGTCGGCCGGGCGAGCAGTTCGGTGCGCAGGGCCCCGCCCGCCGCCAGATGCCGGTCGTAGGGCAGGACGTGGACGCTCGCACCGGTGGACCGGAGCCGGTCCGCGGCCGCCTCCACGTCGATGCCGGGCCGTGCCACCGTGCTGGACAGGACGACCACGGTCCCGGCGATCACATGACGGGGCAGCCCCTGCAGCCACTGCAGCACCGCGTACGTGCTCGTGACGCCGTCCAGCGTGGCGGGGGCGGCCAGCACACGGGCCTGGGAGGCCGTGAGGGCGACCCGGGCGACCTCGGCGGGAAGCGTCTCGCAGTCGACCACGGTCACGCTGAAGTAGCGGCGCAGTGCCACCATGACCCGTTCGTACGTAGCGGTGTCCAGCATCGCCCCGATCCGGCCCTGGCTGCCGGGCAGCAGCCAGGCGTTTTCGGGGAGCTGGACGAGATAGCCGGTGACGTCGAGCAGCGACATCTGCGGCTCCACGATGTCCGCGAGATCGGCCGTGGTCCACCGCAGCGTCTCGGCACCGAGCCGCAACGGCAGCGAGCCGAGGGCCGGATCGGCCTCGACGAGGAGGACCGGGTCCTGGCGGTAGTGCGCGTACGCCGTGCCGAGCAGCGCGGCGACGGTCGTCTTGCCCGCGCCGCCCCGGATGGACGTGACGGCGATCTGCCGCCCGGTCGTCACCGGCCGCTGAAGCACCTCGGCGGTACGGGTGATCTCGGCGACCTCGCGCGCGGCAGAGGAGGAAACGATTCGGCGCAGGGCGCGCGAGGCCCGTACGGCGAGCGACTCACCCTGCTGCGGCCGCCGCGCCGTGCCGGCCAGCTCCCGGTCCACCACCGCCCGCGAGTCCGGTGCGCCGAGGGGCCGGGCGCCCTGCGCCGCGTAGGGGGCGCTCTCCGTGTAGGCGGGGGTGCGCGGCACCTGCGCCGGCGCAGGTGCCTGGGCCTGGATCTGGGCCTGGAGCGGCGCCGGTGCCGTCCGTTCGCCGGTGTCCGTCGTGCCCGGCCTGCCTGTCGTGCCCGTTGTGCCCTGCGGGGCGGCGGTGCCGCTCAGGTCGCGCAGCACATCGCTCTGCCAGTTGTCCGCGTTCGGCATGTCTGTCCTTCATCTCCGCTTCGATGCCCCGCCCGGAGCGCCCGCGCATGTGGTGTCAGTCGTCAGAACTTGTTGAGCAGCTGCCCGTACATGCCGAACACGCCGACGGTGAGCGGGAAGAGCCCCACCACGCCGATGGACTCGACGAGGTCGGCGGTGCGCCGCAGCCGGACCCGTACGTGCTCCGGCGGCTCCACCGCCAGCGCGAGCAGGGGCAGCAGCGCCGCCGCGCACAGCACGGCGATGGGCCCGGCGCCCCCGGCGTGATCCATCCAGAGCATCACCAGACGGACGACGAGGACCGCGGCGGCCGCGAAGAGCGCCACCACCTCGGCCACCAGCGGGAACGCCCGGGCCCGGGACAGGAGCACCACCGCGACGAGCGAGGGCAGCAGCACGGTCCACACGGTCGGCCGGCCGGCCAGGGTGAGGAGCCAGCCTGCGGCGGCCGCCGACACCGAGGTGGCGAGGGTCGCGAGGGCGAGCCCGCGATGCGTGGCGGCCAGCGCGTTGCCGACATCGTGACGGCTGACGGACACCCCGCCCGAGCGCCGGTCGTCGAGCGCTGTGAGCCCCGAAGCCATCAGGGCGATCCGGGGCAGCAGGCCGAGCAGCACCACGGAGACCACGGCCATCACGGCACCGAGCCGGGCGACGTCCGACGTGACGGCGGCGATGGCCTCCCAGACCACGGTCAGGGAGGCCGTCGCCATGGCGCCGATGAGGCCGCCCCGGCCCAGCGGTGAGAAGAAGCCGAGCAGCGCCAGCGACAGGGTCACCGCGCCCGCCACGGCGGCCAGCCGGAGCGCCCCGGACCAGTTGTACGCGTCGGCGGCCGTCCAGGCCGTGAGGATCCCGAGCACGCTGGAGGCGAGCAACAGCGCGGTCGCCAGACCGCGGTTGCCCCGCCCGAGCCGGGCGACGAGCGCACCGGCCACCAGGAGGACGACGGTGACGGCCGCCAGGGCGCCCGCCAGCGCGGTGAGCGGGAACTCGCTGCGGGCGAGCAGCGCGGCGATCACCGCGAAGGCCACCGTCGTCGCCCCCGCAGCGGCCCGCCGTGCGGCCGGACGCCAGCGCCAGGCCTGCATGTCGAGGTTGTCGGCCACCTGATCCGTGACGTCGTGGACCACCGGTGCGGGCGGCGCGGCGTGGGTCCGGACGAGCCGCAGCACGGCGCCGTCGCCGATCCCGGCCGACGCCAGGGTGCTGTCGTGCGGAAGGGCCGAGCCGTCCGCGGTGAGCAACTGCCGGGTCAACGGCCGCGATGCGGCCCGGTCGTCCAGCAACTGCAGGAGGTCCGGAAGGAGTTGACCGACAGGAGTGTCGGAGGGCAGCACGATGTCGGCCCGACGCCGCTCACCCACCAGGGTCACCCGGCTCATTTCCGCCCGGGAAGTCATTGCTGTACTCACCACTTACGAAAACCTATCATCGCGATTTCCTGGAATTTCGGTCCAATTGGGCAAAGCGAACCAAGCGAATAAAGCGGTCCGCGGACCCGTGGAATCCTGTGTCGGTGAATCCCGGCGCAAGCACGAGCGCTGCCTACGGCTGCGCCGGCTTCGTCGAACCGGCCGGGGCCGAGGGCGTGGGCGAGGGCTGCTCGTACTGCTGCGCCTGCCGCTGCTGTTTCTCCTGCTCGGCCTTCTGCTTGTCCAGGGTGTGCTGGAGGAACGACCACCCCACGCACCCCGCGCACAGCACCGCCGTGATCGCGATCCCCGCGAACACCTTCCCGAGGCGTTCGTCCGCCGTCCGCCGCGCGCGCTGGGCGCCGAACAGGAGCGCGTCCCGCATCCGGCGTCGGCGTACCCCCACCGATTCCAGCAGTTGGCTGTCGTAATCCCGTGCCATTCGGCCCCCCTTTGCCACTGCAATATGTCATGTGCCGACGGGCGGGACACATCAGGGTGGCCGGAACGGGCCCTCCGTACGCCTGGTGCGTGCGGGATCACTCCTGGCGCAGGGCGAGCCACAACTCCGTACGTACATCCATGTCGTCGAGATCCGTTTCCAGCAACACCCCGCACCGCCCGATGCGCTGGCGGACCGTGTTGCGGTGGACCTGGAGGGCGGTCGCCGTGCGGTCCCAGCTGCCGTGCAGGCTCAGCCAGCAGCGCAGCGTCTCGACGAGGGGCTCGGTGAGCGGGGCCAGCAGGGCGCGGGCGTGCGCCTCGGCGGTTTCCTGGGGGATCAGGGCGGCCAGACCGCGGCCGGTGTCCGTGCGGTGGTGGGCCAGCGGGGTGCGGGTCGCCTCCGCGCGGCCGAGAGCGCGGGAGGCCTGGGCATCGGCCACGTCCAGTGCGGTGATCGCGGTGGGCGCGGA
>NZ_JAFMPZ010000498.1 GCF_017353455.1 Streptomyces laculatispora
CTCCAGCCGGTCCAGACCGGCCGCGAGTCCGGCCCCGCCGTCAACCGCCACCCGCCAGCAGGCGGCCACTCCGGCGAGCCCGTCCAGGCCCGGTTCGCAGGCCGCCTGTCCCAGTGCTCCCGGGACATCGCCCCCGAACCGCGCCGCAGCCGACACCCCCGCCTCCGCCACGCCCAACGCCCCTGTTCCGCGGACCGCGACGAGCAGCGCCTGCCCCGGTTCGCGGCCGGCCCTCAGCTCACCCACCACCGCACCGCACAGGTCCACCACTCCGTCGGCCCGGTGCTCCCGGTCCTCGCGCAACTTCCTTCTCCGCAGCCATCGCCGTACCAGCGGCACCGCGACCGCCCCAGCGGCCATCGGCAGAACGGACTCGCCAAGGACCCCCAGAACCAGAGCCACCGGCAGGCACAGCAGCTCCCGCCGCCCGCTCAGCCACACCTGGAGCCGCCTCCGACCGCTCTCCCATCGCTTCCCCGGGGGCGACTCCGCAGCCCCTTCGACGAACAACTCCCTTGCTCTCCGGCGCCCTTGGCCCCGCCCGGCCACCACCAGCCAGGCAGCTGCTCCCGCGCACAGCGCCGCCGCATGCACCGCCTCCGGCATCGCCACCTCCGCACCGGTCACAGCTCACCCCCGATCAGCGACCGCAGCCGCTCCCAGCCCCGCTCGCGCTCGAATCCGGCCGCGCCCCACCGCAGTGCCGGTACGGTCACCACCAGTCCCGCCGCATCCCGCTCCAGAACCTGGACCTCGGCAATCCGCCGCCGCCCGGCCCGGTCCCGTACGAGATGAACCACCACGGACAGCGCCGCCGCCAGCTGGCTGTGAAGTGCCGTACGGTCCAACCCCGCCGCCGTCCCCAGCGCCTCCAGCCGGGCCGGGACGTGCTCGGCCGCGTTTGCGTGGACCGTCCCCGAGCCGCCCTCATGGCCGGTATTCAGCGCAGCCAGCAGTTCGGTGACTTCCGCACCCCGTACCTCCCCGACCACCAGCCTGTCGGGCCGCATACGCAGGGCCTGTCGCACCAGGTCCCGGAGCGTCACCTGCCCGGCACCCTCCTGGTTGGCAGGACGCGATTCCAGCCGTACGACGTGCGGATGGTCCGGACGCAACTCGGCGGAGTCCTCGGCGAGCACGATCCGCTCCTGCTCCCCGACCGCACCCAGCAGGCTGGCGAGGAGCGTTGTCTTCCCGAACCCATGACAAAGGCACCTCTGTTGACGGACACTCGGAGCATGAGCCCCACTCTTCGCGCCGCCATCGACACTGCGACAGGCGGCCGTCAGCGCGCCGTCATCTACTGCCGCATCAGCCAGGACCGCACCGGCGCCAACCTCGGCGTCGACCGGCAGCGCGAGGACTGCGAGGCCCTCGCCGAACGCAACGGCTGGGACGTCGTAGAGGTGTACGTCGACAACGACGTGTCCGCGTTCAGCGGGAAGCTCCGCAAGGACTACCGCCGGATGCTCGCCGACCTCGAACTGGGCACCGCCACGATCGTGATCGCGTGGCACACCGACCGGCTGCACCGCTCCCCCACCGAGCTGGAGGAGTACATCGACCTCTCCGAGCGGCGCGGAGTGTCCACGCACACATGCCAGGCCGGGTCCATCGACCTGTCGTCACCGTCTGGTCGGATGACCGCCCGCATCCTCGGTGCCGTCGCCAGGCAGGAATCCGAGCACAAGGGCCACCGTGTCGCCGCCGCCCGTCGGCAGAAGGCGAAGGCCGGACTCTGGTCCGGAGGCCTGCGGCCGTTCGGGTGGGGTGTGCCCACCGGCGAGACGAAGAAGAAGACCGTGAAGGGCACCGGCGAGGAGATCGACGTGCCCGTCCTCGACATGACCAAGCTGGTCCCCGAAGAGGCCGCGGCACTGGACGCGGGCACGGACCAGATCCTTGCCGGCGGCTCGATCAAGGGCTGGGTACGGTGGCTCGCCGGCAAGGGGCTGCTGTCGACGCAGGGCAAGCCCATCGAGCACGGCACCGCACGGGACCTGCTGCTGCGGCCGAGGAACGCCGGCATCGCCGTGTACAGGGGCGAGGAGATCGGGAAGGGCAAGTGGGAGGCCGCGGTCGATGAGCCGCGCTTCAGGGCCGTTGTGGCGGTCCTGACGAACCCGGCCCGGACCACAACCCCCGGCCCGACACCGAAGTGGTTCGGATCGCTGATCTACGAGTGCGGCTACGAAGGGTGCAAGCAGACAGTCATCTGCACCCTCGCCGGCGGGGGCAACTACCCGAGCTACCGATGTCAGAACCAGTGCGGCGGTGGGCGGAAGGCCGAAGTCCTCGACCGGTACATCCAGGACCTGCTGATCGAGCGCCTGTCACGCGACGACGCGGCCGACCTGCTGCAGCCCGCACCGGACGGGGTCAACGTCGCCGCCTTGCAGCTGGAGAGCGAGCAGATCCGCCGCCGGCTCACCGACCTCGCCGCACTGTTCGGCGCCGGCACCGTCGACATGGCCCAGTTCGCCGAGGGCTCGGACGTCGCCCGCGCCCAGCTCGAAGGCGCCACCGCGCAACTGGCCAGGGCCGCGGTCAAGGACCCGCTCGTCGGCCTGGTCGGCGTGCCCGATGTGCGCAAGGCGTGGGAAGGACTCGATCTCGACCGCCGGCGCACCGTGCTGCGAACACTGCTGAAAGTCACGCTGCGGAAGCCGCGGCCGGGCCGCATGCCCGACGGCGGATACTTCGACTACGACGCCATCGAGACCGAGTGGAAGCGATGAAGTGCTCTGCGGCTATGCGCCCTCTCCCTCGCCATCTTCCGACTCGTGTACAAGCCGCATCCCTTTCCGCTCAAGCACTCGCGCCAGGGCTTCCGCAATCTCTTCTGCCGCCGACGCAGTGTACGCCTCTCTCGACTGAGTAAAGCTAACGTCTTCTTGGGGTTCCGAATTCTGGCTCTCACCGGCTTCGGAAGCGCCCTCCGCCTCCACTCTTGCATCTCTTTCACGCATAACCTGGCCCCAGTCGACCTCCTCCTCTCGGATACTCATAGGGCTCTGCTCGCTGGACTTGACGCGAAGATCAAATGCCTTCGGCTTTGCAACCCTGTCTTCCAGGAAACCAGCATTCGGGGCTAGGTAAGAGAGCTCGCGCGGGAGCAGAGGGAGAACCAGCCCTCTGGAGGCAATTTCGTCTCGATACTTTCGAACCGCGGCGTCACTCAGGTGCACTTCCTCTTCAGTCGAGTCCGCCCAAGTCCTGGCGTAGCGGAGCTGATCCCTCAGCGACTCCGCCCGTCTACGCGCGTCGGACAGCTGCTCCGATAGCTCGTGGCGACGGCGAGCGATCCGATGATGCTCATCCCCGTTGATCAGGCCGGGAACCGAGATCCTCCGCAATTCCTCATCAGCCAGATCCAATTCAGCTTCTGCCTGCCCCTCCAGCGCCGCCGCGTCGGAATATTCGAGCTCAAGCGAAACCATTCGCCGTGCCGCTTCACTGCGCTTACGCATCCGCTGCTGCAGCTGTCGCACCGCATCCTGGTGTAGACGGACCAGCCCTAGCGGCGTCTCAAAGAATTCATCTGATACGTCTTGATCAATGAAAACGCGCCCCGAAATCCATTCGACGGCCGCGTAGGGTTCCATGTAGCCGCCCGGTAGTGACTCACTTTGTGACTCGTGACCGACTGGGAACATGAGAACCCCAGGCGGAACCCCTAGGGCATGAGCTAGTACCAGCACTTCGGCAACGGTGACTGTGGTCCGCCGGCCGCTCTCCAGGTTCGCCAGGACTGAGCGCTGGATAGGCATACCGATTGCGGCGCAGCGATCCGAAAGTTGCTGAGCGCTCAGCCCTTGGGCTTGACGGTGTCGCCTGACCTCGGCGGCGATCGAGAGGGCCAGCCTCGTCGACCAGTCGGGCGCGCTTGATTCCTGTGCCATGACAGCGAGACTCCCACGGTTTCTGTGTGCGGACCAACTGGCACGGACTGCGCCAGAGCGGACGCTGTGTCACAGCGGAGACGTTCCCACGACTTCTGTGTGCGCACAAGACAACATGGCTTGACATCCATAGAACGCACCGAGCACACTCGGGCTACTTCCTCAGGAAGCAACTTCCGCAAGGAGTGCCACGAATTATGACAACCGCAACGGAGCGTCGACCGCTCACCCGTACCGAGGTGCTCGCACTGCCTGCGGTGGTGGACATCGAGACAGCGGCTCGGGCCTTCGGACTGGGTCGCACAACGGCATACGCCTTGGCCAAATCGGGCGACTTCCCGTGCCAGGTCATCAGGGCCGGCCGGGCATACCGGGCGATCACCGCGGACCTGCTCCGGGTCCTGCACATCTCCCCGGAAATCAGCGAAGCCGCCGCAGCGGTAACTGCGACGGCTTCGAGCGAACCGACCACCCAGACCCCGTGAAGAGCAGAGAGGGCCGATTCACCATGATTATCTCAGACGCCACCGACAGTCGACAGTCGAACCCCGGACAGGCGGAACCGGCCATCACCCGGGCCACCGTCACCACCGGGCAGATCATGAACCGGCCCCTCGACCAGGTGCTCACCGCCTTGGGCATCCGGGTCATCGAGTCGTCGATCACCGACGCCAACTTCTACGGCTGCGTCCACATCGGCAACGGGCGGACCACCATCCTCACCTCGCCGGGCCGAGACAAGTTCGTCACGGACTGCATGATCCGCTACCTCATCGCCGAGTCCCTCGGCCTCGACGTCACGCCGCTCCCCAAGCCGTTCGAGGTCGAGTTCACCGACTTCACCGGCAAGGCACGCGAGGTCGCAAGCCAGGCGGTCCGCCCGTGACCGACCAGCACACCACCGCGGCGGCCGAGGACACCCTCGGCCGCCCGGCCGGGACCGACCACGGCGACGCCGCGTACTGGGCCCGCGTCCGGCGCATCGTCGCCCAGGCGCCGCCCCTCACCGACCTGCAGCGCGCCCGACTCCGCGCCGCTTTCCATCAGCCGGCCGACCACAAGGAGAAGGCAGCATGAGCGAGCGCCGCCCCGGCCAGTGGCCGGTCGACAACCCCGTCGAGCTCCCTGAGATGGACGAGCAGGGCGCCCAGCACCTGGCGCTCGTCGCCGAACAGGCACGCTTCCACGTCACGTTGGGCGCCATCCGCGCCGACCTCGAAGCCCAGCCCAGTGAGATCTGCCGCCGCGCCGCCGCGCGCCGCTGGCAACAGGCCATCACCCAGCTCGCCGACGAACTGACCGGACACCTGCGAGAAGCCGGGTGACCTGCGGCGGGCCGCCATCCACTGGCGGCCCGCCCGACACGGACACTCATCCCAGCTCGCAGAAGAGAGCCCAGTTCGTGAACGACGGCACGAAGATCCCGAAGAACCACCGCGACGCCGCCCTGGCCTACGCCGCCCTCGGCATCAAGGTCTTCAGGGTCCGCCGCAGCAAAGCGCCCTACGCCAACTGCGCCCGCTGCGACATCAAGAGCAGCATCTACATCAAGCACCGCCCAGAAGAATGCCAGTGCGGCGTGGCCACCTGCCACGGCTTCCACGCCGCCACCACCGACACCAACCTCATCCGCAGATGGTGGACGGAGGAGCCGGACGCGAACATCGGCGCGCCGTGCAAGCTCAACGGGTGGGCAGTCCTCGACGTCGACCCGCGCAACGACGGCCACACATCCCTGTGCGCCCTGGAGCAGCGCGTCGGCGTCCTGCCCGGCACCACCATGCAGATCACCGGCGGCGACGGCCTCCACATGCTGTACCTATCACCCGGGTTCGACCTGCCCGGCGAGCCGTTCCCCGGCATCGACTTCAAGCACAACGGGTACATCCTGCTGGCCCCGTCCGTGCACTCCTCGGGGTGCCGCTACCAGTGGCCCGGCACCGGCAACGTCTTCCACAAGCCGACCACCGCCTGGCCGAGCACGCTCCTGCCCCGCAAGGAGAAGCCGCGCGTCCCCGGGCAGGCCCGCCGCCAGACGTCGCTGTCCGGGATCCGCCGGCCCGGGAAACACTGGACGGTCGAGACCCTGGTGCAGCACGTCATGGACGCGGGCGAGGGCAACCGCAACGCGAGCCTGTACTTCGCTGCATGCAGGGCGAACGAGAGCGCGGACCAGGGCGCCCTCGACCTGTACGAAGCCGAGAACGCACTCGTCTCTGCAGGGCAGGCGGTGGGACTTGCCGACGGCGAGATCCTCGCGACCATTCAGAGCGCCGCCCGTCGCCCGTCCGATAGGACCTGGGTGGCGGCATGACGACCACCGCGTTCGACGAAGCGGCCGCACGGTTCTTCGGTGATGAGGAACCGCCCGACGGCGAGGTGCTGACGGAGCAGGCGGCCGCGTCGCCGCGTCGCCTGGTCCTCACCCCTGCCTCGTCGATCCGTATCCGGCCCGTCCGGTGGCTGTGGGACACCACCCCGCAGGACGCGCCGCCTACCTCGCACGGCCGGATCCCGCTCAACTCGCTCGCCATCGCGGCGGGCGGGCCGGGGCTGGGCAAGTCTCAGTACGCCTGCTGGATCACCGCCCGGATCACAACCGGCACGCTCCCCGGTGAGCTGTACGGCAAGCCGCGGGGCGTCATCTACGCGGCGACCGAGGACTCCTGGTCCATGACGATCGCGCCGCGTCTCGTCGCTGCCGGGGCCGACATGGACCGGGTGTTCCGGGTGGACGTCAAGGACGACGAGGAGATGCACGCCCGCCTCACCCTGCCGAAGGACATCTCGCTCATGGGGAAGGCCGCCGAGGAGTACAGCGTCGCGCTGCTCGTCGCCGACCCGCTGCTTTCCATGATCGACGCCACCATCAACGACTACCGGGCAGCGGAAGTCCGGTCCGCGCTGGAGCCGCTGGTCGCCGCCGCGGACCGGCACGACTTCACCATCCTCGGCCTGGCCCACTTCACGAAAGCGGGTGGCGCCGATCCGCTCAGCCGCCTCGCTGGATCCGGCGCCTTCGGGCAACTCATCCGATCGCTGATCGCGTTCGCCAAGGAAGAAGGAGAAGACGGAGTGGACGAGTTCGTCATGAGCCTGGAGAAGAACAACCTCGGCCGGCTCGGCCTGCCATCACACGCCTACACGATTCAGGCGGCCACCGTCGACACCGACGAAGGCCCGTCCTACGTCTCCCGGTTCGTCCTCGGACCGGAGTCGACCACATCGGTCCGCGAAGTCATGCGGGCAGAGAACAACGGCGAGAGCAGCGGGTCGACGAACGAGGTGGCCGAGTGGCTGGCCGGATTCCTTGCCGATCTCGGCGGCTCAGCAGAGGCGCGGGAGATCAAGAAGGTCGCCCGGCTGCAGGCGTTCAGCGACTCGTCGGTGGACCGGGCGAAGAAGAAGCTCGGGATCCGCTCCCGTCAGGAGGGGTTCGGGAAGGAGCGAACGTCCCACTGGTTCCTGCCCACCGCATGGGTCGAAGAGGGCACGAACACCAGCCCTCCACACACACGCTGACGTACATGGTGCGATTGGTGAGATTGGCTCTGACCTGCGGTTTCTCTCACGCACTCACCTGACGAACATGGTGAACATGGTGACGAACATGGGGCTCCCATTCTCACCATGTTCGTCACTCCGACTTCCATGTTCGTCACCATTCTCGTCACTACAAAACAGCAGGTCAGATCCATTCTCACCAATCTCATCAATCAACTTTGTGTATGCGAGGAGAGCAGTGGACGTAAACGGCATCGTCGCGGAGCAGGTCGCTGCTGCCCGCGTCCGCATCCAGGCGGCGAAGCGGCGGCGCGAGGAAATGTCCGCCGCCCGCCGCCGCGGCCTCGCCGCCCGCCACGCCAACAAGCTCCGCAACCTGCGCGAGTCAGAAGCCCGCGCAGCTGTGGGGCAGCAGCCCACAACCGTGACCGACACGGTCACGGACACCACCGAGAAGGAGAACTGATCGTGGACCTTCAGGCCCTTGCAGCAGATCTGATCACCCGCACCGAGAAGGCCGTGGAGCAGGTCGCTGGCCTCTCGGCGCACACCGGCATCACCTTCAAGATCGACGACATCGTCGACGCCGTCGAGCGAGACCTGCCCGCCAACTACCCCGCCCCCTCGGCGGAGGGGGCACTCACCCGCCGGGACGTCATCACGTCCATGGCAAACGACATCCTCACCGGCGCGATCTACGAGGACGCCGCCTGACCGCACGACAGCGGCCGGGCCCGCGGTTATCGGGCCCGGCCACCCACCCAGCATCCCGCAACCGTGTCGATATCGACACGGTTCCCCCCGAGGAGGAGACCCCCTGATGTCCGAGCTCGACCACTGGCAGGACCGCCTCACCGTCGCCGCCCAGACCCTCGTCAGTGCGCACGCCGACCTTCGCGTCCGCGGCTACGACAAGGAGCCCAACATCACCGCCGCAGCCCTCGACGACATCGAGGACATGGTGCGCGAACTCCGAGCCAAAGGCTTCGGCGCAGAGGGCAGCGTTGGCCACGGGCGAGCTGAGTTGATCGAAGAAGCCAACCTCTACGGCGACCACACCTGCACCTGCCCGTACTGCCTCCACGCGGAACTCGTACCGCCGACCGCCGAAGCCCTCGGTGCCATCACCTTCAACCTCTGATCTGAACGGAGACACCCTGATGTCCGGAGAGACCACGATCACGATCGTCGGCAACCTGGTCGACGACCCCGAGCTCCGCTTCACCCCGGCCGGCGCCGCCGTCGCGAAGTTCCGCGTCGCCTCCACTCCGCGGGTCTTCGACAAGCAGACCAACGAGTGGAAGGACGGCGAAGGCCTGTTCCTCACCTGCTCCGTGTGGCGGCAGCAGGCCGAGAACGCCGCCGAGACCCTGAAGCGCGGCATGCGCGTCATCGTCCAGGGGCGCCTCAAGCAGCGCTCCTACGAGGACCGCGAGCAGGTGAAGCGCACCGTGTACGAGATCGACGCCGAAGAGGTCGGCCCGTCCCTGCTCCGTGCCTCGGCCGCGGTCACGAAGAACCCCGCCGCCGGCGGGCAGCAGGGCGGCGCCCAGGCCGCCGACCCGTGGGCCGGAGCCAGGCCCGCCCAGAACCAGCAGCCCTCGCAGCAGAGTGGCGGCTGGGGAGGGCAGCAGCCCGCCGCCCCGACGCAGGCCGCGCCGGGCTCCTCCGACGAAGCCCCTTTCTGAGACGAGGAAACGTCATGTCGAACGTGTTGATGTGGCTGCTGTACGGGGCGTACATCGGGTTCGCCTCCACGGCCGCCGTCCACATCCTGTGGACCGGTAAGGATGAGCGCCGCGTCGCTGCCGCCGGCCAGGCCGAAGCGGACGCGGCGCTGAAGAAGGCGAGCGGCGACCACGTCCTGGCCGTGTTCCAGCTGAATCGGCTGACCCGTGGACGGAGGCGAGCGTGAGCAGGGAAGGAGAGGTGTACCGGCAGCCGGGTGCCCTGGCTGGGCAGATCGTCCGGCGGGCTGATGCCCCCGACCAGTCGTTTTCCCGGACCCAGGAAAACGCTCGTGGGCGCTCCGACGACTACGACCCGGAGGACGTCCAGTTCTCGGCCCGCTCCGATGGCGGAGACGTGGTGATGTACCTGCCGGAGATCACCTACCTGGACACCCAGCAGTGGTCGGTCGAGATCGGTCTCGCACCGGACCGCCTCGTGCAGCTGCGCGACGCCATCGACAACCACCTGCGTGGGGCAGAAGCCCACGCAGGTGTGGGCCAGCAGCCCACAACTGTGGGGCAGCAGCCCACGGTTGCGGCACCCCCGAAGGGTGCCGCAAACGACAGCCCTTCTAAGGGGAGGTCAGTTGCCGCCCAGACGGAAGCAACGGTTGAGCTCCGGGCCCGGCTGCGTGCGGCGTTGCGCCGCCACATCGACCCGGACGACGACACCATGCCCGCGATCTGGCCCGGCGGCGACTTCATCTGGCTCGGCACCGACAGCGTCATCGACGACCTGGTCGCCGCGGTTGGCGCCGAGCAGCTGATCGCCGAGCGGGACCAGGCGGTGGCCGCCGTCGAGCGGGTGCGGGCCGAGTGCGTGGCGATCGGCACCCCGCACATCTGCAACGCCGTCGACCGGATCCTCGGCGTGCTCGACCAGCCGAAGGAGCAGCCGTGACCCAGTGCCAGCTGTGCGAGCAGCAGATGGACGACGACGGCTACCTGTGCCGCGGGTGTGTGAAGGCGACCAGGGTTCGGCTGGAGTGCCTGCCCGACCTGTACGCCGGGCTGCTGCCGTTCCTCGCCCCGCCCGGGGGGAACGGTGGCGGCCGAGGCTCGAAGCCCGTGTACGCCCCGCTGCCGGTCGTCGAGGACATCCTCGACCTGCGCGGACCGGGTGGCCTGGTGGGCACGGCAGAGCAGTGGCTGACTGTCATTTGCCGGGACCGTGGGCACACTGTGGCCACACCGGACGGCGGCGGCATCGAGGCCCGGCTTCGCGCCGCGGTGAGCGGGCTGCTGGCGAACATGCCGTGGGTGGCAGTGTCCTGGCCCGACGCCGGCGAGTTCGCGGCGGACATCCGGGAGCTGAGCCGGTCCGTGACCTCGATCATCGCCCCCGTCCCGGCAGTCGATCGGGGCCGGCGGATCGGGCACTGCCCGGCGATCGATCCGTCCGGGACGCTGTGCGGTGCGGTGCTGCGGCTGGCGCCCGGCGAGAAGGCTGTCCGGTGCGGGTGGTGCGACACCCGGTACCCGCCCTACGTGTGGGCGCAGTTGAAGGCGTGGATGACCGAGGACGAGAAGGCGCGACATGCCGCGTAGCCCTTGCGCGTCTAAGCCTGGGTTAGATAGAGTCGTCCCGTGAACGCGATCCCATGGCGGGAACGGGTCCGCGGGGAGGACGAGCTGGTGGAACAGCTCCAGACCCTCGTATCCGAATCCGCCAAACGAAGAGCGCTCGCCTTGCTCGACGGCGTGGCCGAACTGGGGACCGTGGCCGATGTGGCCAGGGAACTCGGGAAGAGCTGGAACGCCGTTGACGCGGCGATCAAGAAGAACGGGCCAGGCCCGACAACCACATAGAGCAGGGCCGGGTGACAGCTCCCAGGTGGTGGAACACCTGGAGCGGCCGCGTCACCCGACCCCAGACCGAACACCATCCTGACTAGACCAGGAGGCATCGGCCATGGCCGATCATTTCACGCGCACCCCTGCGTGCGTAGACCCGCACCACCCCGGCGACAGCGACCCCGACATGGACGAGGCTCTGCGCCGCGTCCGCGCCGGCCGCCCGGCGGTGGCAGCATGACGACGCCACTCGCCCTCAGCGACGACACCATCACCCTCCTCGGCCAGCTCGCCGACACCCTCGACGCGAAGCGGCCCCACGCGGAGATGCTGGAGCCCATTCGTCTCGCCCGCTGCCTGGTCCTCGCCGAGCAGCTGCACGGGCCCACCGAGGCCGCGTTCGCCGCCGAGCAGGACCTCCTCGCCGCCGCCCCGCCCGTCCGGCACGGCACCACCAGGGGCGAGTACGCCGCCCTCCTCCGCCTCATCGCGCAGGGGGTGAGCGCCGGATGAGTACCAACCCCAGCGAGTCGTACACCGCGCTGTACGACCCGGAGACCGACGCGCTCCCCAACGCCTCATCCCTGAGCGAGGCGCTCCGCCGAGCCCGCAAGACCCTCGACGAGAAGGCCGCCGCGAACATCCACGACAGGGACGCGATGATCCGCGCCGCCGTCGGCCTGGAGATGTGCCTCCGCCAGCTCGTCGCCGCCCTCGACAAGGAGGCCGGCCGATGAGCAAGGACCGGCCGATCGTGGCCCCGCAGCCGCGTCGCAACGCGGACGGCACCACCACCGTCACCACCCTGGACGCCGGAGACGTGCGGCTGGTCTGCCCGTCGTGGTGCGTGTTCCAGCACGGCTACCGGCATCCGCCGGCGAAGGCGGAGATCACGCACCGGAGCGAACCGGAGTGGGCGTTGGCCGACACCCCCGAGCACGGGCCAACGAGCCTCGTCGGGGTCAGCCTGGTGCAGTGGCCGTTCAGCGACCGCCCGCAGGTCTGCCTGTCCGTCGAGACGGATGACGGGCACCTGGAGGTCGGGCCGACCGGTGCACACCGGATCGCCGCCGCCCTCCGCAAGCAGGCCGACCACATCGACACCATGGTCGACCAGCTGATCAGCCTGCGGGCCGGTGAGGACCAGTGAAATTCCTCTACCTCCTCGCCATGATCTGGCCGCTCGTCCTCATCGCCTACCTGATCGGGAGGGCGGCCGGATGAACCGCAACGCCTGGCGCTTCGCCCTGACCGTCGTGTCCCTCGCCGCGCTCGCCACCACCGGATGGTCCCTCTACGCCGTCGCCCGCCACTACGACGCACCCAAGGTCATCGCCGTGGCCGTGTTCCTCGTGTTCGACGGCATCGCCTACGCCTGCCTCCACCTCGCCTCGGAAGCATCGGCGGCCGGTCGGTCCGCGTTCGGGGCCCGCGCCACCGCGGTCGGCATGGCCGGGGTGTCCGTCTACCTCAACCGGTTCCATGCCGACCTCATCCACGGCGGCACCCCCGCGTTCCTCCTCTTCGCGATCCCCACCGTCGGCCTGCTCCTGCTCTCCGAGCTGTCGTGGGCCGGGCCCCGAGCCGAAGCGCGCGCCGAACGGGCAGAGCAGCCCTACCGGCTCCCCGCGTTCGGCGGCTGGGCCTGGGCCCTCGCCCCACGCCTTGCCGGCAGCACCGTCAAGGCCCGCGCGATTGCCCACATCGAGCACGGGCCGACCGCCGCCATCACAGCCCCCGAGCCCGCGGTGAAGTACACCGCGACCGAGGTACTGCGGCGCCGCTTCGCCGAGATGGACCCTGCTGACGCGATCCGCATCGCCCATGATGCGCACCCTGATACGCCCCCCGCCGAGCTCGCCTCCATGCTCATCACCTACGGGGTGATCGTGGACGCCGTCCAGGTCGCTCTCGTCCTGCACGGGCCGCGTACAGAGGTCTCCGTTGAGCGCGACGAGGACGACGATGCGGGTGATGCGCATCATGATGCACCCCAGGTCGGGGGTGGTGTCGACGCGACCAAGACGAAGGCGATCCTCGACGCCGTTACCGCCCTTGGGGACCGTGGCTTCACGTCCGCCGACGTCGCCGACTGGGTGATGCGCAGTACCGGCATCGCGGTGAAGCCGAACTACGTCCGCACGACGCTGTCCCGCGAAGCGAAGAAGGCGAAGCCGTCCCGTGGCCCGATGGAAGGCGGCTACGCGTGATCACCTACCACGCGCTCGGCTACTACGGCCTCTTCGCCGCCCTCGGCGCCGTCCTCCTCCTGACGCTGCTGCCCAACGGGTCCCGCGCGCACCGCCTGCTCTCCCGCGCGCTCCTCACCGCGCTCCTCATCACCGCCGCCATCGTCGGCCTCTCGTACTGAAGGACCACACCGTGAACACCACACTCCTCGCCGCCATCGACACCGCCAGCCAGCACTCCATGGCCGCCCCGCCCGCCGCCGGCGCCCCCGGCGGATCCGTCCCCATCAGCGTCCTCCTGATCATCGCCCTGTCCGGTGTGGCCTGGTGGATGTTCAAGCACGGCGACAAGACCAAGAAGCTCCACCTCATGCCCGGCTTCGTCTGCCTCGGCCTCGGACTGTCCATGTCCGGCACCCAGATCGGCAACATGGTCAACCAACTGTTCGGCACCTTCGCCCAGATGATCGCCTCCTTCGCCAGCAACGCCTGACCATGACCACCGAGTCCGAGGCCGACACCCTCGAACTGCCGCCCGTCCCCGAGTTCGGGACCGGGCGGCCCCGGTGGGCAGCCCAGCGCATCCACCCCCGGCGCCTCGCCCGCGGCCACCTCACCCAGTGGGCCAGGCTCCGCGCCTGGACAATCGCCGCCGACCACCCGGCCCGCGGCGCCGCCGTCGCTCGCCGCACCGCAGGCCTCGCCTTCGCCGCACTCCTCGCGTGGCGCACCGGCCACCAACAGCCCCAGCTCCTCGCCATCGCGGCCGGCACCTACACCGTCACCGCCTGGCGGGCAGGCCGCCCCGTCCCACCAACCCCACCAACCGAGAAGGAGCTACGCCGCCGAGTCGTCCTCGGCGTCCAGCAGCTGCTCGGCGACGACCCCGCCGTGTTCCTCCGAGACGTGTACGACGCGCTGCGGGCCCGCCCTGCAGCCGCTCACCTCGACGACGCCCGACTCCGAGCCGTCCTCCTCGACTGCGGCATCACCATCCACCGCAGCGTCCGCGTCAGCCCCACCAAGACCGGCAACAGCGGCATCAAGGCCGCCGACATCACGGCCCTGCTCTCCCCCACGCCTGTAGAGGCCCCTTCCGATGACGTAGACGCAGGTCAGGCATCCACAGAAGGGGCTGTAGAGCCCGCGTAGACCACCCGTAGAGCGGGCCGTAGACCCGCATCACACCCAAGGAGAACCCCATGGCACTGACCAACTACCAGTGGACCGCCACCGGAACCGACACCAAGACGGGAGAGCCCGCCAATGGGTCCGGCGCCGTCGAAGCGGAAACCCCGAGGGAGGCCGAGGCGATGGTCATCGGCTTCTGCAAGGGGAAGGACATGCAGCCCACGGACATCGTCCTCACGTACACCCGCAACAGCTGACACACCCCAGGGCGGCCGCATCACTGCCAGGCGACCGCGGCCGCCCCGGGCCCCATCCCCAACCACGAGACAGGACCACGATCATGGCACTCAACCCGATCACCATCGACGAACTCCGCCGCCGGAACGAGGAGTCCCAGCGGCAGCGGGACGCCGAGAAAGCCGCCGAGGCGAAGTAGGTGTAGCTACACCGGGGCCCCTGCCGTTGTAGTGACGGCCGGGGCCTCCCCGCGCGCGCGGAGGCGGCACACTTTACGAGATCCCGTAAAGTTCTCCTCCTCGGGCCTCCCCGCGCGCGGAGGCGGCACACTGGACACATGCCGATCCTCGTCGACATCTACGCCGCGTCAGCAGCCACCGGCATCAGGCCCGGAGCCATCCGCGTCCGCCTCCACCGCGGCTCGCTCACCCACCACGGCTACGACCGCGCCGGCCGCGCCCTCATCGACCTCAACGAACTCCCCGCCACCCTCACCGCCAAGGCAGCTTGACCAGCACGATCACCCGGTGTAACACTCAAGGGGCGTCCGGCATGCCCGGACAACACCAGGCCCGCCCGATGTGGCGGGCCTTCGTCTTGTTCGCCGCCAGCAAGGGATGCCATGGCCCGGACGACGTTCACTCAAGCCATTGCGGACACTGACGCAGCGGCCGCCTACCTAGCCTCGGACGAAGCCGCTGAACTGGCCTACCAGTCGCAGCAGACGGTTGACGCCGAAGACCGCCGCTTCTGGGCATCACTCGAACCGATCCGGGTCCGCCGAGTCTCCGCATTCCCTTCACGTCGCCTTCGCATCTGCCCCATGATGGCCCCACGCCGCACAGCCCAAGGGGGGCCCATGGGATTCATGAACGACGCCAAGGCACAGGAAGCCGGCAAGCGAGCCCGCGAGGCCTACGCCAACGGTGACTACGTCCTCGTGTACAAGTTCATCGAGGCCAACACCAACAGCAAAGCCACCGCGCCCATGACCGGCATCGCCGACCAGATCCAAGCAGTCGAGTCCGCCGGATGGATGCTCCAGAACATGGCAGCTGCGGAAGGCAAGGCACTCACCGGCGAACGCATCGCCCTCATCTGCCTCTTCCGCAGGCGCAACCAGTAGCACCACCTCGAACCGGCCCGGCTGCATCCCCCGTTGCGGCCGGGCCTACTCATGCCCGGAGGTAGACGTGGAACACCGCGCCACCCTGGCACGCGACCTGCGCAAGCTCCCGCCTACCGACGGCTGGGCAGCATACGAACCAGCAGGAACAGCCAGGGCCACATGCCCATGCGGGCTCGACACCGACCGCATCCCCGAAGGCGAAGCCATCGCCATCGCACGCAACCACGCGGGCAGCAGACGATGAGCGGACGCTCCGACCTCACCGCCTACGCCTACCGCAAGGGCCGCGCCGCCTTCCTCGCGGACAACGACGTGTGCCACATCTGCGGACACGTCGGAGCCGACGTCATCGACCACATCCGCCCTGTCGCATCCGGTGCCGACCCCCGCGACCGCGACAACTGGGCACCAGCCCACGGCGTCAACCGCTGCCCCACCTGCGGCCGCAACTGCAACGGCGAGAAGGGCGCAAACACCCAGGTCAAAGGCCTGACCACATCACGCGACTGGTACCGACCGAGCTGATCAAGCCGGACGAACCGCTTCCCCTTTTTGGGGAGGCCTCATCCCAGCCCCGCGCCCAGCTTTTATTTTTCTCCCCCCGCGCCGAATGGCATGGGAATGATCATGAGGGGGTCATGGTGGCCGGTCCGGTTGAGCAGGCAGTCCGGGACGACGTTGAACAGCTCGGTGACCTGGTCGGGGTTGAACCGTCGCTCTCCGAGATGGCGTTCACCCTGGCGCGTGAGGTTGACGCTGGAGGCGGGGAGGACGGCCGGTTGCTGCCCCAGTTGAACCGTGAGCTGCGGCAGACGCTCGCTCAGCTGCTGGAGGGGCGGGCCACTGATGACGACGATGACGACCTCGGAGACCTGGGCTCCCCCGTCTGAGTTCGCCGCGCAGTGCCTGGACCTGTACGGATTGACGTGCCCGCCGCGGTGGGGAACGCCGCGTCGGCCAGAGTTCCCGTCCCTGGGACCGCGTGCGTGGAAGATCATGGAGCGGCTCGGGTTCGAGCCCATGCCGTGGCAGAAGTACGTCCTGGACGTCGGCCTGGAGATCAACCCCGAGACCGGGCTGTTCACTCATCGTGAGGTCGGCCTGTCGGTGCCGCGGCAGCAGGGCAAGACGCAGCAGATTCTCACGGTGATGACGCACCGCATCGCAGCGTGGCAGCGGCAGAACGTCGTCTACGCGGCGCAGACCCGGGGCATGGCCCGGCAGCGGTGGGAAGACGAGTTCCTCGTGACGATCGAGGGCTCGGAGCTCGGCAACCGGATTCGCTCGCGGAAGAGCAACGGCAACGAGGCGATCATCTGGACCAAGACGCGGTCCAAGCTCGGGATCACCGCGAACACCGAGAAGGCCGGCCACGGCCCGGCCCTCGACTTGGGCGTCATCGACGAGGCGTTCGCACACGAGGATGACCGGCTGGAGCAGGCGTTCAGCCCCGCGATGCTGACCCGAGCCATGGCTCAACTGTGGTGGGCGTCAGCGGGCGGTACCGAGAAGTCGGTGTGGCTGAACAAGAAGCGCACCGCGGGCCGGGCGCATATCGAGCAGCTGTGGGAGTCGGGTACGCACCCGTCGGTGGCGTACTTCGAGTGGTTCGCCCCTGACGACCTGCCGCGGGACGATCCGGCAACGTGGCGCACAGCGCTGCCGGCACTCGGCTACACGGTGACCGAGGACATCATCCGTTCCGAGCTGGAGAAGATGGACCCGGCCGAGTTCGACCGGGCCTACCTGAACCGGACGAGGAAGCAGGCCCCGCCGGTTGACCCGAATGTGCCGAAGCTGAAGTGGCCGGGGCTGGCCGACGCCAAGTCGAAGGTGAGCGGCGATGTCGCGCTGGCCGTGGACGTGTCCCAGGACCGCAGCACGGCATCGATCGGCGTTGCCTCACAGCGGCCGGACGGGCGGGTTCATCTGGAGATCGTGGACCGGCGGCCGGGTACGAGCTGGGTGGTGCCCGCGCTGCTCAAGCTGAAGCAGCTGCACGATCCGTTGCTCATCGCCATCGCCTCGGGCGGGGCGCCTGCTGGCTCTCTGGTGGACGCGTTGGTGTCGGCTGGCATCACGGCACCGGAGGACAAGGCGCGCCCGCACCGCGGGCATCTGGCCGTGCTCCGCACCTATGACGTGGTGGAGGCGTGCGGGCAGTTCGCTGATGCGCTGAACCAGGGCACGGCGGTCCACCTGGACCAAGCCCCGTTGACGGCGGCGGTGAACGGAGCGCGCACGCGCCGGGTGGGCGACGCGTGGACGCTGGACCGCACCACCTCGCTGGTGGATGTGGCGCCGCTCGTTGCGGTGACCCTCGCCCGGTGGGCGCTCCTCATCCGGGGACCGGCCGTGCTCGACGACTACGACGCACTGGACTCGGTGCTGTGAGGAGGTGGGCCCATGCCGCGCTGGACACGAGCCCTCGCGGCACCGTTCCGTCGTATCGGGCAGGCGACGGTACGGGCCATCACATCCCTGCCCTGGAGTTCGGGCGGGCCGTCTTCGGCGGTGGTGTCGACGACGTCGGCGCTCTCGCTGATCCCGGTGTTCGCGTCGGTGCGGATCCTCGCGGACAACGTGGCGTCGCTGCCTCTGCAGCTGTTCCGCCGTGATGGGTCGTCGCGGGAGCCGATCGCGTTCGTGCCCGATCTGTTCTGGAAACCGGACGTGCAGGGCGACCTGTTCACCTGGCTCCACAAGTGCGTGCTCAGCATGGCGCTGAGGGGCAACGCCTACGGGCTGATCACCCAGCGGGACGCGCTCGGGCTGCCGACGATGGTGGAGTGGCTCAACCCGGACGATGTCTGGGTCGACGAGGAGAACCCCGTCGTGCCGGTCTACTACTGGCAGGGCCGCGTCGTCCCCACTGATCAGATCGTCCACATTCCGTGGGTGACGCTGCCCGGCCATGTGGTGGGGCTCTCCCCGATCGCCCTGTTCGCGCAGACGATCGGTGCCGGCCTGACCCTCACCGAGTACGGCCGGTCGTGGTTCGTGAACGGGGGGACGCCGCCCGCGGTCCTCAAGAACTCCTCGAAGACGGTTTCGCCGGACGAGGGCGAGGAGATTTCCGACCGGCTGTCGGCCCGCATCCGCTCCCGCAAGCCGCTGGTGATCGGCTCTGACTGGGATTTCACCGCGCTGTCGGTGTCGCCCGAGGAGTCGCAGTTCATCGAGTCGATGCGGCTCAACGCGAGCCAGATTGCAGCGATCTACGGTGTACCACCGGAGAAGGTGGGCGGGGAATCCGGCGGGTCCCTGACGTATTCCACGGTCGAGATGAACGCTCTGGACCTGATCAACAGCACGTTGCGGCCGTGGCTCGTTCGGCTGGAGTCGGCGTTTTCCCGTCTGATGCCGGGCCGTGAGTTCGTCCGCTTCAACTTGGACGCCATGCTCCGCACCTCGGTCCTGGACCGGTACACCGCGCACGGCATGGCCCTTGATCAGGGCTGGCAGAACCGCGATGGAGTCCGGGCCAAGGAGAACCTGGCCCCGCTGCCACCAGGCGCGGGCGGCGACGAGTACATCATCGGCACCACCGCACCGGCGCCGCCGGCCGCGAAAACCTGAGACCTGGAGGTCTTCATGGGCGACGCAGAGCGCCGCTTCACGCGCGGCCTGGTCGAGGTCCGCGCCACCGACACCCGGAAGATAGGCGGGTACGCGGCGAAGTTCAACGCCCTGTCCCGGAATCTGGGCGGGTTCGTCGAGCGAATCGACCCGGCGTTCTTCGCGAAGAGCGAGGGCGACGGGTGGCCAGAGGTCATGGCCCGCTACAACCACGACGACAACCGGCTGATCGGCACCACGGACGCGGGCACGCTGCGCCTGGTGGTCGACGGAACCGGCCTCGACTACGAGGCCGACGTACCCGCGTCCCGCGAGGACGTAATGGAGCTGGTGCGCCGCGGCGACGTTCGCCGCTCCAGCTTCGCGTTCCGCACCTTCGAGGACGACTGGGCGGCCACCCCGGAAGGGTTCCCGCTGCGGACGCTGCTGTCGGGGGCGCTGGTCGACGTGGCCCCGGTCAACAGCCCCGCGTACATGGACACCTCGACCGGGCTGCGGTCTCTGGCCGAGCAGGCCGGGGCCGACCTCGACGAGGTCCGGGCCGCGGCTGACACGGGCGACCTCACACGCTTCCTCGGCCGCCCTGCGGCTGTGGTCATCGACATGGCACCCAGTGGGCAGGGCGACCCCCACCCGCTTACGGTGCTGCGGCAGCGGCGCGCCGAGCTCGACCGGCGCCGCACCTTCTGAGGCAGGGCGACACCCACCTCGCAACCACCCCTCTGACACCCCTGGCCACCGGCCTGCGGGTGTCGTCGTCATGCCTGGGAGGGCAACCATGGACTACATCACCCGCCTCAAAGAGCGCCGGGCCAACATCTGGGAGCAGACGAAGGAGCTCCTGGACGCGGCCGAGGCGCGCGGCGGCGACGACAGCAAGCTCACCGCCGACGAAGAGCAGACGTACCAGCGGCTGAATGCGGACCTGGACGCGATCGACGCCAGGGCCAAGGAGATGGCCGAGGCCGAGCAGCGCACCAAGGACGCCGACGAGGCGTTCCGGTCGCTGCTGGAGAAGGACCCGGCGCCCGAGGCCCGCAGGGGCGCGGAGAAGGGCGAGGTGGACCGTGTCCGTGCCTGGCTGACCGGCCAGTCCGGTACACGGTCGCTCGACATTCGGCCGGACAGCCCGCTGCCGCTGGACGCCCGTGCCCTGTCGAAGCTCACGGCGGCCGCGGGCGCGAACACGGTCCCGATCTCGTTCTACAACCGTCTCGTTCAGCACATGATCGAGAACTCGGGTGTGCTGGCGGCCGGCCCGACCGTCCTGCGGACCGCGACCGGCGAGCAGATGCAGATTCCGAGGACGACCGCGCATTCCGCGTCCGCGGGCATCGTGGCCGAGGCCGGCCCGCTGACCGCGAACGACCCCACGTTCGGTCAGGTGTCCCTGGACGCCTACAAGTACGGCTTCCTCCTCCAGGTCTCGCACGAGCTCGCGAACGACACCGGCGTGGATCTCCTCGGCTACCTGTCGATGCAGGCCGGGCGGGCGCTCGGCAACGGGTTCGGTGCGCACCTCGTCACCGGCACCGGGTCGTCGCAGCCGAACGGTGTCCTCACCGCGGCCACCCTCGGGAAGACCGGCGCCACCGGCGCTGTCGGTACCGCATCGAGCGACGAGCTGATCGATCTGTACTACTCGGTCATCGCCCCGTACCGGCAGAGCTCTTCCTGCTCGTGGCTGATGCGGGATGCCACGGTCGCGTCCATCCGGAAGCTGCGGGACGGCACCGGCGGCGCCGGGCAGGGCAACTACCTGTGGGCACCGGGTCTCACGGCCACCACCCCGGACACCATCCTGGGCAAGCCGCTGCTGACCGACCCGAACATGCCCGCAACGGCTCTGTCGGCGAAGTCGATCCTGTTCGGCGACTTCAGCACGTACTTCGTGCGGCAGGTCGAGTCCCTGCGCTTCGAGCGGTCCGACGACTTCGCGTTCAACACGGACCTGATCACGTACCGGGCGATCCTGCGCGGCGACGGCGACCAGGTCGACACCACCGGCGCGATCAAATACTTCGCCGGCGGCGCGAGCTGACCCCCTGGGCGGGCCCAGCCCGGGCCCGCCCCTTCGCGTGAAGGGACGCGCAATGAAGGTGCGTATGAAGGTGCAGATGTCCGGGACCCGCAACGGCGAGGAATGGCCGGCCCGCGGTGAGGTGGCCGACCTCCCGACCGGCGAGGCGCAGCACCT
Source organism: Streptomyces laculatispora (assembly GCF_017353455.1). Classification (GTDB taxonomy): domain Bacteria; phylum Actinomycetota; class Actinomycetes; order Streptomycetales; family Streptomycetaceae; genus Streptomyces; species Streptomyces laculatispora. The sequence goes on from NZ_JAFMPZ010000498.1 coordinate 21,393, forward strand.
CGTCGCCTCCGGCATCGCCGAGGAGGCCTCGGCCGTGAGCGAGCCGGAGGTCGAGACGGCCACGGCTCCGAATACTGCTGAGAAGCGGACCAGCGGCCGCAAGACCACTGGCAAGGGCTGAGATCGTGGCCCACGACTACGCCGAGTTGGACGTGCTGAAGTCCAACCTCAACATCAAGACGGACGACACCTCCCGAGATGCCATGCTCCAGTCCGTTCTCACGGCGGCGTCGCGCGGCATCGACACCAGCACGGGGCGCCGGTTCTGGCTGGATGAGGAACCGACTGCCCGGATTTTCCGGCCCCGGAGAGGCCGGATCGTTGGTGACGAGGACGGCGGGGAACGGCTGCTCCTCGACGACATCGGGGCCGCACCGGTGCTGGTCGAGACCGGCTCGGCATCCTCGTGGACCGACGTCACCGACTACGAAACCGGCCCCGACAACGCCTTGGTGCGGGGCCGCCCGATCACCTCGCTGACCGTGCCGGGCCGTTGGGCGGCCGGGCAGCGGGTGACCGCGCGCTGGGGGTGGCCGCAGGTGCCGGACGAGATCCGGCAGGCCACCCTCATCCAGGCCGCGCGGCTCTACCGCCGGAAGGACAGCCCGGAGGGTGTAACGGGGTCTGCTGAGTGGGGTGTCGTGCGGCTGTCCCGCCGTGACCCGGACGTGTGGGCGCTGATCGAGCACTTCGTGTTGCCGGGCTTCGGGTAGGGGGCGCTATGCAGATGTCCGCTGTACGCGAGGCCATCGCGGACGCCGCCCGCGCGGTCGTTCTGCCCGAGGGCATCGGAGCGCTGACGTGCACCGGCTATGTGCCGGACGCCGTGACCGCCCCGCACTTCTTCTGCGGCGAGTACTCCACCGACTACGACAAGGCGATGAGCCGGGCCCTCGACGAGGTGGAGCTCACCTGTCGGGTGCTTGTCAGCCGCGCCGATGACAAGAGCGCTCAGCTCATCCTCGATGGCCTGCTGGACGGGTCCGGACCCTCCTCGCTGAAACAGGCGATCGAGGCCGCGCGCGGGGCTCCTGGGGGCGACGCCCTGGGCGGCCTGGCGCACGACCTGCACGTGATGCGGATGCAGGGATACCGCTGGTACGAGCACCAGGGCACCCAGTACGTGGGTGCCGAATTCATCATCAAGATCATCGGAGAGGGGTAGTCGTGGCCAAGTTTGTGCTGCTTGACGCGCGCCTGTTCGCCCCGGGCGCCGACCTGTCCGGCGCCTCCAGCAAGATCGAGCTGTCCTCGGAGATCGAGGACAAGGAGACCACCAACTACCTCTCGGCCGGGTGGAAGGAGGTCATCGGCGGGCTCGGCTCGGCCGAGATTTCCGCCGAGGGCCAGTGGGAGGCCGGGGACCCGTCGAAGGTCGATGACGCGTCCTGGTCCGCGCTCGGCGGGATCGGCCCGTACACCGTCTGCCCGACCGGTTCCACCGTCGGCGCCCTGGCCTACATCACCTCGGGGATGCGGGCCGACTACAACGTGGGCGACGCCGTGGGCGAGGTCGCCCCGTGGACCGGCACCGTCAAGTCGTCCTGGCCGCTGGTGCGTGGGCAGATCGCTCATCCGCCCGGCCTGGCCCGCACCGTTACCGGCACGGGCACCCCAGTGCAGCTCGGAGTCATCCCTGCGGGGAAGCGCCTGTATGCCGCGCTGCATGTCCTGTCGGTGGCCGGCACTACGCCGTCCATCACAGCGCGGATCGAGTCAGGTGACGCCACGATCTCCACGCCGACGACCCGCGCCACGTTCAGCGCGGCCACCGCGCCGGGCGGGCAGATCCTGCGCGGCGACGGTACGGCCGTCGCTGACACCTACTACCGCGTCGCCTGGACCATCACCGGCACCACGCCCAGCTTCATGTTCGCTGTCTCTCTCGGAATCAGGTGATCACTCATGGCCAAGATGGTCCTGCTGGCATCGTTCGTCAGCATCGGCGGAACCGATCTTTCCTCGTACACCCGCAAGGTTGAGCTGACCGTGGAGGTGGAGGACAAGGAGGTCACCACCTACGCGTCCCTCGGGTGGAAGGAAGTCCTGGGCGGGCTCAAGAGCGGCGAACTGTCGCTGGAGTTCCTTCAGGACGTTGCCGCGACGAAGATCGACTCGATCATGTGGCCGCTGCTCGGCACGGTCGTTCCGTTCGTCGTCCGCCTCGACAACGCGGTCAAGGGCGCGTCCAACCCTGAGTGGACCGGCAGCATCCTGATCAACGGATGGAACCCGATCGAGGGCTCTGTGGGTGACGAGGCGTCGGTGTCCGTCGGCTACCCGACCTCGGGAGCCGTGGCCCGCGCGGTCGCCTGATGGCCTCAGGTGGCCCGCCGTTCGATCTCCGGGTCACGCACGAGGGGCTCGATGCCCTGGTCCGGGCAATCCGCCGCGAAGAAGACGGCAAGGCGCTCCGCAAGGAGCTCGCGAAGAACATGCGCGACGCGCTGCGCCCCGGTGCCGCCCAGGCCAAGTCGTCGATCATGGCGATGCCGTCGGCCGGCACCGGGATGGGTGCCGGTCTCCGGTCCACGATCGCGAAGAAGATCCGCCCCGAGGTCAAGCTCGGTGGCCGCTGGACCGGCGCCCGCGTGAAGGCGTTCAAGACCCCCGGGCTGCGCGGGTTCGCGAACGCGCCGAAGCGCACGAACCGGCGTAATGGCGGGTGGCGGACCCTCACCTACGGACACGAACCGTGGCGCACCCAGGTCGGGAAGCGTCAGTGGTTCGACGAGGCATTCGAGAACGACGCCGCGGCCTATCAGGCTGCGGTCCACGAAGCGATGGAAAGCATGGCCCGGCGGCTGGCGTCGCGGGCCCGATGAAGAAGAGAGAGCCACATGTTCCTCGTCTACCAGCCCGAGGGCCAGCCGGAGCCGACCCGGTGGAGGTACGACCCGCGCAAGCTGATGTCTGTGGAGCGCGAGGACCTGGAGCGCCGCACCGGCCGGAACTTCGCCACGTTCACCACCGACGTCCTTCAGGGGAACAGCCTGTGCCGGCGCGCGCTGCTGTTCACCTACCTGCGGCGCGAGCACCCCAAGACCAAGTTCGAGGACGTCGACTTCGCGTGGGACGAGCTGACGTTGGAGTACTCCCGCCAGGAGTGGGAGCAGATGCGGAAGAACGTGCTGGAGTCGCAGCACGGTGACGAGCTGGCCACGTCCCTCGCCATGATCGACAAGAGCATGGACGACGCCTTCGACGACACGGAGGCCACGGGAAAAGCGCTGCTGCCGATCGCCGACTAGCCCAGGTCGGCAACGCGGCCCATCTCCTGGGGATCCGGCCGTGGGAGTGGGCCCTGATGACCGTGGACGAGGCGGATGCCGCGCTCGCCTGGTTGGACGAATACAAGCGGGCCACCGACGAGGCCGCCAACAACTGAAGAGGTGAGCCATGTCGGATACGTCCCTGGTGTTCAACCTGGTGGCCCGTGACCGGGCGTCGGCCGTCGTGGACCGGATGGGCGACCGGTTCACCAAGGCGTCCGCAACGATCGGCGCGGGCATCGGCGTGGCCCTCGGTGTCGGGGTCGCGGCGAACCTCGACATGGAAGCCGCGAACGCCAAGCTCACCGCGCAGCTGGGCGTCGGGCCGGCCGAGGCCGCCGACCTCGCGAAGGTCTCGGCCAGCGTGTACGGGAACGCGTGGGGCGAGAGCACAGCGGATGTGTCCGAAGCGATCAAGGGCGTCTACCAGCAGATCGGCGACACCTCCCAGGCGGAGGGTGGGTTGGAGGGTGTGACCACGAAGGTCATGGCCCTGTCGCAGACCTTCGATCAGGACCTCGGGGGCACGGCTGCGGCGGTGGGCCAGATGATCAAAACCGGGCTGGCGGACAACGCAGACGAAGCCCTCGACATCCTGGCCGTGGGATTGGGCAGCAACGCCGACAAGGCTGGCGACCTTCTCGAAACGTTCAACGAGTACAGCACCCAGTTCCGCCGGATCGGTCTGGACGGCCAGACCGCAACAGGCCTCATCAGCCAAGGTCTGCAAAACGGAGCCCGCGACGCCGACCAGGTTGCCGACGCCATCGGCCAGTTCGGCGAACTTGCCCTGGCCGGCGGGAAGCCAGTCGAGGCCGCATTCCAGAGCATCGGGCTGAGCTCCTCCCAGATGGCCAAGATGATCGGCCAGGGTGGCGAGACCGCTGAGCAGGCGCTGGGCATGACCCTGGACGCCTTGCGCGGAACGAAGAACGAGCAGACCAAGCTGAACGCGGCCACAGCCCTGTTCGGCGACCCGGGCACCGTGATGGGAAATGCACTCTTCGCCCTCGACCCGGCCTCGGCGAAGGCCGCAGCGGGGATGGGGAACGTCAGCGGTGCCGCTGAGCGGATGGCGAAGACAGTGGGCGACACCCCGGCGGCGGCGCTGGAGAGGTTCAAGCGGCAGTCGGTCCAGAAACTGGCCGCCGTCAGCGGCACGTTCATCAGCTTCGCGATGAAGAACCAGCAGGTGTTCGTCCCGCTCACCTACACCCTGGCCGGGCTGGCTGCGGTGGTCATGGTGGTGCGCGGCGCGATGATGGCGTACTCCGCCGTCTCCGCTGTTGTGACCGCAGCGAACGCGGTCCTGTCCGCGTCGACGTGGACGGTCATGGGGAACTGGACCCGGATGATGGCGGCCGGCGTGATGGCCTACGCCCGGATCGCAGCGACTGCAGTGGTGTCCGCCGCAACTACCGGGGCGGCGTGGCTGGGCAGCGCGCTCGTGTCCATGGGCACATGGATCGCCGCTGTGGTCAGGGCCGGGATTACGGCAGCCGTGCAGTTCGTGCTCATGGCCGCGCGGGCGGTGGCGTGGGCTGCGGTGATGGCTGCTCAGTGGCTGATCGCGATGGGCCCGGTCGGATGGGTCATCGCCGCGGTCATCGCCCTGGTCGTCGCGATCGTTGCGAACTGGGGAAAGATCAAATCGGTGACGTCGGCCGTCTGGGGCTGGGTCTGGGGAAAGATCAAGGGTGTCGGCGCAGCCATCATCGGGTTCTTCGCCAAGTGGAATCTGGTGTCCGTCTTTCTGCGGCACTGGGACCAGATCAAGTTTGGTGTCGCGGTCAAGATCGTGCAGCTCGCGGGGTTCGTCCACACGCTGCCGGGCAAGATCCGATCCGCGCTCGGCAACCTGGGGTCCCTGCTGCTGGAGAAGGGGCGCAACGTCGTCCAGGGCCTGTGGAGCGGCATCTCCGCCATGGGCGGCTGGATCAAGAGCAAGCTGATCGGCTGGGCGAAGGCGATGATCCCCGGCCCGATCGCGAAAGCCTTGGGCATCGCCAGCCCGTCGAAGGTCACAACAGCACAGGGGCGGTGGATCGCCCGCGGTCTCGTCAACGGCCTCACCGGATCAGCGAAGCAGGTCCGTAGCGCCGCGACGAAGCTCGCGGACATCGTCCGGGACGGGCTGAAGCCGGGCAAGAACCGCAGCAAGGCCCTGGCCAAGATCAGCGCCGGGTCGAAAGCTCTTCAGTCCTTGGCCAACAAGGAGGTGCAGGTAGCGGCCAAGATCAAAACGGCGACGAAGGCGCTGGGCGATCAGATCAAGGCCCGCGACAAGCTGGCCGCCGACGTGAAGAAGGGTGTGCTGGACGGGGCGAACATCACCTCCGGTGCGGCCGACGGCCCGGTCAGCGCGTCGTCGATCCTGGCAACGCTCAGCACCAAGATGCAGCAGGCGAAACAGTTCGCGGCCACGCTGGCCACGCTCCGGAAGAAGGGTGTGCGATCCGACCTGATCGCGCAGATCGCGCAGGCCGGAGTCGAGCAGGGCACCGCATCCGCAACCGCTCTGGCCACCGCGTCGAAGTCGCAGATCAGCCAGATCAACGCGATGCAGGGGCAGCTGGTCACCGCCGCCACCCAGGCCGGGAACACTGCTGGAACCGCCATGTACGGGGCGGGCATTCAGGCAGCGAACGGCCTGGTGAAGGGCCTCAAGTCCCAGCAGAAGCAGATCGAAAAGCAGATGACGTCGATCGCCACCGCGATGGCGAAGGCGATCAAGAAGGCCCTCGGCATCCACAGTCCCAGCCGTGTCTTCGCGGACGAGGTCGGCTCGATGGTGCCCGCCGGGATCATGCAGGGCATGGCCGACGGTCAGGCCCAGCTCGACCGGGCGATGGCAGCCGTGGTGCAGCCGCCCCCGGCCGCCGGCACTCAGGCCGTTGCCCGGCAGATGAGCCCGGTCCAGGCAGCGCCCCTGATGACCGGGTCGAACTCCACCACCGTTCGGATCGAGGTGGCCGGGCCGGAGGAGATGAAGAGGCTCCTGCGCGGCATCGTCCGCAAGGACGGCCGAGGCAGTGTCCAGCTCGCATTCGGCACAGGAAAGGGGTAGCTGATGGTGTTTCCAACGACCCCGTTGGACGTGCGGACGGAGATCCAGGTGGGCGGCGCCTGGGTCGACGTCACCGCGGACACGTACACCCGGGACCCGATCACGATCAGCCGAGGTACGGCGGACGAGGCGAGCAGTACGGAGCCGTCCACCTGCTCCCTGACCCTCAACAACCGGGAAGGGAAGTACTCCTCGAGGAACCCGCTGTCGCCGTACTTCGGGCTGATCGGCCGCAACACGCCGTTGCGGGTGTCCGTGCCCGGCTCCGAGTCGTACCTCGCCCTCGACGGGACCATGGCCGGGGTGGCCACGACCCCGGACACGGCTGCTCTCGACATCGTCGGGGACATCGATATCCGGGTCGAGGCGACGGCGGACTGGTACGCCGCAGGGTCGCAGGGGCTCGTCGGCAAGTGGAACTCTGCCGCCGCCCAGCGCAGCTACCTGCTCCGGCTCGAAGACGGGAAGCTGTCGCTCAACTGGTCGACGGCCGGGACTGTGACCCTGTTCGTCAGCCAGCTCCTGCCGACGCTGCCACGGCGGGCAGCCCTGCGCGTCACCCTCGACGTGAACAACGGGGCCGGCGGGTTCACCTGCGCCATGTACTGGGCCGAGTCCCTCAGTGGCCCATGGACGGCCATCGGGTCCCCGGTCTCAGTGGCCGGGGTCACGAGCATCTACGCGGGCACGGCCCCGCTCGAGGTCGCGCCGCTCGCCGCAACCGGCGTGCTACCACCGCTCGGCCGGGTTCACCGGGCCGAGGTCCGCTCGGGCATCGACGGCACCGCTGTGGCCAGCCCCGACTTCCGGACCAAAGCGCCAGGGATCACCGGGTTCACCGACTCGGCCGGCAGGGTCTGGTCCCTGACTGGTACTGCCGGAATCAGCAATCGGCAGTACCGCTTTGTCGGCGAGACCAGTGCGTGGCCGCCCCGCTGGGACGTCTCCGGAGCCGACGTCTGGGTCTCGATCGAGGCGTCCGGGATTCTCCGCAGAATGGGCCAGGGCAAGAAGGCCCTCGATTCCACGCTGCGGCGCCGTATTCCGTCGGGCCCGGGGATGCTGGCGTACTGGCCCATGGAGGACGAGCGGGACGCACGGGCCGCGTACTCGCCCCTGCCCAACGTCACCCCGATGACCGTCGGCGGCCTGGACTTCGCTGCTGACGATTCTCTGAGCGGGTCCTCGCCCTTGCCGAAGCTCAAGAACCCGGCCAGCTTGTCGGCCCGCGTGCCCGGCACCACGACGATGGGGTGGCAGGTCGAGTTCGTCTACTACCTTCCGACGATGCCGGTCGCACAGACCGAGATCATGCGGGTGTCCACCACCAACGCCACCATGCGGAGCGTCGTCCTGTACGCCTCCACATCAGGCATCCGCCTGGAGACCCTCGACGTCGAGGGCGCTGTCATCTCATTCGCGCTCTACACCAACGCGGACGCGCTCGCTGACTTCGTCGGCGTGTGGAACCGGCTCTCGATCTACACCGGGGACGCCGGCGGCGGACAGACGCGGGTGCAGGCTACGTGGCGCAACGTCTCATCCAACGTCCGCTCCTACGTCGTCACGACCCTCACCTCCACGCAAGGACGCGTGACCACGCTGGCCGGGAACTGGGGCGCGAACACCGAGGGCATGGCCATCGGGCACATCGCTGTGTCAGCCACCCCAGGCACAGGCGTAGCGGGGAGCCCGCCCACATCCACGATCTTCGAGGGAGCGGACGACGGATTCACCGGCGAGACGTCGCTGAACCGGATGCGCCGCCTCGCCACCGAGGAGGCGAACCAGCTCGATCTGTCCTGGCTCGACGGCGACACGTCGACCCTGTCGGAGCGCATGGGGCCGCAGCGCCCGAACACGCTCCTTGATCTGCTGTCCGAGGCCGAGGACACCGACGGGGGAATCCTGTACGAGCGACTGGACCGGGCCGCCCTGATGTACCGGGACCGGGCCTCGCTGTACAACCAGCCGGTGCGCCTGGCCCTCGACTACACCGCCAGGGGGGAGGTGCCGCCTCCGCTGGAGCCGACCGAGGACGATCAGAAACTCCGCAACGACGTCACGGTCACCCGCTCCGGCGGGACGTCCGGCCGGGTCATCCAGAGGGACGGGCCGCTGTCAGTGTCCCCGCCGCCGGCCGGGGTCGGACCGTATGACGAATCGGTGACGCTCTCGCTGTACGACGACATACAGCCGGAGCGGATCGCCGGATGGCGGGTCCACCTCGGCACAGTCGACGAGGCCCGGTACCCGACGATCAGCGTGTGGCTGCATGCCGCACCGCACCTCATCGAGAATGTCCTCGGCCTCGATATCGGGGACCGGCTCACCATCGCCCATCCGCCGCCCTGGCTGCCACCTGGCAGCATCGACCAGCACATCCGCGGGTACACCGAGGTGCTCGACCAGTTCGAGTGGTCCCTCACGTTCAACTGTGCGCCCGCCCTGCCGTGGCAGGTGGGCGTCGTAGAGGACCCGGTGCTGTCCCGCGCGGACACCGCCGGGTCGTCGCTGGCCGCCGCGGCTACGTCCACGGCGCCCACCCTGTCGGTGGCGACCACGACCGGCCCGATATGGGTCAGTGACCCGGCGCAGCTGCCGTTCGACGTGAGAGTGGGCGGTGAGGTCGTGACCGTGACCGATGTGACCGGGGCGGCGGGTGATCGCTTCGACCGGTCCGTGACCGGCGGGTGGGGCACGGCAACATCCGGGCAGGCCTGGACCACCACGGGCGGGTCCAGCTCCGACTACTCCGTACAAGGGGGCTGACCCATGGCGGATCTGTACGCCAACTACGCCGCCCTCGCCGCCGTCGAGGTGGAGGGCGTCGCCTACTCCCGCACCGCGGTGACCCCGGCAGGGGCGACGTGGGCGGCCATTGCCATCCACGGCGGCGGTATCGAGGGCGGGTCCGGCGAGATGGCCCGCCAGGTCTCACGCACCGGCACGACCATGGCCTACTACGAGTTCGCCGGGCTCAAGGCGTCCGGAAATGTGGACCTGCACATCACCTCGACCGTCTTCGACGAGCCGATGGGCCGGGCTCTCGTTGCCAGTGTCCGGCGGTGCCTGTCCTTCCACGGTTACGTGGGGACGGACGGTGTCCCGGAGACCGCGATCGGCGGCCTGGACGCCGAACTGGTAGCGCGGGTCACCGCCGCGCTGACCCGCGCCGGGTTCGCCGTGACCACCGCGCCGAGCGAGATCGCCGGGACCGACCCGCTCAACATCTGCAACCGGACGTCGTCCGGCGCCGGCGTGCAGCTGGAGATGTCCCGAGCCCTGCGGGATAGCTTCTTCCCAGGGGCGAACACCCGCGCGATACGCGATTCCGGGGCCAGGACGGAGGCGTTCTACCGGTACGCATCCGCCGTCCGGGCGGCCTACCTGGGCCGCGGCCTGATGGGCCTGGGCAGCGTCAACGTCAGCAGGTGGGCGACGCTTCCGGCACCGTCAGCCGATATCGACGTCACCGCATCAGTCGCCACGGACCAGCTCGCCACTGGGGGAAGCCATTTCCCCGCGCTCGCGGCCCGCGTGGCCGACGTCAACAACTGCTACATGGCCAGGCTGGAGTTCTCGACGACGCAGACGGTGATCCTGACCCTGCGAAAGCGCGTCGCGGGCACCGAGACGCTGCTGGTGCAGTACACAACGGGCCTCACTCACGCTGTCGGGCGCCGCTTCCGGGTACGGATACAGCTCGTGGGGACGACGCTCCGGGCGAACGTCTGGCAGGACGGGACCGCCGAGCCCCCGGGCTGGCAGCTGGAGACCACCGACACCTCTCTCACCGCAGCAGGGTCGGTCGGGATGCGCGGCATCCTCTCCACCACGAACACCAACGCGCTGCCCGTCATGACGAGCTGGGGGGACTTCACCACCCTCGGCACCAGCCAGACGTTCACGGTGACCCGGTCCGTCAACGGCATCGTCAAGCCGCAGTCCGCCGGTGCTGATGTGCGACTTGCCACCCCGACCATTGCCGCCCTGTAGGAGGAGCCTGTGGCTACGTACCCCCCGATCTTGGCAGGGCAGCGGCTTACCGCGGCCCTGCTGTCGTCCATGATTCCGAACATCGTCGTGAAGGGCACGACGCAGACCGTCAACAACAGCATCGTCCTGGTCCCTGATGACGAACTGTTCCTGCCCGTGGAGGCCGGGGCCGTGTACGACGTCACGGCCTGGCTGGTCCACAGCTCGGCCATCGCTGGGGATATCGCGATCGGCTGGACAGCTCCCGCCGGGTCTACGTTCACATGGGGTGTGCAGGGCCCGGCCACCTCCGCGACGACCACCGCGACCGCGTCCGAGTCGAATTTCCAGCAGCGCAACCTCGGAGATTCGGCAGGTCTGGGTGGTGGCGCCGGTACCGCGGTGTGCACGGATGCCCGCGGGGTCCTGACCACCGGCAGCACCGCCGGCACGCTCCGGGTGACGTTCGCGCAGAACACGATCAACGTGTCCGACACGCAGGTGCGGGCCGGGTCCACCCTGCGGATCAAGCGCGTCGCCTGACCCCCAACCACCCGCCCCGCGCCGTCTGGTCCGGGGCTTCGTCATGTCTGGAGACACGAATGGCCTGGTACCCGGCCGCCACGAAGTGGGAGCTGCAACCGGAGAGCGACAGTCAACCCGCCATCCGGCCGACGCAGTTCATCGTCCACTCGATCATCGCCCCCTGGACGGCGAAGCGCGTCTTCGAATACTGGCGGGACAGCACCAACCTGGAGTCCCACTTCGGCCTCGGATACGAGGGCGACCTCGGCCAGTTCATCGGGACGCAGACGCGAGCGGACGCGAACTACAACGCGAACCGCCGGCCCGACGGAACTGGCGCCGTGTCCTGCGAAACCGCGTCGAACACCAAAGGCACCGACCCGTGGACGGACGAGCAGATCGAACAGCTCATCCGTCTCGGTGTGTGGCTGCACCAGATGCACGACATCCCGCTGCGGATCTGCCGCACCGGCGCCGACCCCGGGTTCGGGTACCACCGACTGCACGCCGACTGGTCGCCGTCCGGCACGGCCTGTCCCGGCGACGCCCGGGTGAAGCAGTTCAAGGAGCAGGTGTTCCCCGGCATCGTCGCGCGCGCGAATGGTGCCACCCCGACCCAGGAGGACGACATGGACCCCATTGACGTACTGCGGTACCGCAACGCCAAGCAGGACGCGGCGCAGGTGAAGAAGGACGGGAAGCACATCCCGGACGTGTACGGCTACATCACCGGCATCTCCCGGGACGTGGCCGCGCTGCGCACCGAGGTGGCCGCCCTCACCAAGGCCGTCGCCGCGCTCGTGAAGAAGGGCTGACCCATGACGGACTACCTCCCCACCTCGGACACCGTCCTGAAAACCGCGAGCACCTACGCCCGGGACCTGGCCGAGCGCGTCGTGTCGACGTTTCTGCAGGCGTTCGTCGGCGGCCTCGTCCTCACCCAGCCGTTCGACGTGAGCATGTGGCAGGCGGCGGCGGTCGGTGGTGTCGCTGCTGCGGTGTCGCTGGTGAAGGGGCTGGTCGCGCGGTGGCGTGACGTCACCAACTCGGCCTCGCTCGCCAAGGGCGTGTGATGCGGGCGGCGGCCCGGGGTATTTCTCGCCGCCGCGGTGTCCTGGTCACCCTCGGCGCGGGCTGGGTCGGGTACGGGGCGCTCGGCATCCTGATCAACCCCCGCCAGGGCACCACCGCCCTGCTCGGCGACATCACCCGGTGGGTGCCGATGACCGTCCTCGGCTGGCTGTGGGTAGCAGCCGGGGCGGTCGGGATCGTGGCCGGCCTGGCGGTGAGCTGCCCGCGGGTCCAGGCCGCCGGGTATGCGGCGCTCGCCGCCCTGGCCGGGCTGTGGGCGGCCGCTTTCACGTTGGCGATCTCCGATACGCCCACCGCGTCGGGGTCGGCGTGCATCTGGGTGGCGATCGCCGTAGCTGTGGTGTTGGTGGCGGGCATGGATGATCCGTTGCCCGCGCACATGAGGAAGGGGCGCAGCACGTGGACGTAGGCGCACTCGCGGCAACCGGGGTGGCGTTGGTGGTCGGGCTCCTTGGGTGGACGCAGTCCCGAGCGACGAACCGGCGCAGCGACTTCACGGCCATCACGGAGCGGCTCGACCGTGAGCTGAAGGAAGAGCGGGTGCAACGCAGGATGCAGGGCGGCTACCTCCTGGACCTGCTCCGCTGGGCTCGGGTGGTGGGGCCGTCGACCCCGGCCGGCCCGCCACCGGACCCTCCGGCAGAACTCGACCTCACCCCCTGGCGGCCCTAAACAACGCCCCCGCCTCCGGCTTCGGCCGGCGGCGGGGGCGCTTCTCTGCGCTTTTGCCAATCCGTTACAGGTCCGGGCGTCACATCTGGCCCGTTGCGCCCCATAACTAGCCAGAGGAACGAGGACGGATTCGCATCAAGTGACATGGGTCACGCACATTTGGGATGGACCGGACTCGAATACGCATTCGCTGGCATCCAGTGACACTCCACAGGATGTGTGACCTTGGGCTCCATTTAGGCCAGCCCGCTGGATGGCACCCAGTGTCAGACGGGAACTTAACTCTCCGTCAGCCCGTTGGCGTAACCTGAACGACACAAGGCCGCCTCCGACTTCGGAGGCGGCCAAGGAACAGCTAATCGTGCGGATCTGCGGTCCGCCGAAGCTTGAACTGCAAGGAGTCAGCCCTTGAGTTTCACCAACGACACTATCGTGTCAGCCTCAGATGGCAAGTCTGAGGGCAGCCCGTTCGACGGAATCATGCTCCTGGACCACAACGGCGAGGAGCGCTGGTCTGCTCGCGACCTCCAGATTCTCATGGGGTACGAGCGATGGGAACGGTTCGATGACGTCGTCGTGAGAGCCAAGGAGACGATCTCTGCGGCCGGACTCGACCCGCTTGATCACTTTCGCGGTGCTGCGAAAACGATCGCTGGCGGCAGATGGGGAAAGCAGTCAGTCGTCGACTACCGTCTTACCCGCTTCGGCGCCTATCACGTCACCCTCGCTGGCGACGGTCGGAAGCCGGAGGTCGCCGCTGCGAAAACGTACTTCGCGGTTAAGACCCGGGAGGCCGAGCTCGCCACCGCGGCTCCAGCCGTCCCCGACAGCCCCGAGGCCCACCTGGCGCTTGCTCAGAACTACCTTGCTGCCGCCACTGAGCTCGTCGCCACCAAGAAGGAGCTTGCGGTTGCTGCCCCGAAGGCTGGCAAGTGGGAAGCCTTCTGCAATAGCGACGGCCTGATCGACATGGGTACTGCGGCAAAGGCACTCAGGTCGGCAACCGGAGGGCTCGGGCGGACCAAGTTCATGGACCGCCTCCGGGAGGACGACCTGCACTTCCTGCAGGTGCAGAATCCACGCCTCCCCTACGAGGCGCACATCAAGGCGGGGCGCGCAGAAGTGAAGATGGTGGAGGCGCGCCACCAGTGGGTGGAGCAGACCTTCCTCACACCGAGAGGGCTCGACTGGCTCGCCGACAAGCTGGCCGTCGGGTCGGCGCTCCCGACAGTTTGAACCGCACGCCCCCTGTCCCGGCTTCGGCCGGGGCGGGGGGCGCTTTCGTGCGCTCTGGAGCGCTGCACCCTCCCCCCTGGACACCACCCGGCCGTACTCTGGCGACACGACAGCCAGACGGAGGGGCACCATGGACCACCCCGCATCAGACCTCAGTACCGGCGAACGAATCCGTGTCCTACGCGAGTCCCGCGGCATGTCCCGCCCAGTCCTGGCCGAACTCTGCGGCCGGGGCCCGGACTGGCTGAAGAAGATCGAGACCGGAGAGCGCGAACTCCGCTCGCACACGCTGCTGCTCCAACTCGCCGCCGCGCTACAGGTCTCCGATCTGTCCGTCATTACGGGCAGCTCCGCCGGCACCGCCCAGCCGGTGCCACTCGGCCGCCTCTCCCACCCGGTCATGCCCGACATCTGGTCAGCAGTGATGACGCGGAGCCTCACCGCCCCGGCATCTGGCCCGGTGGACCCGGCCATCCTCCAGGGCAGGGCAGACCAGACGTGGCGGTTGTGGCACACCTCGGCGAAGAACCGAACCGAAGTGGGGGCGCTCCTGCCGTCGTTGATCCGGGACGCGGAAACGGCCACCCGCTCACTCACTGGCGAGCAGCGCCGGACCGCTCTCGTCGCGCTCTCCGACATCTACCGCCTCACCGGACAGGCCACCGCCTACGTAGCTCCGGCTGAGCTGGCCTGGGTAGTCGCTGACCGGGCCCTGTCTGCAGCCCAGGATGCGGACCAGCCAGCCGCCATAGCGGCCAGCGCCTGGAACATGGGCAACATCCTGCGTGAAACCTCCTACCCGGAGGAATCGCTGCGGGTGGTGATGGAAGCGGCCGATCTGATCCGGCCGCATCTGGAAGGGGCACCCGATGACTGGCGTGGAATCTACGGCGCGCTGCAGCTGCACGCTGCGGTGACGGCCGCCCGGGAAGGACGTGAGGGCGACGCCTGGCGGTACTGGGGGAAGGGTGACCAAGTCGCGAAGAGTCTGCCCGCCAGCTACGTCCACCCGTCGACCGTGTTCGGCCGGGCCAACGTGGACTTCCACGCCGTGTCCGTCGGCGTGGACCTACGGAAGGCAGGTAAGGCGCTCAGCGCGGCGGACGACATCGACCCCGACGTCATGCCGTCGCGAGAGCGTAGGGCCCGTCTATGGGTGGAGGTCGCCCGTGGTCACCTCCAGCGCGGCGACCGGACCGCAGCCCTTCACGTGATGAATCTGGCGCACGAGATCGGGGCCGAGACCGTTGCGTTCACCCCGTCCGCCCGGACGGTGGCTGCTGATCTGTGGCGCACCGCGCCGCGTGCGCTCCGTGGCGAGGCCAGTTTGCTGGCTGCAGCGGTCGGCGTGGCTACAGGGTAGGGGGACAGTCTGGGACAGGGGGACAGACTGTCCCCCTGTCCCACCTCGCAGCCCTCTACGGTGACGGCCCGTCAACCGCAGTCGTAGGGGGCTCTCCTATGTCCGTCATGACCTGGCACGCGTCACCACAGCAGGCCGCCGCACCGATCGGCGACTCCATGACCGGCGAGGTACGGGTGCCTGTCGCCCTGTACGACCTCGACGAGTTGCAGGCCGAGGTGCCGCTCGTGCTCTCCCGCATCGAGGCCGAAGCGCTGCGCGACCGTCTGATCGCCCTGCTCGCAGGTCCGGCGCTGAGCATGATCCGGGCAGGGGTGCCCGCATGACGATCGAGGCACGCCAGTTGCCACCTGTTGCGTCGCTCTCTGACCGGCAGCAGCGCGGTGCGGCCTGCGTCTTCTGCTCCGCGACCCTGGACACCTGCACCGCCGTAGACCTCGGTCCCCGCCGCACCAGCGCGCACGGCTCGGAAGTCCAGTGGTTCCCGCGCTCCTGCCGCACCTGCCCGAGGAGCGGACCCCGGCCGTGATCACACTGACGAAACACGAGGCCGCGTACCGAACGTGGCTCGGCCACACCCTGGCCTGCGCCGCATGCCGCTCCGGCGCTCCGTGCCTGACCGCCACACGGCTCGGCCGCGCCTGGCGGGAGACCCGCCGATGGGCCCCCGGTCGGTGATGCGGTTCGTGGAGTGGACGATCGGCGCTCCCCGCGGCGAGGCACCGCAGACCGTCATCCAGGTCCGATGCCTCGAACCGGACTGCGGCGAGGAGTCCGAGCCGTCCCGCTCCCACATCGACCCGGACCTCTGGGCCCTGAAGCATGCCGGCCGGACCAGGCACACCGAGTACGAAGAGGTCGCGCGCTGCCGCCTCGTTGCCGCACCGAAGGAGGGACAGTGATGCCCGTAACCACATCCATCTCCGGGTACTGCTGGGACCAGAACCCTGATGCCGCCGGACGCTGCGTGCTGAACCGGGGCCACGACGGCAACCACTACGACTGGTACGCCCGGCAGTCATGGGACCAGCCGGGCGCCGAGTGGCCGCAGGAGCAGCCCGCCCGCTGATCTCCCGCCCGTACCCGAGGCCGGCGGCGGCCGGGGTACGGCCGGGTCCGAGCCCCGACCTCGCGCGGTCGGGGCTCTTTCGCGTCCACTTCGTCCGCAACCTTGCATTCGAAGGCCACGGCGCACGCCTGGCTTCGCGGCCAAATCGGACGGCAAACGTGCAGGTCAGAGACCTAGACGAGGGCGTCGCTCGCTCGATTTTGAGCGCCCATAGGTAGAGGTGTCGCAGCCGAGGTTCCGGGTTTCCGGCCCCCGTTCCTCCACTGATGAGGTAGGAGACCCGGGCCTCCACCAGCGCCCGCAGCACCCGGTCACCACCTGGGGGTACGGTCCCCGCCGCAACCAGCTCGCCCAGCGAGAAGGCCTTGGGCCGGACCACCCGCAACGACAGGCAGGTCGATCCGACCGACACCGGTGGCAGCACGGCGTGCATCCGGGTCCCGTCCGGAAGCCGCGCGTCCACCCAGGGCCTGGCATCGTCCAGCCGCCGCCCCGCCACGGCGGCGAGCCGCTGCGCGAGCCTGCGCACCGCCGCCGCATCGGCGAAGGTCACCCCGGTGAGTTCGAGTCCGCGGCCCCGGTCCACCCACACCCGGTCGGGCGCGGACACCAGGACATCGGTGACCGCCGGATCCGCGAGGAGCGGCTCCAGCACGCCGGTCCCGATCAACTCGCCACGCAGCTCATCTGCGGCGCACAGCACTTCGGCGTCCCCCAGGAGTCGCCCCTGCGCCCGCAGCGCGGCCGCGACCCCGGCCGGGGTCGGCG
>NZ_JAFMPZ010000121.1 GCF_017353455.1 Streptomyces laculatispora
TCCGGAGGCGTGGGGGCCGGTGGGGCACACGAAAAATGGGGTTCGAGCGTGCGAGCTCGAACCCCACCGACGGAGACCATGATAGGCACTCGTGCGCATGTTCACCCACTTGGGTGCATGAACATGCGGTTTGTCCGGGTCAGTGCCCGGCCAGCGTCGCGACCAGCACCGCCTTGATCGTGTGCATCCGGTTCTCCGCCTCGTCGAAGACGACCGAGTGGGCGGACTCGAAGACCTCGTCGCTGACCTCCAGCTCGGTCAGACCGTGCCTGAGGTGAATCTCCCGCCCCACCTTGGTGCCGAGGTCGTGGTAGGCCGGGAGGCAGTGCAGGAACTTCACGTCGGCGTTGCCGCTGGCCCGCAGGACGTCCATGGTGACGGCATACGGCGCGAGGGCGGCGATGCGCTCGTCCCAGACCTCCTTGGGCTCCCCCATCGAGACCCAGACGTCGGTGGCGACGAAGTCGGCGCCGCGCACGCCCTCGGCGATGTCCTCGGTGAGCGTGACGGTCGCCCCGCTGCCCTCGGCGAGCCTGCGGGCCTCCGCGACGATCCCGTCGGCGGGCCAGTAGGCCTTCGGCGCGACGATCCGTACGTCCATGCCCAGCAGGGCACCGGTGACCAGGTAGGAGTTGCCCATGTTGAACCGGGCGTCACCGAGGTAGGCGAAGGCGATCCGCTCCAGCGGCTTCGCACTGTGCTCGGTCATGGTGAGGCAGTCGGCGAGCATCTGGGTGGGGTGCCAGTCGTCGGAGAGCCCGTTGAAGACGGGCACCCCGCCGTACGCGGCCAGTTCCTCGATGGCCGCCTGGCTGTCACCGCGGTACTCGATGCCGTCGAACATCCGGCCGAGGACACGCGCGGTGTCCTTCACCGACTCCTTGTGACCCATCTGGGAGCCGGACGGGTCGAGGTACGTCGTGGCCGCGCCCTGATCGGCGGCGGCCACCTCGAACGCGCACCGGGTGCGGGTCGAGGTCTTCTCGAAGATCAGCGCGATGTTCCGGCCGCGCAGCCGCTGCACCTCGGTCCCCGCCTTCTTCGCGGCCTTCAGCTCTGCGGCCAGGTCGATCAGTCCGCGGAACTCCTCGGCCGTGAAGTCCAGCTCCTTGATGAAGTGGCGGCCTGCGAGGTCTATGGCCATGGTGACTGCTCCTGGGTCGGGCGGGGGGACGCATACGCTAACCCTGGAAGTCTATACGATGCAGTGCATCGCTATACAGGCCGCTTCCGGTGTCCCGCCCACCCACGCCGCGCACCCCGGGCATGCCGCGCCGCGGCCCGGCGGTCACACCGGATCGCGGACCACCGGACAGCTCATGCACCGGGGTCCGCCCCGGCCCCGGCCCAGTTCGCTGCCGCGGATCTCGATGACCTCGATTCCTTCGTTGCGCAGGTGGGTGTTGGTGGTGGCATTGCGCTCGTAGGCGACGACGACGCCCGGTTCGACGGCCAGGACGTTGCAGCCGTCGTCCCACTGCTCGCGCTCGGCGGCGTGCACGTCCTGGATGGCGGTGAGGACCCGGATCGAGTCCAGCCCCAGCGCCTCGGCGATGGCGCGGTGCATGTGCTCGGGCGGATGGTCGGTGACCTTGAGGTCACGAGGGCCGGCTCCCGGCTCGATGGTGTACGAGCGGAGCATGCCCAGGCCCGCGTACTTGGTGAAGGTGTCCCCGTCGACCATCGTCATCACCGTGTCCAGGTGCATGAACGCCCGGCTCTTGGGCATGTCGAGCGCCACGATCGTCCGGGCGGACCCGGCGTCGAAGAGTCCGCGGGCCAGCATCTCCACCGCCTGCGGGGTGGTGCGCTCACTCATCCCGATGAGGACGGCGCCCCGGCCGATGACCAGGACGTCGCCGCCCTCGATGGTGGAGGGGTAGTCGTCCTGCCCCTGCGACCAGTGGTGGAAGGCGCCCGCGTCGGGGCCGGTGAAGAGCGGATGGTGCCCGTAGATCGCCTCGAAGTGGACCGTCTCGCGCTGCCGGGCCGGCCAGCGCATGGCGTTGATGGAGACCCCGTCGTAGATCCAGGCCGAGGTGTCGCGGGTGAAGAGGTGGTTCGGCAGCGGCCCGAGCAGGAAGTCGTCCAGGTCCATGACGTGGAAGCGGACCGAGGTCGGCTCGTGGTACCGCTCCAGGAACTCCCGTTTGGTCATCCCGCCGACCAGCGCCTCGCAGAGTTCGGTGGCGGACAGCTCCTCGAAGGCGGCCCGCAGGTGTTCGGTGGCGAGCGGGCCGTACTCCTTCTCCTCGAAGACGCGGTCCAGCACGAGCCGCCGGGCCACCGGGATCTCCAGCGACTCACGGAGCAGGTCCCCGAAGAGGTGCACCTCGACGCCGCGCTCGCGCAGCACGTCCGCGAAGCCGTCGTGCTCCTGGCGGGCCCGGCGCACCCAGAGCACGTCGTCGAAGAGCAGCGCGTCCTTGTTGCTCGGGGTGAGCCGTTTCAGTTCCAGATCGGGGCGGTGCACGATGACGCGGCGCAGCCGCCCGGCCTCGGAGTCGACATGGAATCCCATGCCCACATCCTCACCGCGCGGAGCGCCGTTCACCCGGCGAATCGCCTGCCGGTTCTTCCGGCGGGCCCGGGGGCGTGGCCCGGGCCCGCCGGGCGGGCCCGGGCCCGCCGGGCGGGCCCTACAGCCGGGGGTCCACCGGCTCCGACTCCAGCGCCAGCACCGCGAAGACCGCCTCGTGCACCCGCCACAGCGGCTCACCCTCGGCCAGCCGGTCCAGGGCTTCGAGACCCAGGGCGTACTCACGCAGGGCGAGCGACCGCTTGTGGCCGAGGAACCGGCCGCGCAGCCTGTCCAGGTTCTCCGGACGGGTGTACTCGGGTCCGTAGATGATCCGCAGGTACTCCCGGCCGCGCACCTTGATGCCGGGCTGGACCAGCCGGCCCTTGCCGTCCCTGACGAGCGCGCCGAGCGGCTTGACCACCATGCCCTCGCCGCCGCGGCCGGTCATCTCCCGCCACCAGTCGATGCCGGAGCGGACCGACGCCTCGTCGGCGGTGTCGACGACGAGCCGCCGGGTGACCTGGAGCAGCCCCGTGGGGTCGTGCTCCACCAGCCGGTCCAGCCAGGCCAGCTGCTCGTCATGGGGAACGGCGGCGAGCGAGCGGCCCTGCACGGCGAGGATCTGGAACGGTGCCAGCCGCACCCCGTCCAGCCCCTCGGTGCTCCAGCAGTAGCGGCGGTAGGCCTCGGTGAACGCGGCCGCGTCCTGCGCCCGGCCGTGCTGCCGGTCCGCGAGCGCGCCGACGTCGATGCCGCGCTCCACCGCTGCCGCGAGGGCCGCTTCGGCCGCGGGGAACACGGCGCCCGACGCGGCGCCGACCGCCGCGTACTGCGAGCGGAGCAGCCCGGCCGCCTTGAGGGACCAGGGCATCAGCTCGGCGTCGAGCAGCACCCAGTCGGTGTCCCACTCCTCCCACAGCCCGGCGGCGGTGACCGCCGCGCGCAGCCGGCCGAGGACGGCCTCGGTCACCGCGGCGTCGTCCAGGAACGGGCGTCCGGTGCGGGTGTGCAGGGCGCCCGTCGGGCCTCCAACGCCTCCGGAAGCGGGGAGTGTGTCCCCCGTGCCGAAGCGTTCCCGTGCCACGTCCGCGTCCCGGCAGACCAGGGCCACCGCCCGTGAGCCCATGTGCTTCTCCTCGCACACGACCCTGGTCACGCCGTCCGCCAGGTACTGGGCGAACGCCTCGGCAGGATGCTCCAGGTAGCCCTCCTCCTTCGAGGTGGCCGTCGGCGCCATGGTCGGCGGCAGGTAGGCGAGCAGCCGGGGGTCGACGGCGAACCGGCTCATGACCTCCAGCGCGGCCGCCGCGTTCTCCTCGCGCACCGCGACGCGGCCCATGTGCCGGGTCTCCACGATCCGGCGGCCCCGCACATCGGCGAGGTCCAGCGGACGGCCTTCACGGCCGCCCGGCGCCTCGGTGGTCAGCGGCTTCACCGGCTCGTACCAGACCTGCTCGGCCGGTACGTCGACGAGTTCGCGCTCCGGCCAGCGCAGCGCGGTCATCTTCCCGCCGAAGACGGCGCCGGTGTCCAGGCAGATGGTGTTGTTGACCCAGGAGGTGGTGGGCACGGGGGTGTGGCCGTAGACGACTGCGGCGCGGCCCCGGTACTCCTCCGCCCACGGGTAGCGCACCGGCAGGCCGAACTCGTCGGTCTCGCCGGTGGTGTCGCCGTACAGTGCGTGCGAGCGGACCCGCCCGGAGGTGCGCCCGTGGTACTTCTCGGGCAGCCCGGCGTGGCAGACGACCAGCTTGCCGCCGTCCAGCACGTAGTGGCTGACGAGCCCGTCGACGAACTCCTTCACCTGCTCCCGGAATTCCGGGCCCCGGGCGTCCTCCCGCTCCAACTGCTCGATGGTCTCGGCGAGTCCGTGGGTCTGCTGGACCTTGCGGCCCTTGAGGTAGCGGCCGAGCTTGTTCTCGTGGTTGCCGGGCACACAGAGCGCGTCGCCGTCCGACACCATCGACATCACACGGCGCAACACGCCAGGGCTGTCGGGCCCGCGGTCGACGAGGTCGCCGACGAAGACCGCCGTACGCCCTTCGGGGTGCGCGCCGTCCACGTAGCCGAGCTTGCCGAGCAGGGTCTCCAGCTCGGAGCTGCAGCCATGGATGTCACCGATGATGTCGAAGGGACCGGTGAGATGGCGGAGGTCGTTATAGCGGCGCTCCCGCACGACTTCCGCGCGCCCGGCCTCGTCCTCGGTGCGCAGGATGTGGACCTTGCGGAAGCCCTCGCGCTCCAGACCGCGCAGCGAGCGGCGCAGCTCGCGGCGGTGGCGCTGGACGACGTGGCGGGGCATGTCGGCGCGGTCCGGGCGGGCCGCGTTGCGTGCGAGGCAGACCTCCTCGGGCAGGTCGAGCACGATCGCGATGGGCAGCACGTCGTGTTCCCTGGCCAGCTTCACCAGCTGACGGCGGCTCTCGGGCTGGACGTTCGTGGCGTCGACGACGGTCAGCCGTCCGGCGGCCAGGCGCTTGCCGGCGATGTAGTGCAGGACGTCGAAGGCGTCCCGGCTCGCGCTCTGGTCGTTCTCGTCGTCGGCGACGAGGCCCCGGCAGAAGTCCGAGGAGATGATCTCGGTCGGCTTGAAGTGCCGATGGGCGAAGGTGGACTTGCCCGAACCGCTCGCCCCGATGAGGACCACGAGGGAGAGGTCGGTCACCGGCAGGGTGCGCGTGGTGCTTTCGCTGATGTTGTCGCCGGTGCTGTGACCGGAGCTTTCGCTGGCACCGGCGCTCGTGCTGTCACTCGTGCTGCTCATGCGGCTTTCGCCTCCTTCTGGGTCTCGTCGGCCGCGGTCATGGTGAACACGGCCATCTGGGTGGGCGGCCCCACCTCGGGGTCGTCGGGGCCCACGGGCACGAACTCCACCGTGTACCCGTGCCGGCGGGCCACTTCGCCCGCCCAGTCCCGGAACTCGGCCCGGGTCCATTCGAACCGGTGGTCGCCGTGCCGGACGTGCCCGGCCGGGAGCGTCTCCCAGCGGACGTTGTACTCGACGTTCGGCGTGGTCACCAGCACGGTGCGGGGACGGGCCGAGCCGAATACCGCGTACTCCAGCGCAGGCAGCCGCGGCAGGTCGAGATGCTCGATGACCTCGCTGAGCACCGCCGCGTCGTACCCCTTGAGCCGCTTGTCGGTGTACGTGAGCGAGCCCTGCTGAAGCGTCACGCGGGCTGCCTGCCGCTCCCCCATCCGGTCCAGCTTCAGCCGGCGCGAGGCGATGGTGAGGGCGCGCATCGAGACGTCGACCCCGACGATCTCCGTGAATCGCACGTCCTTCATCAGCGCCTGCACCAACTGGCCCTGTCCACAGCCCAGGTCGAGCACCCGGCTCGCCCCGGCACCGCTCAGCGCGGCCAGGATCGCGGTCCGCCGCTGCTCGGCGAGCGGCACCGGGCGCTCCTCGGTGTCGGCCGTTTCGTCGACCGCGTTGTCGATGCTCTCGACGTCGAGGTCGTCCGACTCGGCGAGCCGCACCAGCTCCAGCCGCTCCATCGCCTGCCTGGTCAGCCCCCAGCGGCGGGCCAGGTACCGGCTGGTGATCAGCTTCTGCTCGGGGTGATCGGCCAGCCAGCCCTCACCGGCGCGCAGCAGCTTGTCCACCTCGTCCGGCGACACCCAGTAGTGCTTGGCGTCGTCGAGCACCGGCAGCAGGACATACAACTGCCGCAGCGCGTCCGCCAGCCGCAGCTCGCCTTCCAGCAGGAGCCGTACGTACCGCGAGTCCCCCCACTCGGGGAACTGCTCGTCCAGCGGTACGGCCACCGCGTCCACCCGCGACCAGCCGAGCGGCCCGAAGAGCTTGCGCACCAGCTCGGCACCACCACGGGCCGGGAG
>NZ_JAFMPZ010000499.1 GCF_017353455.1 Streptomyces laculatispora
CCTCGGCCGAGGCGGTGTAGGTCAGGAAGGACTTGACGGTGCCGAGGGTGTCGGCCTTGTTGCCGCTGTCGCAGACGACCTCGTACGTCACCAGGACCAGCGGGTAGGCGCCCTCGGCCTTGGTGGTGTAGTCGAGGTCGAGCGCCAGGTCCTTGCCGGTGCCCTTGACCTTGGCCGCGGCGATGGCCTTGGAGGCGTTCTCCGCGGAGGCCTTGACCGGGGCGGCGCCACCGGTGTTGATGTCGACCGTGGTGATCTTCTGCGAGGCGGCGTAGGAGAGCTCGAAGTAGCCGATCGCGCCGTCGACCTGCTTCACCTGGGCGGCGACACCGGAGGAGTTGGTCGCGCCCTGGCCACCGGGGGCCGGCCACTTCTTCTCGGCCTCGTACTTCCAGTCGCTCGGGGCCGCGGCGCCGAGGTACTTGCCGAGGTTCTGGGTGGTGCCGGAGTCCTCGGAGCGGTGGAAGGGCTGGATGGCCTTGTCCGGGAGCTTGGCGCCGGGGTTGAGCTTGGCGATCGCCTCGTCGTTCCACTTCTTGATCTTGGTGTCGAAGATCTTGGCGAGCGTCGGGGCGTCCAGGGTCAGGCTGTCGACACCGTCGAGGTGGAAGCCGACCGCGATCGGGCCGCCGACCATCGGGAGGTTGATGCCCTGGCCGGTCTTGCAGACCTTCTTCGAGTCGGCGACCTCTTCGGGCTTCAGCGCCGAGTCGGAGCCGGCGAAGCCGACGGTGCCCTGGTTGAAGGCGACGATGCCCTCGCCGGACGAGGAGGAGTTGTAGTTGATCTCCACGCCGGAACAGGCGGCCATGTAGTCCTTGACCCACAGGTCCATGGCGTTCTTCTGGGCGCTGGATCCGGAGGCGCGCAGCTGGCCCTTGGCGCCGTCGCACTTGACGTTCGAAGCGGCCTTCGTCTTGCTGCCGCTGCCGCCGGTGTCGCCGCCGCTGTTGTTGTCCGAACCGCACGCCGTGAGGACCAGGGCGCCGGAGACGGCGAGGGCACCGAGCGCGGTGGCACGAAGCCGGGTCTTGCGCTGAAGCTTCACTTTCGGGTGTTCCTTCCAGGAGCCGCCGCGGCTGGTGTTGCGGGGCGGCGTGCGACGCGAGTGGTGCGATGGCTGATGCCGTGCACCGTGTAGGTCCGAAATTAGGCAGAACAGATGAAGTGACCTACGGGGAAAAGTGAACGGGAGGTGAACCTTGATACACCTCAAGGTGCCGGCCGTATCCGCCCGGTGACATGGAATGGGCTCAATTTTGATCATCATGCCGGACAGGTGGGCCATCCGGAATCACGTGCGCCGCGCGTCGGGGGTGGGTGGCGCCCCTGATTCGTGGGGGTCGGCGCGATTTATGAGCTGGTAAATGGAATGAGTGGCGAGAGGTCGGCGGTGGGACCCGGAATCGGCGCGCAGTTGAGATCGGGGGATTTCTGACGGTGAATGATAAGCGTGGCCAAACGGTTCAATCGGTGCGATTTGCTGCCCTTGACACACCTGTGCTTTGCCCGCAGAGTTCTGCGGTGTTCAGGGTTCGGTGTTCGGTGACTCGTGAAAAGGGAGTGTGTACCCATGCTCAAGCGGGCGATGGTGATTCTCACCAGTCTTGCGGGCGATTACCGGCGGTGCGGTGATGGTCGCGCCGGCAGCAAGCGCTGCGGGATTTGGTTGCGCCGGAAGCCAGATCGATGTCTATCCCGTGACGGACGCCGACAACGGTGCGGTGCTCAGCAATATCTTCCTGTACTACGACGCTTCGACCGGAAAGAACTGTGCGTCCAACGTGCGCACCAGTGCAGGTGGAGCCGGTACGGCTGCCCGGATCTCGGTCTCCATCTGGGCCGACGGCGGCAGCGCCGTCACGGACAACGGGATCTACTCGCAGTACGCGGGGCCGGTCTCCGTCCAGGCTGCCGGAAAGTGCATCAACGTGAAGGCGATCACCTACGCGTCCGGCGGTCGCTACGGGTTGGTGCAGCGCAACGGGCACTGTGGCTGAATCGGACTGACTACCGGAATGACGGTGGGAGCGGGTCCGGCGCCGTATCCGGCAGAGAGTCGGATGCGGCGCTTCCGTCATTCCCTCATTCCGGTATTCCGTTCGTCCGCCATTCCGTCATTCCGGGTGAGAGCGTATTCGGAGTGCTGATCATTTCGGGCGGTACAGGTGATGACGTCAGTGCCGTGCCGTCCCATGTGATGAGCAGATGAACTCCCCGCCGTCCCGCCACGTGTCCCTCGACGCCGTGCGCTGATTCATCTCGGACGGCATCGCAGGCTGCGGCCGCTGTGTCCGGCGAATCCCGTAAGGGGTGGTGCCGCTCTCATGATGTCTTGGCGTTGCGTTCTTGCGCGGGAGAGGGAGAGAGGTGGGCCGGCGTCATCGGCCCGTCGGTATGCGCGGGGGGAAATCACGGGGAATCCCCGAAGATTTCAAGGCTGCTGAGAAACGCGCCGACCAGGAGCCTGTCCCGTTTCTGGGTCAGCCGTTCGCCCGCGGCGGCTGGGGGCAGCCAGACGATGCGGTCCACCTCGTCGTTGGGCGAGAAGGCGCCCGCCGTGGCCTCGGCAGCCCAGTAGGTGACCTCCTTCGGCCGGCCGTTCGCGAGGTACCGGGCCGTGGGGAGCACGGCGCCCGGGACACAGTGGTGGCCCGTCTCCTCCAGGACCTCGCGCAGAGCCGCGTCCCGCGGGGACTCGCCGCGTTTCAGCTTGCCCTTGGGGAACGACCAGTCGTCGTAACGCGGCCGGTGTACGAGGCAGAGCTCCACTCCGGCGCCGGGCGCGGGCACCCGGCGCCAGAGCACGCACCCCGCCGCCCGCACCGTGGTGCTCATCGCGCGGTCACGGCCGCCGCGTACGGCCAGGTCTCCCGGAACACCGCGCGCGCCGCCCCCACTTCGTGGCGCTGGTCGGCGTGGAGCACCCCCAGGGCGTACGCGGTGGCCGGTGCGATCCGCGGTGTGCGGGCCGCGGACGCCGCCGCGGCGGCGGCCTCCGACGCGTCCCGGTGCAGATCGAGCGCGTGACCGGGGCCGGCCAGGACCGGGTCGGGGGCGCCGCGCACCACCTCGTGGGCGTACCGGTGCAGCCGCAGCAGCAGCCGGGTCTGGTGCCAGGGCGCGTCCTGCGCCTCGTTGTACGGCTCGGCCGTCTCGTCCGACGAGAGGGCCGCCACCGCGCCGAGCAGCCGCTGTTCGGCCCGGTCCGCGGGCTCGCCCAGCAGTTCGGCGGCGGGTGCGGCGGCCGAGGGCGCCAGCGGGACCTCGGAGGCGAGCAGCGCGACCGCGTCGGCCACCGCGTGGAAGCGGGAGGAGCCGAGCGCCTGGAGTGCCGCGGAGTGGGCGCGGGTCCGGGCGAGGGTCAGCTGGCGTTCCAGCAGCGCCCCGGCGCGCGCCGCACCGACGCCGAGAACGGCCCGCTCCTTGGCGGCGGAACCGCCGGCGGACTCCGCGCGGGCCGAGGGCAGCGGTGTCCCCGACAGCCCGTGCAGCGCGTCGAGGAGCCGGTTCAGCCGTTCCGCGTAGGCGTGCTCGCGGGCGAGCGTGCCGGACAGCCAGGCCAGTTCGGTGCGCAGCTGCTCGGCCCAGAGCGGGTCGAGCGCGGTTCGGAAGGTGTGCAGGGTGCCGCTGATCCGGCGGGACGAGCGCCGGAGCGCTCCGGCGGCCTGTTCGGCGGCCTGCGGACCGGCGTCCGTGGGGGCACTGTTCTCGCGGTGCAGGCGCAGACTCCGCAGGAAGTCCGCTGCCTGCGACCGGAGATACGGTGCGAGCACCGCCCCCGCGGTCACGTCCGTCTGGGTCTGGTGGTCAGGGCGTCGCACGCCGGCGCCTCCGCGCGTCAATGAGCATTTCCTGTACGTGGCGCAACGGCCGGCCCTCCGTGTCCGTGGCGTGCCGGGTCCAGTTCCCGTCGGGGCCCAGGTGCCAGGAGGAGGTGGTGTCGGCCATGCCCGTCTCCAGGAGCCGGCTGAGCGCGGCCCGGTGGGCGGGGTCGGTGACCCGGACCAGGGCCTCGATCCGGCGGTCGAGGTTGCGGTGCATCATGTCGGCGCTGCCGAACCAGACCTCGGGCTCGCCGCCGTTGCCGAACGAGAACACCCGGGAGTGTTCGAGGAAGCGGCCCAGTATCGAGCGGACCCGGACGTTCTCGGAGAGCCCGGTGACGCCGGGGCGGATCGCGCAGATGCCGCGCACCCAGATGTCGACCGGGACACCCGCCTGCGCGGCCCGGTAGCAGGCGTCGATGATCGCTTCGTCGACCATCGAGTTGACCTTGACGCGTACGTAGGCGGGGCGGCCGGCCCGCTGGTGCGCGATCTCCTTGTTGATGCGGGCGATCAGCCCGTCGCGCAGCGACTTGGGGGCGACCAGCAGGCGGCGGTAGGTCTCGCGGCGGGAGTAGCCGGAGAGCCGGTTGAAGAGGTCGGAGAGGTCCGCGCCGACCTGCGGGTCGGCGGTGAGCAGGCCGAGGTCCTCGTACAGCCGGGCCGTCTTGGGGTGGTAGTTGCCCGTGCCGACGTGCGAGTAGCGGCGCAGGGTGTCGCTCTCCTGGCGGACGACGAGCGAGAGCTTGCAGTGCGTCTTCAGGCCGACGAGCCCGTAGACGACGTGGCAGCCCGCCTCCTCCAGTTTGCGCGCCCACTTGATGTTGGCCTGCTCGTCGAAGCGGGCCTTGATCTCGACGAGTACGAGGACCTGCTTGCCGGACTCGGCGGCGTCGATGAGGGCGTCCACTATCGGGGAGTCGCCCGAGGTCCGGTACAGGGTCTGCTTGATGGCGAGGACGTCCGGGTCGCCCGCCGCCTGTTCCAGGAAGGCCTGGACGGAGGTGGAGAAGGAGTCGTACGGGTGGTGCAGCAGCACGTCGCGTTCGCGCAGGGCGGCGAAGATGTCGGGCGCGGAGGCGGACTCGACCTCGGCGAGGTCGCGGTGGGTGCCGGCGATGAACTTGGGGAACTTCAGCTCCGGCCGGTCCAGCGACGCTATGCCGAACAGTCCGGTGAGGTCGAGCGGTCCGGGCAGCGGGTAGACCTCGGCGTCGGACACCTTCAGCTCGCGGACCAGCAGGTCCAGCACGTACGGGTCGATGGACTCCTCGACCTCCAGGCGGACCGGCGGGCCGAAGCGGCGCCGCATGAGCTCCTTCTCCAGGGCCTGGAGAAGATTCTCGGCGTCGTCCTCCTCGACCTCCAGGTCCTCGTTCCTGGTGACCCGGAACATGTGGTGGGCGAGGACCTCCATGCCCGGGAAGAGCTCCTCCAGGTGGGCGGCGATGACGTCCTCGATGGGGACGTAGCGCTGCGGGGAGGCCTCCAGGAAGCGGGTCAGCAGCGGCGGGACCTTGACCCGGGCGAAGTGGCGGTGGCCGCTGACCGGGTTGCGTACGACGACGGCGAGGTTGAGCGAGAGGCCGGAGATGTACGGGAAGGGGTGCGCCGGGTCGACGGCCAGCGGGGTCAGCACGGGGAAGACGCGCTGGCGGAAGAAGGTGAACAGACGGGCCTGTTCCTTCTCGGTCAGCTCGGGCCAGCGGATCAGCTGGATGCCCTCGTCGGACAGGGCGGGGGCGACGTCCTGCTGGTAGCAGGCGGCGTGCCGGGCCATGAGTTCGCGCGAGCGGGTCCAGATCAGGTCGAGGACCTCGCGGGGCTGGAGCCCGGAGGCGGACCGGGTGGCGACACCGGTCGCGATCCGGCGTTTCAGGCCCGCGACCCGGACCATGAAGAACTCGTCCAGGTTCGAGGCGAAGATGGCGAGGAAATTAGCCCGTTCGAGGAGGGGGGTCGAGGGGTCCTCGGCCAGTTCCAGAACGCGTTCGTTGAACGCGAGCCAACTGCGTTCCCGGTCCAGGAACCGGCCCTGCGGCAGCTCCTCCCCGTCGACATCGGGCTCGTACGCGTCGGCGTCGCCGTCGATGTCGGGGTCCAGATCGGCCGCGGTGGACAGGGCGGCACTGGCGGAGCCGGGGGCGGCGACGGCGTGCGGCCGGTGTGCGGCGAGGGCGCCGACGGACGGCTGCGCGGCGGGCTGGACCGGGACCTCGGAGCTGGGCTGCTGGCTCATGGACCCATTCTTCCGCGCGGAGTGCTCCGGGGGCGCGTCGGAGGGGGGTGAGATCGCGGAGATCGCACGGTCGGCGCGTTCTCTGCCGGGAATTCTCCCGTTGCGGGGGGACGGCACAGCTGGCTGCATCCTGAGAGGGTCCCAAGGGCGTCTGAATGCCCGGTAACGGCGACATGACATGCAGGAAGCGGTGTGGCCGTGTACGGGGGACGGTCCGGCCCCCGTACACGGCTGCCGGGCGGCTCAGCCGTGGCTGCGGCGCAGCACCCGGAAGGCGACGGCGACCACGGCGGCCGCCAGGACCAGCAGGATGCCGGTCTCGATGAGCTGGAGCGGCCAGAAGTGCGAGGCCGGGTGGTAGTCGACGTACTGCGCGGCGGCGCCGTGCCGGGCCATGCACCCGTCGAAGTCATCGGCGCTGATGCAGGTGGCGTCGTCCAGCCGGATGCCACCGCCGGTCATCCAGCCGACGGAGACGTCGGAGGCCTCCGACGGGTAGCGGAACTCCTTCCCGAGGGCCGTGGTGTCCGTGCGCATCGGCCACAGACCGCTGCGCACGGAGTTCATGACCAGGGCCACTGCGGCGTAGGCGACGGCGGTGAGGGCCATCGCGGGCAGCGTGCGCCGGATCAGCACCCCGGCGGCGGCGCCGAGGGCGAGGCCGAGCAGGGCGTAGCCCACCGGGGCGGGGCCCATCGCCCCGTACACCTCCCGCTCGAACCACTGGGCCGGGTAGTTCGTGCCGCGCCCCCGGGACCAGGCCCAGGCGTACACGGCCGACAGGACGGAGACGCCGGCCACGGTGAGGACGGCGGGTACGGCGAGCTTCGCGGCCAGCCAGCGGGTGGGCGTGACGGACTGGCTCCAGGAGAGCCGGTAGATGCCGTCCTCCAGCTCCCGGCCGATCATGGGCCCGGCGACGAACAGGCCGATGACCGCGGGCAGGGCCATCATGGCGACGCCCGCGTACTGGAGCAGTTGGCTGAAGTACATCTCGACGCTGAGGAAGTGGCGGACGGCGATGCCGCAGCCGCGGACCGTGTGCCGTACCGAGCAGCCGGTGTCGCCGAAGGTGGTGGCGGCGGCCGCCGTCACCCACCAGGCCACGCCCGTCAGGACGATCCCGGCCAGCGCGAGCGCCCCCGTGATCCACAGGGCGCGGCGGTGCTGGAGTACGACGACGCGGGCCGGACCGCGCAGGGCGAGGGCGCTCATGCCGCGCTCACCGCCTCACGGGTCCGGGCGTCCGCGCTCGGCGTGAGCAGCGCGGGTGCGCCGGGGGAGCGGAGGTGCGCGAGCAGCAGCTCCTCCAGCGACGGTTCGGCGGTCTCCCAGTCGGCGGTGTCCACCGGGCCCTCCTTCCGGACGAGTGCGGTCAGCAGCCGTCCCGTGGTGCGGGACTCGACGACGGTGTGCGGGGCGAGGTCCCGTACCGGGCCGGTGAGCAGGGTGTGCGCGGTGAGCAGGTCGTCCGTCTCGCCGCCGAGGCGGATGCGGCCGCCGTCGACGAGCAGGAGGTAGTCGCAGGCGCCCTCCAGCTCGGCGAGGATGTGCGACGACATCACGATGGTGGTGGAGCGCTCGGCGGCCTCGGCCATCAGGGCGCCCATCAGCTGGTGCCGGCCGAGCGGGTCGAGGTCGGCCATCGGCTCGTCCAGCAGCAGCAGTTCGGGCTGCTTGCCGAGGGCGAGGGCCAGGGCGAGCCGGGTGCGCTGGCCGCCGGAGAGCGTGCGGACCCTGGCGTCCCGGGGAAGCGGTTCGGTGATCCGCTCGGCGGTGTCCTGGTCCCAGGTGGCGGGGTTCAGCTCGGCGCCCGCCCAGAGCGTCTCGGCGACCGTCAACTGCGGGTACAGCGGCTTGTCCTGGGCCACGAAGGCCATCCGGGCGCGGGCGTCGCCGGGCGTCGAGCCCAGCACGCGTACCGTCCCCTCGGCCGGCCGCAGGAATCCCGCGGCCAGGCTCAGGAGGGTGGACTTTCCCGCACCGTTGGGTCCGACGAGGGCGCACACCCGCCCGGCGGGCAGCCGGAACGAGCAGTCGCGCAGCGCCCAGCCCCCGCCCTTGCCCCGGTACCTCATGCCGAGGCCCTCGGCCTCGATCGCAGCGCCTGTCATCCGGCCTGATCCTCCTTGAAAGTCTTGTCCAGTACGGCGGTGAAGAGCGCGCTCACGTCGTCCCTGTCCAGGCCGGCCGCGCGGGCGCGGCGGGCCCAGTCGGCGAGTTCGGCGCGCAGCGGGGCGTCGTCGGCCGCCGCCGCGCTGCCGAGGGTCCGGGTGACGAAGGTGCCGAGTCCGCGCCGGGCCTCGACGAGTCCCTCGCGCTCCAGCTCCCGGTAGGCCTTCAGCACGGTGTTCGGGTTGATGGCGGTGGCCTCGACGACCTCGCGTGCGGTGGGCAGCCGGTCGCCGGGCTCCAGCAGGTTCA
Source organism: Streptomyces laculatispora (assembly GCF_017353455.1). Classification (GTDB taxonomy): domain Bacteria; phylum Actinomycetota; class Actinomycetes; order Streptomycetales; family Streptomycetaceae; genus Streptomyces; species Streptomyces laculatispora. The sequence continues at coordinate 8,491 of NZ_JAFMPZ010000499.1, forward strand.
GGCGCAGCGCCTGTTTGGTCTGCTGGACGATCTGGAGGTACGTGGCGACGCCGCTGCGCCGGTCGATGCGGAACTCGACCGCTGCGGACTCTGCCATGTTCACCCCTTTCACTAATTGAGTAGTGAAAGGGTGTCGTAAAAAAGAGGCGGCGTCAAACGACGCCGCCTCCTGGTGAGTGGTGACCGCTCAGGTCTCCGTGCGGTACATCAGGTCCACCTCGTGGGTGGTGAAGCCCATCCGCTCGTAGACGGTCACGGCCGCGGTGTTGTCCGCGTCGACGTAGAGCATCGCGGTCGGCAGCCCCTCGGCGGCGAGGTGGCGCAGCCCGATCGCGGTGAGCGCCTTGCCCAGGCCGCCGCCCTGCGCGTCGGGCCGGATGCCGACCACGTACACCTCGCCGAGCTGCTCCTCGGTATGCACCTTCGTCCAGTGGAAGCCGATCAGCTCGGTGGTGCCGTCCTTCTCGCGCTCGGCGAGGAAGAAGCCCTTCGGGTCGAACCAGGGCTCGGCCTTGCGGTCGTCGAGGTCGCGCTGGGTCAGCGAACCCTGCTCGGGGTGGTGGGCGAAGGCGGCGCGGTTCACGGCCAGCCAGGCGGTGTCGTCCTGGCCGGGGACGAACGCGCGCACGGTGACGCCCGGCGGCAGTACCGGCTCCGCGACGTTGAGCGGGCTCAACGGACGCCGAAGCTGGCGCAGTTCGCGAAAGAGCGAGAGGCCGAGTACCTGCGAGAGGTGGCGCGCCGCGGACCTGCCGCCGTGCGCCCATACCCGCAGCCGCTTCCCGGTGGCGGCCAGCAGCGCCGCCCCGAGCGCCCGCCCGTGCCCCTGTCCGCGGTGCGAGGGATGCACGACCAGCTCGGCGGCCGGCGCCTCGACGGGGTCGGTGTCCTCCAGCTGCGCGTACCCGACCAGCACGCCCCCGGCGGTCAGCAGGAAATGCCGCACCCCTTCCCGGTGCCCGCCCCGCAGCTGCAGCCGCCCCTGCTCGGACACGGCCTGCCTGCCATCGGACCGGGCCGCCTCGGCGAGGAGCCCGGAGACGGCTTCCGCCTGGTCGGGGGAGAGGGCGTCGAGCGTCTGGATCTCGCGTCCGGGGGCGGGGAGGGGTACGTCATTCGTCATGTGTAC
>NZ_JAFMPZ010000122.1 GCF_017353455.1 Streptomyces laculatispora
TGCTGAGGGTACGGCGGCCCGCCCCGTCCCCGGTCACCGCCGGGATGCGGCAGGTGTGGGGGTCGCCGGGCTTGCGTCCGCTGGTGCTCGCCGGATCGGTCACGATGCTGTGCGCCGGGCTCAACGGGGCGACGCTGTACGCCGTCGTGGACGGGACACTCGGGCACTCCCCGGCGTACGCGGGTGTGCTCTCCGTGGCGCAGGGCGTCGGGTCCGTCGTGGTCGGGCTGCTGGCCGGGCCACTGCTGCGGCGGCTGCCGGAACGGGTGTTCACGGCGGCGGGCATCGCCCTGTTCGGGGTGGCCGTGGGTCTGCGGGCGGTGCCGTACGACACGGTGGCGCTGCTGGCGTGCGGCCTGATCGGGGCCGGACTGCCGTGCGTGCTGATCGCCGCGATGACGGCGGTGCAGCGGGAGACCCCGGACGCGCTGCTCGGCCGCACGGCCGCGACCGCCAACACGCTGATGATGGCGCCCAACGCCGTGGCGCTGGCGCTCGGCGCCGGACTGGTCGCGCTGGTGGACGTCCAGGTGCTGCTGCCGCTGGTGGGCGCGGTGGCGCTGGCGGCCGCGGTGGTCCTGGTCACGGGCCGGCGAGGGGTGCTGACGCACACCGCCGCCGGCCCGCGTTCCTCATCGGCCGAGGCGTGAGAGCGCTTCGGCCACGGCTTCCAGGTCCGGGCCGGAGGCCAGGCCCGCGTGGTACAGCCGCAGTTGGTTCGCGCCGAGCGAGGCCGCGTGCCCGGCGTCGCGCTCCAGGGTGTCCGGGCTGCCGCCCATCCCCCGCACCACGGTGAGGTTGGCCGCGAGCACACCCTCGCGGCCGGCGAACGGGCCGAGCACGGCCTCGCGCGCCGCGTCGGCGCCGGTACAGGGCAGCACCACGCCGTCCGCCACGGACAGGATGTGCTCCGGGTCCACGCCCACGTTCGCACCGGAGCGGTACGGCGCGGGGTCGGCGTGCAGCAGCACCTGGAACTCCGGCGCCGCGGCCGCCCGCACCGCGGCGACCACCGACTCCTGGAGCCCGCGGGCCACTGCGGCGCGCCACTGGAGGGTGGCGGCGGCGAGACCCGCGCCGAGGAGCTTCTCGACACCGGACCAGCCGGCCTCCGGGGAGCCCGCACCGGACCAGGCCGGCTCCAGCGCCCGGCGTACCGCCCGGCCCAGCTCATCGGCGTCCAGCCCCTGACCGGCGTACCCGGTCCGGCAGCCGGGGCAGAAGCAGAGCGACATCAGGTACTGCGCCGCGTCGCCGAGAGCGACGCCCGCGATCTTGTCGTGGGCGTGCAGATGCGCGAAGCCGTACCAGCCGCAGGACTCCAGCTCGGTGCCGTGGGTACCGCCGCGTACCGCCGCCTCCGCCGCCAGGTCCACCAGATGGGCGCGGACCGCGGGCTGCGCGATGCAGGGGGCCCACGGGTAGCGGTCGCCGTAGGCGTTGACCACGGAGGTGTCCGGGTGCTCGGCGCCCAGCCGGGAGTTGTGCGCGAGGACCACCCAGCTGTGCACCTGGAGACCCGCGCCGGCCAGGGCCTCGGCGGCCTCGGCGTAGGGATCGTCCGAGGCCACCCAGGACTGCGCGCGGGGACGCAGCGCGCGCCCCGCCCACCGTGCGGCGTCCGGCGGGTAGAGCACCGCGGCGTGCTCGGCCGTGACGATGCGGTGGCCCGGGTGGCGCGGGGTCAGCGCCCGGGTGGAGTGGTAGGCGGAGGCGAGCGTCACCTGCTGGACGCCGAGGTCCGCGACGCGGGCGGCCGCGTCCGGGTCCCCGACGATGTCCCAGGGGTACAGGAAGGCGGAGGTCCTCACCCGCGCTCCCCGGTGCCGCTGCCGCCGGGCTCGTCGCCGCTCCGCTCCAGCAGCGCGCGGCCGCTCGCGATGATCCCGGTCAGCTCCTCGATGTGCGCGGCCGGCGGCTCGGTGAGCGGGCTGCGCACCTCGCCCACCTCCAGGCCCTGGAGCCGGACAGCCGCCTTGACCAGCGAGACCGCGTAGCCGCGGCCCTTGGCCCGCAGTTCGACGAGCGGCCGGTAGAAGTGGTCGAGCAGCGCGTTGACGAGGTCGTCGTCGCCCGCTTCGAGGGCCCGGTAGAAGGCCAGCGCGATATCGGGCGCGAAGGCGAAGACGGCGGAGGAGTAGAGCGTGACGCCGATGCCCCGGTAGGCGAGGCCGGTGAGCTCGGCGGTGGGCAGCCCGTTGAAGTACAGGAAGTCCCGGCCGGGCAGACCGGTGCGGACGGCGCTGACGATCCGCTGCATCAGATCGAGGTCGCCGTAGCCGTCCTTGAGGCCGATGATGCCCGGCGTCTGCGCCAGGGCGAGAACGGTCTGCGGGGTGAAGACGGCGTTGTCGCGCTGGTAGACGATCGTCTCCAGGCCGGTGGCGGCGGCGAGTGCCGTGTAGTGGGCCAGCAGCCCCTCCTGGTCGGCCACGACCAGGTACGGAGGCATGGCGAGGAGCCCGTCCGCGCCCGCCTCCTCGGCGAGCTTCGCGAACTGGACCGCGAGGGCGGTGCCGTATCCGGCGCCCGCCACGACGGGCACCTGGCCGGCGGTCTCCTCGACCGCCGCGGCGACGACGAGCCGGAACTCCTCGGGCGTCAGGGCGTGGAACTCACCCGTGCCGCAGCAGGCGAAGACGGCCGCCGCACCGGCGTCGATGCCCTTGCGCACATGCGCGCGGAAGACATCGAGGTCGACGGAGCCGTCGGGTCCGTAGGCGGTGACGGGGAAGAAGAGCGGCCCGGCGACAGCGGTGAGTCGGGCGGCGAGTGGGGCTGAGGTCACGGGCGCTCCCTGAGCAGGTTCAGGCGTACACAATTCTGATCGGCGTCCATATTTATGAACGCCCTCACGCTAAGGCAGCCCCTCGGCGCAGGTCAAGACGAGTACGCGCGACCCGTCGGTTCGCCGCGATCCGATCGAGGCGGAGTTCGGCACTCCCGGTGAGCCGCGCCCAAGCCGTGCGCGACACTTGACGCACCGGCGCATCACTTCTTAGCTTGTCCATGCATGTGAATGTCATCCATGGATTTGACGGGTTTCACGTACGTTCCGCACGTACGGCGCGACCGTGTCGCGCGTGCCCGCCGCGCGTAAGCACCGAGGAGATCCGCGTATGCCCGCTCCCCGCACCGTCCTGCTCACCGGCGCCGCCGGCGGCCTCGGCACCCTGATGCGCGGACTGCTGCCCGCCCACGGCTACGAGCTCCGGCTCTTCGACATGGTCCCCATCGAGGGCGAGCCGGACGCGATCACCGCCGACCTCGGCGACAAGGAGGCACTGCGCGAGGCCGTGCGGGGCGTCGACGCGATCATCCACCTTGCGGGCATCTCCCTGGAAGCCTCGTTCGACAAGATTCTCCGGGCGAACATCGAGGGCACGTACAACCTCTACGAGGCCGCGCTCGCGGAGGGCGTGCGGCGGATCGTCTTCGCCTCCTCCAACCACGCCGTCGGATTCACCCCCCGCCCGCTCCCCGGCGACCCGCTGATCCCGATCGGGACCCCGCGCCGGCCGGACACCTTCTACGGCCTCTCCAAGTCCTTCGGTGAGGATCTCGCCCAGCTCTACTGGGACCGGCACGGCCTGGAGACCGTCTCCGTGCGCATCGGCTCCTGCTTCCCGGAGCCGACCTCCGTACGGATGCTCTCGGTCTGGATGAGCCCCGGCGACGGCGCCCGGCTCTTCGACGCCGCGCTCACCGCCGAGAACGTGGGGCACACCGTCATCCACGGCTCCTCCGACAACACCCGGCTGTGGTGGGACCTGACCTCGGCCCGCTCGCTCGGCTACGAGCCGAGGGACGACTCGGAGCCGTACGCGGCGAAGCTCATCGCCGAGCAGGGCGAACTCGACCCGGACAACCCGGACCACGCCCACCTCGGCGGCCACTTCTGCACCAACGCGCCGATCTGGCCGTATTGAGCGCGGAGAAAGGCCGCCCTCGCACCGGGCCCGGTCAGGCATGATGCGCTCATGGTGAGACCTTCCGGATTCCGGTACCAGCGGCACGGCGACGACAGCGTCACCCTCACCCATCACGGCCGCCCCGCGGGCACCCTGCGCGGCGGCCGGGCGGAGAAGTTCCTGGCGGAGGTGGGGGCGGGCGACGCACAGCTGGTGATGGCCCGCTGGACCGGTGCGTACAAGCACGGCAACGAGCGCACCGCGCGCGACCACCCCAGAAACCGTTGACATGAGCTGACATGATCCGACATACCCGGGTGGGGGCTGCGTTGCCGCCGTACGGGCGAAGCCGCCCAAAGGTAAGGGAACGGCAAAGCCGGGTCATTCGTTACCCCGTGCATGACCGCTATGACACCCGGCTCGAACATCCCTCTCTCCGCCCCCCGCGTGGCGGTGGACGTCGCCGCTCCGGTGCGGCTCGACGTGTCGGGCCTGCTGCTCACCGCCGACGGCAAGGTGCGCTCCGACGACGACTTCATCTTCTACAACCAGCCCGCGGGCCCCGGCGTGACCTACCGCTCCGGCGGCGGCAGCGCACCCGACGCGATCGTGGTCGACACCGCTGCCGTGCCGCCCGGCATCGAGAAGATCGTCGTCACCGCGAGCCCGGACGGAGCGGGTCAGACCTTCCAGGGCATCGAGCCCACCGCCACCGTGCGCAACGCGGACGACGGCAGTGCGCTCGCCACCTTCACCCCGCCCCGGCTGGGCGCCGAGACCGCGCTCGTGGTCATCGAGATCTACCGGCGGGGCGGCGGCGGGCTCGTCCTCGACCGAGACGCCGAAGTCGGTGGCGATGCCTGCCAGCCCGTTGGCGTAGCCCTGGCCGACCGCGCGGGC
>NZ_JAFMPZ010000123.1 GCF_017353455.1 Streptomyces laculatispora
CCGAGCCGGCTCGGGTCGGGGGAGTAGAAGACCGGGAGCGCGCTGCTGCTGTCGTACACGGTGACGCTGATCCGCTCCGCCGTGCCCTCCAGCTCCAGCAGATAGGGGCCGTGACTGTAACGGTCGGCATTGGTGACCAACTCGCTCACGGCCAGCATCAGATCATTGTGGGTGTGGGTGCCGAGCACGGCCATCCACTCGGAGACGAGCCGCGCGAGAAAGCGGTCGGCCAGGCCCCGCGCCTGGGAGATGCACCCCGGCTCGCCGTCGAACACCTCGGCGGCGTGCAGTATCTCCGTGGGCGGACAGCTCCTCGGGGAGTCGTCCGGCCGGGAGACGGCCTGTTCGTTCATGTGCTCCAGCCAGGGCGCAACGGGGGGAGGCCATGGGCCTCTCTTCTCGCTGCTCGTGTACCCGCGCCGGGAGATCCCACTCCCGGCCTGTGTCAGCAGATCTTACGCACGTCCGGGAAGCCGGACCACGGTCACGAAGAACTCGTCGATCTGGCGCACCGCCGCGATGAACTGATCGAGGTCGACCGGTTTCGTGACGTAGGCGTTGGCGTGCAGTTTGTAGCTGCGCAGGATGTCCTCCTCGGCGGAGGACGTCGTCAGCACGACCACGGGAATGAGGGAGAGTTCCGGGTCCTGCTTGATCTGCTCCAGCACCTGGCGCCCGTCGTACTTGGGCAGGTTCAGGTCGAGCAGGATCAGGTCGGGGCGCGGGGCCTCGCCGTGCTCGCCCCGGCGGTAGAGGAAGTCGAGCGCCTCCTGTCCGTCGCGGACCACATGGAGGGTGTTGCGGATCTTGTTGTCCTCGAACGCCTCACGCGTCATCAGCTCGTCACCGGGGTCGTCCTCGACGAGAAGGACCTCGATGGGCTGTGCGGGATGGGTCACGCGGTATCTCCGGAGATCTCGGCGGGTCGGGCGGGTTCGGCCGGGCCCCCGGCCGGGGACCCGCCGTCCTCGGCGGGCAGGCTGAAGTGGATACGGGCGCCCTGGCGGGGTTCGGGATCCAGCCAGATCCGGCCGCCGTGGAACTCGATGATCTTGCGGCAGAGAGCGAGTCCGATTCCCGTGCCGTCGTACTCGTCGCGGGCGTGCAGACGCTGGAAGATGACGAAGACCTTCTCGGCGAACTCGGGGGCGATCCCGATCCCGTTGTCCGTCACGGTGAAGTGCCAGACGTCGTCCTCCCGTACGCAGCCGACCGTGATCACGCACGGCTCGTCCGCGCGGCGGAACTTCACCGCGTTCCCGATCAGGTTCTGCCAGATCATGGCGAGGGTCGTTCCGTCGCCGTTCACCTCGGGCAGCGTGTTCTCGCGCACGACCGTGGTGCCGGACTCCTCGATGACCAGTGTCAGGTTGGCCAGCGCCCGGTCCAGCGAGCGGTCGAGGTCGACGGTGCTCCAGCTGTCGTGGACCCGGCCCACCCGGGAGAAGGTGAGCAGGTCGTTGATGAGCACCTGCATGCGCTTGGCACCGTCGACCGCGAAGTCGATGTACTGCTTGCCGCGCGCGTCCAGCTCCGTCCCGTAGCGCTTCTCCAGGAGCTGGCAGAAGGACGCGACCTTCCGCAGCGGCTCCTGGAGGTCGTGCGAGGCGACATACGCGAACTGCTCCAGCTCGGAGTTGGAGCGGCGGAGTTCCTCCGTCTGCTGGGCCAGCAGGTCCTCCCGCTCCTGGGAGGCGTCGAGCTCCTCGACCAGCCGGCACCGCATGTCCTCGACGGCGCCGGCCACCGCCCGTACGTCGGACGGCCCGTGCACCTCGATCCGGCGGCGGAAGGCGCCGGACTGCACCTCGCGGGAGGCCTCGGCCAGCGCGTGGAGCGGCCGTCCCACCACCCGGTGCAGCAGCAGGCTGAGGGCAATCACACACACCACGAAGCAGGCCACGAGCGCGATCAGCGTCCGGTCGCGCGTGACGCGTGCGTCGTTGAGCTGGGCGCGCGCGTGGTCCCGGGCGGTGTCGAGATGGGACTGCTGTGTGCTGTAGAGCCGCCGCAGCGTGTCGAAGGCGGTCTTGCTCCCGGCGATCCTGGCGGACAACCGGCTCTCCCGGCCGTCGCGGCGGACAGCGGCGATCAGCGGTTCGGCGTGCTCCGCGCGCCACTGCGCGGAGGCCGCGGCGATCCGGTCCAGATCGCGGGCGTACGGTTCGGCGTCGCCCATCGCCGAGCGGACCCGCGCCAGCCGCAGCTGTTCGTCGCGCTTGCCCGTCGCGTAGGGCTGGAGGAAGGAGGGGTCGCCGCTGAGGGCGTAGCCACGGACCCCGGTTTCCTGGTCGAGCAGCGCGTTCTGCAGCTGGAAGGAGGCGGAGCGGGCGGGCTGGATGCGGTCCACCAGTTCGGTGGTCCGGTCGGATATCCGGGCCAGCACGAGTCCGCCGACGACCAGGCAGCCGCACACGACCAGGACGAAACAGGCCAGGATCAGATGGACCCAGTTCTGGACCGACAGCCGTGCCAGCCGTCCCGGCCGGATCGGGGGGTCTGCCGGTGAGTCACTGGTCATGAGGTGTCCTGTTCCAGGCGAGGTGCAGCACGGCGACGTCGTCGGCGAGGCCGCCGTGGGGAGCGGCCGCGTCGGAGGCGCCGGCGACCAGTGCGTCGATGAACGGCCGGGCGGGCAGACCGGCCCGGCTCCGGGCCATGGCGAGCAGCCCGTCCTCACCCAGCCGGGTGTCCGGTCCGGTGCGCCCCTCGAACAGGCCGTCGCTGAAGAGTACGAGACCGGCGCCGGGCGCCAGCGTCAGGTCGGTGGAGATCCACTGGCCGTGACCGGGCAGCAGCCCGAGCGCGATGCCGCCCTCGGGTTCCACCCACTCGATGTCCGTGGCGTGGCGCAGCAGGAGCCCCGGGTGCCCCGCCCGCACGATCCGGACGTGGTCCCCGCCGGGCGGAAAGACGAGTGAGGTGACGGTCGCGAAGACATGTGGGTCGGACCGCTCGGCGACGAGGATCTCCTCGAGCAGCGCGAGCTGTTCCAACTGGTCGGTGCGGCACAGCACCGCCGTGCGCCAGGCCACCCGCAGGCACACCCCCAGCGCGGCCTCCGCCGCACCGTGCCCCGACACATCGCCGATCACGGCGTGAACCGTGCCGTCGGCGGTCTGGACCACATCGTAGAAGTCACCGCTGAGCAGGCCGTGGGCGCGGCCGGGCTCGTAGCGGGCGACCGCCTCGAAACTGTCGTCGTTCAGGAGCGGTACGGGCAGCAGCCCCCGTTCGAGGCGGGCGTTCTCCTGGGCCATCTGCTGGTTGGCGCGCAGGGCCGCCGCAGCCCGTTCGACCTGCTTGCGCTGGAGGGCGTAGCGGACGGCACGGGACAGCGCCTGCGGGTCGAGCCGTCCCTTGACCAGGTAGTCCTGCGCGCCGGTGGCCACCGCGTCGAGTCCGGCCTCGGCCTCGGCGAGGCCGGTCAGCACCACGATGGCGGCGTCCGGGGTGGTCTCCACGATCTGGGTGACGGCACTCAGCCCGTGCACATCGGGGAGGTGCAGGTCCAGCAGGACACAGACGGGTGTCCGGTGCCCGCGCAGAAAAGTCAGGGCCTCGGTCAGGGTCTTGCACCAGGTGAGGGCGGAGTCCAGCTCGCCGTCGGCGAGCATCTCCTCGACGAGGAGGGCGTCGCCCGCGTCGTCCTCGACCAGGAGGATGGAGGCGTTGACGTCCCACACGGAGGGCCGGCCGTCCGACTGCGACCCGGCCTGTACCGGGAGAGCGGTGCTGAGCGGATGCTGAGCGTGGGAGTCAGTACGCATCTCAGCCACGCCTCACCCTCTTGTTTCGATCGAGCGGGCCGCCCGCCGTCGCCACGCAGCATATGTGAATGACGCCCGCCCCTGTGCGGGCAGACGTCATTGTGCCGCTCGGAAGCGATACGGGCCCCGCTGGTTCAGCTCGGGCGGATTTCGCCGGTGAGTTTCTCCAGCCTGAGCAGATCATGCGGGGTGATGCCGGAGAGACCCGACACCGCGTCGACGTCCGCGCCCGCGCGTACGGCGAGAACCGCTTCCGGTTCTACGTCCGCGCGGGCGGCGTCGGCCGCGGCATCGGCGTCCTGCCGCCGGTGTACGGCCAGTTACAGGGGAGAGAGATCCATGGGACGGGATGCTCTCACGTGGCGGATGTCACGCCTCGACGGACATCCCGGCGCGCAACTGCTTGACGATGCGGGCGAGCAGCCGGGAGACGTGCATCTGCGAGACGCCGAGCTCGGCACCGATCTGGGACTGCGTCATCTCCTGGCCGAAGCGCATCTGCACGATCCTGCGCTCGCGGTCGTCGAGCTGTTCCAGCAGCGGCGCCAGGGTGTGGAGGTTCTCGACGGTCTCCATCCCCGGATCGGCCTCGCCGATCATCTCGGCGAACGACCGCTGGTCGCTCCCGGAATCCGTCTCGGCCGAGGGGGAGTCCAGGGACCCCGCCGAATAGCCGTTGGCCGCGACGAGCCCCTCGATGATCTCTTCCTCGGGCAGGTCGATGAGTTCGGCGAGCTCCTTGACGGTCGGGTCGCGGTCGAGCTTCGCCGACAGCTGCTCCTTCGCCTTCGCCAGATCGACACGCAGTTCCTGGAGCCGCCGCGGCACGTGCACCGCCCACGTCGTGTCCCGGAAGAAGCGCTTGATCTCCCCGACGATGTACGGGACCGCGAAGGTGGCGAACTCGACCTCACGCGAGAGGTCGAACCGGTCGATCGCCTTGATCAGCCCGATGGTGCCCACCTGGATGATGTCCTCGGTGTCGTCGCCACCGCGGTTGCGGAACCGCGAGGCGGCGTACCGCACCAGCGAGAGGTTCATCTCGATGAGGGTGTTGCGCGCGTACTGGTACTCGCGGGTGCCTTCCTCGAGGACCTGGAGCCGGTCGAGGAACAGCTTCGACAGGGCGCGGGCGTCCTTCGGAGCCACCTTTCCGGTGTCCTCGATCCACGGCAGCTCCGAAGTGCCGGCATCCGTGTAGGTGCCGGACTGCTCCGAAAGCGAGCGCGCTGCGCCAAGGGCTCCGCCGGTCTGCTCCGTCGTGGCCGCCATGTTCTCGCCCCTCCTGCTTGCCAATGCGTCAGGCCTCGTGTGCCCCGCAATTCCGAGGTCATGCCAAATCGGCGAAATCTGTTTCAGTGGCCCGGATCACCGCGCGCCTCCGGTCTCCGCCGCCCCGCGCGGACCGCCCGGGCACTCGAATGGAGCAGCTGCCGGAGCATGGCAAACTTGACGGGGGCGTTCGGCCCGCAGTGCGGCGGCTTTGCGCAGAAGCCCGCGGCCGGACCTTCAGTCCCGTGGATGCGAGTCCTCGTGAGTCCGGCTCGGCGGCGTGCCACGGTCCGCCGAGAGAATCCGGCGGCACAAGCAACAGAGGAACGGCAATGACGGTGACAGAGGACAGCCCGGAGCTCGCGCCCGGTATCGAGGAGTTCGGTCCCGGTATCGACCCGCAGCGGCTGGCCGTCTGCCTGAGTGTGCTCGACGAGCTCGACGCCATCGAGGTCGACCACCCGGACGCCATCGCGGTGCGCCGTGCCACCGCCGGTGTCTACCGGACCGTGAAGCAGCGCCGCCGCCAGGAGCGCCGGGCCGCCAAGACCGCGCACGACAAGGCCGTCACCGAGGCCACCGCGACCGGTTCGGCCGAGCGCATCGACGACGAGACGCAGGGCGTCCTGCCGTCCTCCTCCGCCGCCGCGGAGATCGCGGGCGTTCTCCAGCGCCCCCGGTCCTGCTACATCTGCAAGACGCGGTACGTCGAGGTGGACGCGTTCTACCACCAGCTCTGCCAGTCGTGCGCCCGGCAGAACCGCTCCCGCCGTGACGCGCGCACCGACCTGACCGGGCGCCGGGCGCTGCTCACCGGCGGCCGCGCCAAGATCGGTATGTACATCGCGCTGCGGCTGCTGCGTGACGGTGCGCACACCACGATCACCACCCGTTTCCCCAATGACGCGATCCGCCGCTTCAAGGCGATGCCGGACAGCGACGAGTGGATCCACCGGCTGAAGATCGTCGGCATCGATCTGCGCGACCCGGCCCAGGTCGTCGCGCTCGCCGACTCGGTCGCCGCCGAGGGGCCGCTGGACATCCTGATCAACAACGCCGCGCAGACGGTGCGCCGCTCGCCGCAGGCCTACAGCGAGCTGCTCGGTGCCGAGTCCGCCCCGCTGCCCGCGGGCGAACTGCCCGCCGCCGAGGTGATCGGCACCTTCGGCAGCGGCACGGTCGACCGCGTCGCCGCGCTGCCCGCCGCCCGCAAGGAGGGGCTGAGCGCGCAGGACGTCACCGATCTCGCGCTGGTCACCGGATCCGCGTCGCTGGAGCGCATCGCCGCCGGCACCGCCATCGACGCGGGCGGGCTCGTCCCGGACCTGCACCACACCAACAGCTGGATCCAGACAGTCGACGAGGTCGAGCCGATCGAGCTGCTGGAAGTCCAGCTGTGCAACTCGACCGCGCCGTTCATCCTGATCAGCCGGCTCCGCCCGGCGATGGCGGCGACGGCCGCCAAGCACTCCTACGTGGTCAACGTCTCCGCGATGGAGGGCGTGTTCGGCCGCGGCTACAAGGGCGCAGGCCACCCGCACACCAACATGGCCAAGGCCGCGCTGAACATGCTGACGCGCACCAGCGCCCAGGAGATGTTCGAGAAGGACGGCATCCTGATGACCGCCGTCGACACCGGCTGGATCACCGACGAGCGGCCGCACCCCGACAAGATCCGGCTGGCCGAGGAGGGCTTCCACGCCCCGCTCGACCTGGTCGACGGTGCCGCCCGCGTCTACGACCCGATCGTCCGCGGTGAAGCGGGCGAGACGATGTACGGCTGCTTCCTCAAGGACTACGCCCCCGCGAACTGGTAGCAGTCCGGAAAAGCACCCCTCCACGCAGTCGCGGACCCGGCCCGGGAACCCTCCTGGGCCGGGTCTTTTTCGTGTTCTGTGGCTGAAAGTGACCCAGAGCACACGTTCCATCGAGCGTGGACGCGCTCATTTGGTTACTCTGAGGGGAACGGACGCCACCAAGGGATCCACGAAGGTTCCTCGGCCGTCCTGGGACAGGCCTGTCAACCAGGCCGCCGTCCCGCCCCGTACCCGGCGCCACCGCGACCGAAGCTGATCCTGCCCCTGCCCTCACGGGCGGTTGATGTGCCGGTATTGAAGCCGGAGCGTCGGCGACGCCCGGGGTTACGCGACACAAAGGAGTGCGCGGTGACGACACCGGAACTGACGAAGTACGAGAAGCGACCGGCCGGACAGTACGGAGAGCGGGCCCGCAGGCCCGAGAAGCTCCGGAACATCGAGGTCTGGGCCAGGTCCGCACCGATCCGGCTGGCCGGCTACGAGGACGACCTCGCCGAGCCGCACATCCTGCCCGGCATCGACTGAGTGCTTCACCACCGAGCTCCGGTCCGCACCCCGAACAGGGGCGGGGGCCGGAGTTCGGCCGTGCGGCGGGTGAGCCCGCTCAGAAGGCCGCGCGGGCCACGGCGGCCCCGGCGAACGAGAGGCCGACGCCCGCGCACACGGTGAGCAGCAGGTAGCCCGCCGCCAGGGTCAGCCGGCGGGCGGAGTTCAGCGTCAGCAGTTCGTAGGAGAACGTCGACCAGGTCGACAGGGCCCCGCAGAACCCGGTGGCGAGCAGCAGATTGAGCTTGGCCCCCAGGTCGCCGTCGGTCACCGCCTCGGCGATGAAGCCGAGGAACAGGGCCGCGCCGGCGTGGCGGCGAACGTGCCCCACGGGAAGACGCTGTGCAGGCGGAACTTCGCGTCGACCCCGAGGCAGTAGCGCAGCGGTGCGCCCACGAGTCCGCCGGCGATGACGAGCAGCCAGTCGGTCATGACACGTCGTTCTCCGTGACGTAGGAACGCCCGAAGGTGAAGTGGGTGACGAAGGCACCCGCCGTCACGGCGGTCAGCGCGGCCACCACGGTCAGCACCAGGCAGCCGACCGCGTACCCCGGCTGGTGGTTCTCGAACAGCTGCCGGACGTCGTCCGTGTAGTGCGAGAACGTGGTGAATCCGCCGAGCACACCGGTGCCGAGCAGCGGACTGATCAGCCGGGGAGCACCGGGGAAGCGCAGCTTCACGGTGACCATCAGGACGCCCATCAGGAAACAGCCCACCGTGTTGATCAGTAGAACCGTCCACGGGAAAGCGGTGGCGCCGGTCGGCCAGAGGCGTTCGGCGCCGTACCGGGCGACGGCTCCGGCGGCGCCGCCGACCGCGACGGCGGCCACGACCGACAGCTGCACCCCGGGGTGGTGATCGGGGTGGCTATGGAGGTTCAGCCGCATCCTGGGGGACATTCCGCGAATCTACGGAGTGGGCCGGGGCGGCCGGGGCCGAGCGCGCTGGCCTGCCGGATCCCGTACCTGGTTGGGCTAGCCGGAACCCACGCAGCGCGATTATCTGATCACTGTGTGCCTTGATGGCATGTGTAGACATGCGCTTTCGGCCTGTGGGCCGGAGGAGCCTTTGCCGTCGAGCCGCTGGAGTGAGCCTTGCCCATCGCCGAGCCGGAAATCGTCCGGCGGATGGAGAGCCGTCAGCCATCCGCGTACGTACTGGCCTCCCTGCGGGGGTTCGGACAGGTCGACCTCCAGGCCGGCCTGCTGACCGGAGTGGCGATCCTCGTCGCGTTGTGGGTGTCGGGCTGGCAGAACGGCCTCTTCGCCACGCTCGGCACCCTGCTCGCCACCGCGACCGCCTACGCCCTCGCCGTCGACCGGTCGGGGATCGCGCTCGGCCTCCAGGGATATGCGGGCTGCCTGACGGGCATCGCCCTCGTCTCCTCGCTGGGGAACCATCTCGCCACCTATGTGCTGACCGTCGTCGGCGCCATCATGTGCACCCTCCTGATGGCCGCCCTGGGCACCTTCCTCACGCCCTACGGGCTCACCCCGCTGACCGCGCCCTTCTGCCTGGTCTCCGGAGTGATGGTGGTGGGCGCCCCCTCGTTCGAGCGGGTCTGGCACGGCGCCCCGGCCTCCGTGGCCAGCACCACCACCGGCGAGACCGCGATGTCCTGGAACGCGCTGTGGCACGCGTTCTTCAACAACGTCTCGCAGGTCTTCCTGATCGACAGCTGGTACGTCGGACTGATCATGCTCATCGGCCTCGCCCTGGCCGGTCTGCGCGTCGTGCTCTACGCGGCGGCCGGCAGCGTGATCGGCATCGTCGCCGCGTGGCTGCTGGGCGCACCGACGGCGCTGATCGCCAACGGCATCTACGGATACAACGCGGTGCTCGTGGCCATCGCCATCGGCGCGGTCTTCATGGCGAACACGGTGTGGACCGGTGTGTACGCGCTGTTCGGCGCCGCGGCCAGCACCGGACTGACGGCGTCGCTGACGTCCTTCTTCAAGCCCTTCGGCGGCCACACCTTCACCTGGCCCTTCATTCTCACCACCTGGGCGCTGATGGCCGCCGTGCCGCTGCTGCCCCGCCTTCGCCGGAGCGGCTGACCGCCCCGGCCCCCGGGCTCCTTGCCCTCTGCCCGTACAACCCGAGGAAGGTACAGACGATGAACCTGGCCCCCCGCGAGATCGACAAGCTGCTGGTGTACGTGGTGGCCGACCTGGCCCGCAAACGCCAGGGACGCGGCCTCAAGCTCAACTACAGCGAGTCGGTCGCGCTGATCACCGAGGCGATCCTCGAAGCCGCGCGCGACGGCAAGAGTGTCGCGGACTGCATGGAACTGGGCCGCCATGTCGTGGGTGAGCCGGACACCATGCCCGGCGTCCGGGAGATGCTCGGCCTGCTCCAGGTCGAGGCGTCCTTCGTGGACGGTACGAAGCTGGTGTCCTGCCACGACCCGATCGGGGGCTGACCCCGGTGGCCGAGCGCTGCGCGGTCATCGCCGTGTGCGGCCATGAAGCGGCGTACGGGCGTGCGCTGGACGGGCTCGTGAACCCCGGGGTGAGCGTCGTGCCGAGCGGGCGCGAGCTGTTCCGGAGCATCTCCGCGCACCTGCGCCGGGGTGAGGAGACCGTGGTCGTCCCGATGACGCTCGGCCGGGACCCCGAGCTCGTCGCGGACACCGCCCGGACCCTGCGCGCCGTTCCCGGCGGCGACCGGGCGGCGACCGTGCTCGCCGAGCCGTTCGGCACCGCCCAGCACCTCGTCGGCTGGCTGCGCGCGGCGGCGGGACGCGTGCCGGAGGCGTCCGCCCTGCTGGTCACGGCCCCGTCCGGCGACCCGTTCGAGGACGCGGAGCTGTACCGGATCGCCGCACTCGTACGCCGCTACGGGCGGCACGCCCTGGTCGAGGTCGCGTTCACCGGCGGGGACCCGGATCCGGCCGAGGGCGTCCGGCGCTGCCGGCTGCTCGGCGCGGAGCGCGTGACGCTGCTGTCGGCCGGGTTCGCGCCGCCGGAGGCGTCCGAGGCGGCCGGTGCGGCCGGGCTGCCGGTGGACCGCGCGGGTCCCCTCGTGTCCGCGTCCGCGCTGCGACGGGTGCTGGCCGAGCGGGTGGCCGACGCCCGGCGGCGCCGCCGCGAGCAC
>NZ_JAFMPZ010000500.1 GCF_017353455.1 Streptomyces laculatispora
CGCCCGACAGCCTCTCAGCCGCCGGAGGGGCTTGGTTCCGGGCTCGGAAGCGGGCTCAGAAGAACGTGCGGATGTAGTCCGTGACCGTGCCGTCCGCCTGCACCAGCGGAATCAGCTGCCACTTGTCGAAGCTGGTGCACGGGTGCGAAAGGCCCATCCCGACCCAGTCCCCGACCTCCAGCCCCGTGCCCTCCTCGGTCCCGACCCACGCGTGCTGGTCCGACAGCTTGGTGACCTCGATCCCCGTGGCCGCCCGCACGGAGCCGTCCCGCCCCGACCGCACGACCTGCGCCTGGGGCAGATCGAGGTCGTACGCGGCGTCCCGCTTGCCCGCGTTGAGGAACGCCTGCTCGGGAGTCGGGCGTGAGACGACCTGCGCCCACAGCCGGAAGGCGGGCTGCAGCGCGCCCTCCTCGGGGACCCGGTTGAAGGGCGTCAGATGGCGGTAGTGGCCGTCGTCGTGCGAGACGTATGCCCCCGAGCGGAGCAACTTGCAGACGGGGAAGGACAGTTCCGGGATTCCGGCGAACACGTCCGCCACCGCGTCGAACCACGCGCTGCCACCCGCACTGATCACGATCTGCTCACCGGCGTCCAGCGCGGCGAACCGCCCCTGTGCGTCGAAGGTCGCGGCCAGCGCGACGAGCCGGCGCAGCCAGTCCCGTACCCGCTCGCCGGTCGCCTCCGGCACCTCGCCCTCGTAACCGGCCACGCCCACCAGGCGCAGGCTCCCGGCCGCGGCCACCGCGTCGGCGACCGCGGCGCAGTCGGCTTCGGTACGGGCGCCCGTGCGGGCGCCCTCGCCCGCGCCGAGCTCCACGACGACATCGACCGGGCGGGAGGCGCGGGCCGCGCGCAGGGCCTCGTCCATCAGCTCGACGCCGCGCACCGAGTCGACGTAGCAGACGAACCGGAAGCCGGGGTCGGCGTCCAGCTCGCCCGCGAGCCACCGCAGCGCGGTGGCGTCGACGAGCTCGTTGGCCAGGAAGATCCGCTGGATCCCGTACGCCCGGTAGACCCGCGCCTGGTGGGGCACCGCCGCGGTGATGCCCCACGCGCCGTGTTCCAGCTGGCGCGCGAACAGCTGCGGGGACATCGACGTCTTGCCGTGCGGGGCGAACACGAGACCGTGGCGCTGCGCGTACGTCTCCAGCAGGGCGAGGTTGTGCTCGACGGACTCGGCCGACAGGGCGAGCACGGGGGTGGTGAACCCGCCGGTGAAGAGGTTGCGCCGCTCGGCGGCCAGCGCGCCGACGGTCAGCCCCTCCGCGTCGGGCGGGAGCGCCTTGAACCGGTGGTCGACCCGCTCATCGGCGAGTGCGGCCGGTCCGGCCACGGGACGGTCGGCAGCCATGGGGTGCCTCCTCGATCGAAGTAGGTCGTCGTCAGTCGTGATCAGTCGTCGTCCGCCGTGAGCACCGCTGAAGCCGTGTGCACCGCAGACGTCTGTACTGTATTGCGTTGCAACATATGCAACACCCATTGCGTATATCGCTCAGGGCTGTCTAACATCCGAGCCGATGCCCGGTCAATGGTGAGAACCGGTGCCGCCCGCAGACCAAGAGGAGCCCCGAGTGTCCGGAACCCCGGCCAGGACCGCCGCCGACACAGCGACCAGTGATGTCGTGTGCCTCGGTGAGTCCATGGTGACGTTCCTGCCCTCGCAGCCGGGACGCCTCGCCGACGTACCGTCCTTCGGCCGGGGGATCGGGGGCGCCGAGTCCAACGTGGCCTGCGCGCTCGCCAAGGCCGGGCACCGGGCGGCCTGGGTGAGCCGGGTCGGGGCGGACGGCTTCGGCGACCATCTCGTCGACGCGATCTCCGCCTACGGGGTCGACACCTCCGCGGTGCGGCGCGATCCCGCCCGCCCCACCGGCATCTACTTCCGCACGGCGACCGACCGCGCGGCCGACGTCCACGAGGTGGCGTACTACCGGGCCGGATCCGCGGCCTCCGCGATGTCGCCCGCCAACGTCCCCCGCGAGGCCCTGCTCGCCGGCCGGGTGCTGCACCTGTCCGGCATCACGGCCGCGCTCTCCGCCGACTGCCTGGCGCTGCTGCGCGAACTGACGGCCCCGCGGCCCGGCCGCCCGCTCGTCTCCTTCGACGTCAACCACCGGCCCGGACTGTGGCGGGGCGGCGACGCCTCCCCCGACGTCCTGCTGGACCTGGCCCGCGGCGCGGACCTCGTCTTCGTCGGGGAGGACGAGGCGCAGGAGGCGTGGGGCGTCGTGGGGGCCGAGGCGATCCGCGCGGCGCTGCCGGAACCGGCGGTGCTGGTCGTGAAGCGGGGCCCGGACGGGGCCATGGTCTTCTCCCGGCTCCGCCCCGGGGCCGGCTCCTCGGCCTCCCCGGGGGCCGATTCGGTCACGGACGTCCCCGCGCTGCGCGTCGACGTCGTCGCGCCCGTCGGCGCCGGTGATGCCTTCGCGGCCGGATTCCTCTCCGCCACCCTGCGCGGACTGCCCGTCCGCGACCGGGCCCGGCACGGTCACCTGATGGCCGCCGCCGTCCTCACCGTCCCCGGCGACCTCACCGACCCGCCCGCCCGCGACCGGGCCGACCACCTCGCGGCCCTCGACGACGCCGCCTGGGGGAGACTGCGTCTCGGCCCCGGCTGGACGGGGGACGACACGGAGGTACGCAGCACATGAGCCAGACCGTCGACCGGGCGTTGAGCATCCTGCCGCTGCTCGCGCAGGGACCCGCCGACCTCGGACAGGTGGCCGAACGGCTCGGCGTCCACAAGTCCACCGCGCTGCGGCTGCTCCGTACGCTCCACGAGCACGGACTCGTCTACCGCCAGCAGGACCAGCGCTACCGCCTCGGCGCACGGCTCTTCGCGCTCGCCCAGGAGGCCGTCGAGAACCTCGACGTCCGGGAGATCGCCCACCCGCACCTCGCCGAACTCAACGAGAGCTGCGGACACACCGTCCACCTCGCGGTGTACGAGGAGAACGAGGTCCTCTACATCGACAAGGTCGAGAGCCGCTACCCGGTACGGATGTACTCACGGATCGGCAAACCCGTCGCGATCACCGTCGCCGCCGTGGCCAAGCTCCTGCTCGCCGACCTGCCCGAGCCGGAACGGCGCGCCGTCGCCGAGAAGCTCGACTACCCCATGTACACGTCCCGTTCGACCCCCGGCGCCGGTGCGTTCCTCAAGGAACTCGCCGCCGTACGCGAACAGGGCTGGGCCACCGACCTCGGTGGCCACGAGGAGTCCATCAACTGCGTCGGCGCCCCCATCCGCGGCGCCGACGGGCGTGTCGTCGCCGCGATGTCGGTCTCCGCACCGAACGTGGTCGTCACGGCGGAGGAACTCCTCACCCTGCTCCCGCTGGTCCGGCGCACCGCCGACACCATCAGCCGGGAGTACTCCGGCACCACCCGACCCAAGAAAGCCTGATCAGCGATGACCGACAAGACCGCACTCACCCCGAGCACCCACACCGCCCCGCCCGCGAAGTTCTCGCACGGAGTGAAGAAGGGGAACATCCTCCAGGTCGCCGGCCAGGTCGGCTTCCTGCCCGCGGTGGAGGGCCAGGCACCGACCCCGGCCGGCCCCACCCTGCGCGAGCAGACCCTCCAGACCTTCGCCAACGTCAAGGCGATCCTGGAGGAGGGCGGCGCGAGCTGGGACGACGTCATGATGATGCGCGTCTACCTCACCGACGTCGACCACTTCGCCGAGATGAACGAGATCTACAACACCTACTTCGGCGAGCAGAACCTCAAGGCCGCCCCCGCCGCGCGGACGACGGTCTACGTCGGCCTGCCCAAGGGCCTGCTCATCGAGATCGACGCCCTCGCGGTCCTCGGCTGATACCGACCGACCGAGCCTGATCCCCTTGCCGCACCCGCTCCACCGCACCACGCCGTACGGCACGGCGCCCCGCTCCACCGGGGCGCCGTGCCGCGCTCCTCCCTACCCGCAACCCATGGCCGACAACGGAGTTACCCATGCTGCTCGCCGCGAGCCCCCCACCGGTCGAGACGCCACCCCACACCGGTGGACTCCTCCTGCTGATAGACGGGACGGCCGGTCTGCTGACCGTCGCCGTACTCGGAATCGCCCTTCTCCTCTTCCTGATCATCAAGGTCAGGCTGCAGCCGTTCGTCGCGCTGCTCGCCGTCTCCATAGCCGTCGGCCTGGGCGCCGGACTCTCCGTCACGGAGCTCTTCGGCACGGTGCAGAAGTCGGCCGCCGTCTCCGTCATCGAATCCGGCATGGGCGGCATCCTCGGCCATGTCGCGATCATCATCGGCCTCGGCACGATGCTCGGCTCGATCCTCGAAGTCTCCGGCGGAGCAGAGGTGTTGAGCGCCCGGCTGCTGAATCTCTTCGGTGAGAAGCGCGCCCCGCTCGCCATGGGCCTGACCGGTCTGATCTTCGGTATCCCGGTCTTCTTCGACGTCGGCATCTTCGTCCTCGCGCCGATCGTGTACGCCGCCGCCAAACGCTCCCAAGCTCTCGACTCCGCTCGACCAGGGGGGACCCCCCGCGGCAAGTCGATCCTGCTGTACGCGATGCCGCTGCTGGCGGGCCTGTCCATGACCCACGCGTTCCTGCCGCCGCACCCCGGCCCGGTCGCCGCCGCCGGCCTCTTCCACGTCTCCCTCGGCTGGGTCATCCTGATGGGCGCCGTCGTCGGCATCCCGTCCGTACTGGCCGCCTGGGGATACGCCGCCTGGATCGGAAAGCGGATCTTCGTCGACGTCCCGCAGGACATGGTCGAGGCCGCCGAGGAGGCGAAGGCCGCGGTCGTCGCCGAGCAGCGCGCCGCGGGAGTCACCCCGCACGAGGCCCCGGTCGCGCTCGGCACCGTACTCGCGATCATCGGCACCCCGCTGGTGCTGATCCTCGCCGCGACGTTCTCCTCCATCGCCCTGGCCCCCTCGACGCTCCGCTCGGTCGTCGAGTTCTTCGGCAACCCGTTCGTCGCCCTGACGATCGCGCTGCTGCTCGCGTACTACCTGCTCGGCATCCGGCGCGGCTGGTCCCGCAAGTCCCTGGAGTCGGTGTCGACCTCCTCCCTCAAGCCGGTCGGCAACATCCTGCTGGTCGTCGGCGCGGGCGGGATCTTCGGCGCCGTACTCAAGAGCAGCGGCATCGCGGACGCGCTCGCGGACACGTTCAACGACGTCGGCCTGCCGGTCATCCTGCTGGCCTGGCTGATCTCCGCGGTGCTGCGCATCGCCCAGGGTTCCGCGACGGTCGCCATCGTCACCACCGCGGGCATCGTCGTCCCGCTGGTCGAGGGCCAGGGCATGTCGCAGCCGCACCTGGCGCTGATCATCATGGCGATCTCGGCCGGTTCGATCATCGCCTCGCACGTCAACGACGGCGGTTTCTGGATGGTGTCGAAGTACTTCGGCATCTCGGAGCGCGACACCCTGAAGTCCTGGACGGTGCTGGAGACGGTCCTGTCGGTGGCGGGCTTCGTGGTGGCGGCGCTGCTGAGCCTGGTGATCTAGACCGGAGGGTGCTGAAGATCCTCGCCGGACGAGGGCGGGGTTCGCGACGGGGCGAAGCGTGCCGGGAGGAACACCGGCCGGTGTTCCGATCCCTTCGGACGGTACCGGTGTGGGCTCCAACGTTGGGCCCTGGATTGGGACTTCGGGCCCATTCCAAGTCTGCGGGTCGCCGCTATCCTCGCACCCATGGGCTTAAGACGAGGCCGTCAGGCGGCCAGCTGGGAACACACTGGTCCGCCCGACGGCCTCACACGTCGTTGGCGTACACAAGCGCGGCTGCCGGGCCTTCGTGCCCGCGGCCGTCGCGACAGCCAGTCGGGTCAGTCCGCGCTGGAGTATCTGGGGATGGTGCTGATTGTCGCGGCCATCGTCGGCGCGATGGTCGCGACCGGGATCGGACAGACCCTCACCGACAAGATCGTGGCGCAGGTCTCGTGCATCGGGGGCGGTGGCTGCGACACCGGTGACCCCGATCCGGCAGCCGAGGCCGACCGGCCTCCCCAGGGGGAGGATCCGGCGGGAGGCGACGTTCCCGCCGCCGACGCGCCGCCTCCGGCGGAGCCTCCGCTTCCCCCCGCCAAGTCCCAGGCCCAGTTGGACTTCGAGGCGGCGCAGCAGGAGCTGGAGACCGCCAGGACCGATCAGCGCACCAGCGAGGACAAAGCGAAGGCGATCGCTGTCGAACTCGCCAAGATCCTCGCCGACGAACTGGGTCTGAAGAACCCCTTCGACTGCGTCATGAAACAGGACCTCGGCACCTGCGGCGACGCCGTGATCGATGTACTGCTCAACCTCATCGGCGGCTCGGCGGGCAAGTTCGCGAAGAAGTACTGGAAGCCGCAGGACTGGAAGAAGGGCGCGGGCCGGGCCAAGAAGGTGGTGAACCTTTCCTGGGATCTGAAGAACACCATCGGCAAGATCCTGGACGCGCGCGGCAAGGTCAAGGCCGCAGAGTCCAAACTCGCTTCGGCGAAGACGAAGTTCGACGCGGAGAAGGCGGCCAAACCGAAACCCCAGGAACCGAAGAAGCCCGAGCGGCCGGACAAGCCGGACGACGACGAAGAGCCGGATGAGTGCCAGGTACCGCACAGCTTCCTGGGCGGTACGCCGGTGCTGTTCGGCGACGGCAAGCGGCGGCCCATCGAGAACGTACGCCTCGGTGACCGTGTCGTCGCCACCGACCCGGTGACGGGCCGTACCGCCCTGCGCCCCGTCACACGGACGTTCAGGACCACGGACGACAAGCACTTCACCGTGCTGACCGTCAGGGCGGGCGCCCGAACCGAGCGGTTGACCGCGACGGACACCCACCCCTTCTGGCTCACCGACCAGGGGCGCTGGGTGGACGCCGGCGACATCACGGCCGGCGCCGCGCTCCGGACCCCGGCAGGGCACGCCATGCCGGTCACGGCGGTTCGCCACTACACGCAGCGGCAGACCACCTACGACCTCACGGTCGACGAGATCCATGCGTACTACGTGGGAGCGGGCAGCGAGAACGCGCTCGTCCACAACGTCACCTGTGGTGTCATCGACCTGGACGAAGCCCATCGCAGATTCCCGGGACAGGCACACGCGCTGGATGAGCACGTCGATGTCAGCCCTGGCGACATGCGGGGGCTTGCCGAGCGGAAAGGCATCAACAGTCAGTGGGTCGACAAGCAGACGGCGCAGCTGGCTGTCAACGAGATCATGAACGACCCGAAGATCCAGGCGTTCATCCAGGGGAAGCTCGCCAAGATGCGCAACGGGGAGAATCTCACTCTGCCGGTAAAGACGTTCGGAGAAGCAGGAACTTCGCTCGGTACGTTCCTGAAGAAGGACGGCACCACCGGGAGCACCGGAAACAAGGTCACGGTCACCATTCAGAAGATGAATAAGGACGCGTTCGGCCGAAAGGTTCCCGGTGGTTACTATGTCTATACGGCATTCCCGGTCTAGGCGGCTCGAAGGAAGCGTGATGGAATACGACTTCGGAATCACCGCCCTGGGCAGTCGGTTCCACATGGACTGGCGGCACGAGGGTCCTGACCCCGCAGCCCTTGTACGGAGATGGGCCGAGCTCGTCGCGGTGGACCAGGACGGTCGCGAAGAGATCCGGTTGCTGGGGCGGGACGTGCGGCTGCTGCTTGACTCGCCGCTCACCGACGCGGAGATCCACGCGCTCTGGCGGGCGGCCGCCGCGTACTACCCCGTGGGCCCGGACGTGGCGCACGGGCGGGCCTGGCTGACCGGGATCGAGCGCGTACTGCGCCCTGTCGCCGGGGTCGCCGCGACCGGCGTCGCGCCGGGCGCGGACAAGGGCGTCGTGTACGCGGTCACGCGGCTCGCGCATGCGCTGGATGAGGTGTGCGAGCCTCCACTGGAACCCATTCCGGTCGGAGCCGTGCGGAATGCCGTGATCCATTGTGCCGAGGAACTGGACGGCGAGCTCGCCTTTCGTTTCCTGCTGCACGCGTATGCGGCGTACGGGACGCCGGTATCGGAACGCATGCATGGGGAGTTCCGTCGGATTTCTGAATCTCTGGGGCATGGTGAATTCATGCTGGAGACAATTGGCTATCTGGTCGAGTAACTGCTGAAGTCGACTGGGTGATGCCGGCCGGTCGCGTCAGGCGGCGCCCAGGCTCCGGCACGGCACGGCGTCCCTCAGGGGGCCGCCGTGCCGTGCCGGTTCAGGCCGCCGACGCGCAGATGACGCTCCGGCCGTTGTTCACCGGCCAGTACCAGAACCGCCCTCCGTTCCCGGCCGGGCACGTCCAGTTCGTGCCCGCCGCGGGGGCCCGGTAGAACCCGGTGATCCGCAGGATCGACTGGCCGGCCAGTGGCACGCTCGTCGCGTCGCAGCTCAGCACCACCGTCAGATCGGCACTGGTGGCCCCCTGGACCTGCGCGGGGAAGCACTGGCCCACCCGGTACACCCGATCGAGGCAGAGCGTCCTCTCGACGCCGTCCTGGCCCGACTTGTGCCACCAGGTGTAGCCCTGCCCCCGGTCGCACGAACTGGAGCCCCCGGCCGCGGAGGTGACGCGGCTGACGTGCATGAAGGCGTTCGAGGCCGCGCAGCCGACCCGGACCGGCGCACGGGCGCTCATGTTGCCGCGACCGTCGCTGTACACGTCGAGGCAGTCACCGGCGCGCACCGCGCGGAACGCCCGGTCCGTGGCGTCCGGGGTGGGGGACGGTGTGGGGG
>NZ_JAFMPZ010000501.1 GCF_017353455.1 Streptomyces laculatispora
GTTTCTTACGAAACGTGGACATCGACCGTGTGGCGATGTCCACGTTTCGTAAGAAACCGTGGCCCGAAATGTCGGTTTCCGCTCCGTAGGGTGAGCCGGGTGACCGACTCCCCCGATAACTCCGGCCCCCGCGCCGACATCGTGCTGCCCTGTCTGGACGAGGCCGCCGCCCTGCCCGGGGTGCTCGGCGCGATCCCGCGCGGCTGGCGCGCGATCGTCGTCGACAACGGCTCCACCGACGGCTCGGCCGAACTGGCCCGTTCGCTCGGCGCGACGGTGGTGCACGAGCCGCGGCGCGGTTTCGGCTCCGCCTGCCACGCCGGGCTGCTCGCCGCCGAGGCGGAGTTCGTCTGCTTCTGCGACTGCGACGGGTCCCTGGACCCCGGGCTGCTCCCCGGCTTCGTCCGCCGGATCGCGGACGGCGAGAGCGATCTGCTGCTCGGCCGCCGCCGCCCCGACCGGCTCGGCGCCTGGCCCCTGCACGCCCGCGCGGGCAATCTGGCGCTGTCCCGGCTGCTGCGCAGACGTACCGGGCTGCGGCTGCACGACCTGGGGCCGATGCGCGCCGCGCGCCGGGCGGACCTGCTGGCGCTCGGCCTCACCGACCGGCGCAGCGGATACCCGTTGCAGATGGTGGTGCGGGCGGCGGACGCGGGGCTGCGGGTGGCCGAGACGGATGTCCCGTACCTCTCGCGCACCGGGAAGTCGAAGGTCACCGGCACCTGGCGGGGCACCTGGCACGCGGTGCGCGACATGCGCGCCGTGCTGGGCGAGGCGCCGGTTCCGGTGGGGGTGCCCCGGTGAACCCGACCGCGTGTACCGGCGCCGGGCCCGGGGCGACCGGCGGGACGAGCCGCACAGGGGCCGGAGCGGACGCGACGACGAACCGCGCCACAACCGGAGCCGTCACCGGAGCCGAAACCGTCGGGGCGGTGACCCTGCTGGTCATCGCCAAGGAACCGCTGCCCGGCCGGGTCAAGACCCGGCTGACGCCGCCCTTCACCCCGCAGGAGGCCGCCCGGCTCGCCGAGGCCTCGCTCGCCGACACCCTGCGCACCGTCCTCGCCCTGCCCGCCGCGCGGCGGGTGCTCGTCCTCGACGGGGCGCCCGGACCCTGGCTGCCGCCGGGCATCGAGGTGGTGGGCCAGTGCGCGGGCGGTCTCGACGAACGGCTCGCCGCCGCGTTCGGCGGCTGCACGGGGCCGACGCTCCTCATCGGCATGGACACCCCGCAGATCACCGCCGCCGATCTGGCGCCCGCGCTCTCCCCCGGTTCCTGGGACGGCTGCGACGCCTGGTTCGGCCCGGCCGAGGACGGCGGCTTCTGGGCGCTGGGGCTCGCCGAGCCGGACCCCGAACTGCTGCGCGGGGTGCCGATGTCCGTGCCGGAGACCGGCGCGGTGCAGCGCCGCCGGCTGACCGACGCCGGGCTGACGGTGCGTGATCTGCCCCGGCTGCGGGACGTGGACACGGCGGCCGACGCCGTGGACGTCGCCGCCCTGGCACCGCACGGCCGGTTCGCCGCCGTGCTCGCCGCACTGACCGGGGCGGTGACCCGATGAGCCAGACGGTTCCCCAGCACGAAACGGTCCGCCCGCCGCACCCGGACGCCACCTCCTGGAGCACCGACCCGTACGCCAACGCCCTGCGCAACGGCCACGGTCCGCTCTTCCTGCGCCGCACGGACGGCTGGCTGCTGCCGCTCGACGTGGAGCGCTGGTGCGCGGGCGCCGACGCCGCGGACCTGTCGGCGCTGCACCGCTGCGAGGGACCCGTCCTGGACATCGGGTGCGGGCCCGGCCGGCTGGTCGCGGCGCTCGCGGCCCGCGGACACCGCGCGCTCGGCATCGACGTGAGCGAGGCGGCGGTGGCCCGCACCCTGCGGGTCGGCGGCTCCGCGCTGCACCGCTCGGTCTTCGAACCCCTTCCGGGCGAGGGCCGTTGGGGCACCGTCCTGCTCGTCGACGGCAACATCGGCATCGGCGGCGACCCGCGACGGCTCCTGCACCGGACGGCGGCCGTGCTCGCCCCCGGCGGGCTGCTCATCGCGGAGACCGCGCCGCAGGACATCGACGAGCGGGTCCGGGTCCAGCTGGACGACGGACGCGCCGACCGGGCCCGGCCCGCGCCCGCCGCACCCTTCCCCTGGGCCCGGCTCGGCACCCCGGCACTGCTCCGGTACGCCGGGCTCCTGGGCTGGCTCACCGCGGATCAGTGGGAGGCGGACGGCCGCACGTTCGTCTCCCTGCGCCGCGGCCGCAGCGTCCTGACGACCAGCCAGAGCGCCGACAACGCGAACAGCGCGGCCGTGATCAGCAACCAGTTCCCCAGGAACACGTCGGGGGAGAGGCCGCTCGCCGGTTCGTAGCGCTTCGTGTGCCGGGTGATCAGCGGCCACCACATCAGCAGGAGCAGACCGGACGGGAAGACCGGCACCCGGACGAAGCCGACCAGGCCGGGGCGCGGGCCGAGCGAGCGCCGCAGCAGCGGATCCGCCGTCCGACGTCATCCGGCTGCTGTCGGCCGCGGCCCCGGTCGGGTGCGGAATCTGACGGTTCGGTGACGCGCCCCGTCAGCACGCGCCCACACCGCCCCGGCGTGCATACCGTGCCTGGGTGAAGACCAAGGACCGCCCGGAGCAGCGCACCGAACCGGAGAGCGACCACCGCACCGGCCACCGCCCCGACGTGGCCGCGGCCGGTGCGGGCGCACTGCTCGTCGTCGCCGCCGCCCTCGTCGGCTGGGCCGTGGAGAACGCCGACCACACCCTGTACGTCCACTGGCCACCGCTGCTGGCGACTTGGTACCCGCACATCGGCCCCGGCACCGCGGCCGCGCCCGCCGTCGCCGTGGCCGTCATCGCCTACGGTCCCGTCCTCGCCGAACGGCTGCCTTGGCGGACCCTGCTGCTGAGCTGCTGGGGCGCCTCGCTCGCCTGGGTCTTCTCCCTGGCGCTGATCGACGGCTGGGGCCGCGGCATCGCCGAACGCCTCACCACCAAGCACGAGTACCTCAGGGTCATCGGCCGCTTCGACGACATCGGCGCCGCCCTGCGCGGCTTCAACGACCACATCCTGATCGGCCCGCCGGGCAACTGGCCCGCCCATGTGGCCGGGCACCCGCCGGGCGCCACCCTCACCTTCGTCCTGCTGGACCGCGTCGGGCTCGGCGGCGGCGCCTGGGCCGGCGTCTGGTGCATCGTGACCGGCAGCACCGCCGCGGTGGCCGCGCTGGTCGCCGTCCGCGTGCTGGCCGACGAACGCACCGCCCGCCGCGCCGCGCCCTTCCTGGTCCTCGCACCGGTCGCGGTCTGGGCCGGCACCTCGGCGGACGGCTACTTCGCCGCCGTCGCCGCCTGGTCCGTCGCCCTGCTGGCCCTGGCTGCGACCCGGAAGGTCCGCAGCCCCGCGGCCGCCGCCCTCGGCTCGGGGCTGCTGTACGGCCTGACCTGCTACCTCAGTTACGGTCTGGCGCTCATCGCGCTGCTGCTCCTGACCGTTCTCCTGCTCACCAGGACCGCCCGGCCCCTCCCCCTCTTCGCCCTGGGGGCCCTGGTCGTCCCGGTCGCCTTCACACTGGCGGGCTTCAACTGGTGGGAGGCCTACCACCTGCTGGTCGAGCGCTACTACCAGGCGGCGGGCGGATTCCGCCCGTACTGGTACTGGGTCTGGGCCAACCTCGCCTGCACCGTGACCGCCGTCGGACTCGCGACGGTCGCGGGTCTGCGCCGGACCGCGGCGGCCGCGCCCGGGGCCGTGGGAGCGCTGCGGACGGGGACCACGGCCGCACCGCAGCGGCTGGTCCTGCTCGTGCTCGCGGCGTTCCTCATGCTGCTGGCCGCCGACCTGTCCGGGATGAGCAAGGCGGAGACCGAACGGATCTGGCAGCCCTTCATGCTCTGGCTGCTGCCCGCCGCCGCCCTGCTGCCCACGCCCGGCCGCCGCGGCTGGCTGGCCGCCCAGGCCGTCGTCGCCCTGCTCGTCAACCACCTGCTCTGGACGGGGTGGTGAACGAGACGGGTGGTCGTTGAAACCACCCGCGCCTCGGGTATGGGTGGTTCCGTGCCGACATTCGAGATCACCACAGCAAGCGCGGACGACATCAGGATGATGGCGGACTGGGCCCATGCCGAGGGCTGGAACCCCGGCCTGACCGACGGTCAGGCCTTCTTCGCCGCCGACCCCTGCGGCTTCCTGATCGGCAGGCTCGACGGTGCGCCCGTCTCCTGCGTCTCCGTGATCCGCTACGGCGTGGACCACGGCTTCCTGGGCTTCTACCTCACCCGCCCGGAGCTGCGCGGCCAGGGCTACGGGAGCCGGCTCTGGGCCACCGGGACGGCCCGGCTGGGCGATCGGAACACCGGCCTGGACGGGGTGGTGGAGCAGCAGGCCAACTACCGCAGATCCGGCTTCCGCCCGGCCTGGACGAACATGCGGTACGAGGGACTGGTGCCGGTGGACATCGCGCCGCCGCCCGGCGTCACCCTCGCCGACGCCCGCACCCTGCCCTTCGGCCAGGTCACCGCGTACGACCGCCGGTTCTTCCCGGCCGAGCGCGACGGCTTCCTGGCGGCCTGGACCACCATCCCCGGCCGCACCGCGCTGGTCGCACTGCGCGAGGGAGAGGTGCGGGGGCTCGCCGTGCTGCGCGCCTGCCGTACGTCCTCACGCATCGGCCCGCTGTACGCGGCCACGCCGGAGACGGCCGCCGCCCTGGTCAGCGCGCTCGCGGCCACCGACCCGTCCACCCCGGTCGCCGTGGACGTACCCGACGTCAACCCGGCGGCGGTACGGCTCGCCGGACAGCTCGGGCTCACCCCGTCGTTCGAGACGGCCCGCATGTACACCGGGCCGGCGCCGGACGTCGATCACACCGGGCTGTTCGGCATCACCAGCCTCGAACTGGGCTGACCGTTACGCCCGGCCGTGGAGCAGCTCCAGGACCCGGTCCCGGAGCAGCTCGTACTCCTCGCGCAGGCGGACGATCTCCGGGGGCCGCGGAATCACCGTGCCGCCGCAGACGATCTCCTCGGGGGCGAACTGCTCACGGGTCAGGTCGATCTCCGTCCCCGGTCCCAGCCGGTTCCACCAGTGGTAGTCCGTGCGCACCCCGTCGACCCGGACCTCACCGCGTACGAGGTCACCGCCCAGCAGGTCGTGCAGGACCAGGGCGGTGACCCCGCACTGGTCCCGGGCGGGGTTGCCGGGGGCCCAGTGCGGCCGGTACTCGGGCGTGGTGGTGTCGGCGCCCCAGCTGCTGCGCACTGCGGCCTCGATGTCGGCGAGGAGGAACGGCTTCATGACACCGATCCTCGCAGCCGCCACTGACAGCGCCCCGGGCCGTCGGGCTCACGCCCTTCCGGGCCCGCCTGCCCCGGGCTCGCCCCTCTTCGGGCCCGCCCCGTAGCGCATCCGCCGCCAGGGGGCGAAACGGGCCCGCGAGGCCATCACCGCGATATCGTCCTCGGCGCCCGGACCGAAGCGGTCGAGCACCTCGTCCAGCAGCTCCTCCAGATTTCCGCTCGCCGGCAGGGTCAGCTCCCGGAGCCGGCCGACGGACACGTCGATGTCCTCGCCGCGCCGCTCCACCAGGCCGTCGGTGTACATGAACAGCACCGTGCCCGGGGCGCACCGCACCTCCGTCGTCCGGTAGCCGCCGAACCCGGTGCCGAGCGGCGGTCCCGCCGTTACGTCGCCCAGCCAGGTGCCCGCCGCCCCGGGATCGATGAAGACCGGCGGCAGATGGCCCGCGCTCGACACCTGGCACATCCCGCCGGACCGGTCGACCACCGCCAGCAGACAGGTCGCCGCCCGGTCGAGACCGGACCGCTCCACCATCCGGTCGAGCTGCTCCAGGATGCGGTGCGGCGGCAGTTCCTCGTCGGCGAGCAGCCGCAGCAGCGAGCGGTAGTGGCTCATCGCGACGGCCGCCTCCACCCCGTGACCCATCACATCGCCGATCGCCTTCAGATGGCGTCCGTCGCGCATCGGGATGATGTCGAACCAGTCACCGCCCACCAGCACGCTCCGGTCGGCCGGCAGATAGCGGGTGGCGACCTCGATGTGCGGGTGCGGCTGGCGCGGTTCGGAGAGCAGGGAGCGCTGGAGCTCCAGGGCGATGGTGTGCTCGTGGGCGAACCGGCGCGCGTGGTCGAGGTCGACGGCGGCCCGTCCGGCGAGCTCCCGGGCGACCACCACGTCCTGCTCCGTGAAGGTCGGCGAGTCCCCCGCCCTGACCAGGCCGAGGACACCGATCGGCCCGCCGCGCACGGAGAGCGGCACGATGACCGCCGAGTGCATCCCGAGGGCCCGGTAGGTGGCGACCCGTTCGGGGGAGGGCGCCAGGCGGCCCAGCTGCTCGTCGCCGGTGAGGTTCTCCACGACCGGCTGGTTGGTGGCCAGACACCGCGTCGCGGCCGAGTCCTCCTGGTAGTCGACGTAGTCGCCGGCCACCCCGAACCGCGCGACGCGCCCGCGCAGCCCCGGCACCGCCGTGAGCGCCGCCCGCCTCAGCCGGGTCACCCCGGGCGGTGCGGGACGCACCGGCGGGGCGACGTCCGGCGGGAAGACCTCGACCGTGGCGAGGTCGGCGAGCCCCGGGACGACGAGGTCGACCAGTTCGGCGCAGGTGGTGTCCATGTCGAGCGTGGTGCCGATGCGGGTGTTCGCACTGTCCAGGAGGCTCAGATGGCGCCGGGCCTGGGCCAGCTGGCGCTGCTCCTCGTCGGAGGCCGTGATCTCCAGCAGGATGCCGGCGACGCCCACCACCCGGCCGGCCACCTCCAGCCGGTGGTAGGCGCCGTGCCAGTAGCGCCGGGCGGAGCCGGACATGGCGGGGGTCCGGCCGCTGGAGGTGATCTCGCGGGAGCGGCCGTCGGAGAGCACCGCCAGCATCAGGTCCTCGCGGACGTCGACCTCGGGGAGCACCTCGGAGACGGTGCGGCCCAGATGATCGGCGGCCGGGACGCCGTTGAGCCGTTCGAGGGCCGGGTTCACATAGAGATAGCGCAGCTTGGTATCCAGGACCCCCACCCCGGCCGTGGTTCCGCCGATCAGGGCCGCGAGCGCCATGGTGTCGAGCGGCGGCGGACTGTCGGCGTACACATCGGCCTGCAAGGCAACCTCCTGGGACAGGGCGCGGGCCGCCCGACTGCCCGGCCCTTCATCGTCGGCCGCCCGCACCGCCCCCGCATCCCCAGAC
>NZ_JAFMPZ010000502.1 GCF_017353455.1 Streptomyces laculatispora
CGGCCCTGGAGCATCTTGTCCGGGGACGGGCCGATGCCGGGCACGAAGTGCGCGGGGCTGAAGACCGACTGCTCGGTCTCCGCGAAGACGTTCTCCGGGTTCCGGTTGAGCTCCAGCCTGCCGATCTCGACCGGCGGGTAGTCCTCGTGCGGCCACACCTTGGTGAGGTCGAACGGGTTGAAGCGGTACGTGGCCGCCTCGGCCGCCGGCATGATCTGGACCTGCACGGTCCAGGACGGGAACTCCCCGCGCTCGATGGCCTCGCGCAGATCGCGCTGGTGGCTGTCCGGGTCCTCGCCGGCCAGCTTGTTGGCGTCGTCCTGGGTGAGGTTCTTGATGCCCTGGTCGGTCTTGAAGTGGTACTTGACCCAGAAGACCTCGCCGGCCTCGTTGTTCCACTGGTAGGTGTGCGAGCCGTACCCGTTCATGTGGCGCAGCGTGGCCGGGATGCCGCGGTCGCCGAAGAGCCAGGTCACCTGGTGGGTGGACTCGGGCGACAGACCCCAGAAGTCCCAGACGTTGTCCGCCTCCTGCGAGCCGGTGTACGGGTCGCGCTTCTGGGTGTGGATGAAGTCAGGGAACTTGATGGCGTCCTTGATGAAGAACACCGGGGTGTTGTTGCCGACGAGGTCGTAGTTGCCGTCCTCGGTGTAGAACTTCAGCGCGAAACCGCGGGGGTCACGCACCGCGTCGGCGGAGCCGAGGTTGCCCGCGACGGTCGAGAAGCGCAGGAAGGTCTCGGTCTGCTTGCCGACCTCGGACAGGAACTTCGCACGCGTCCACTGCGAGACGTCGCGGGTCAGCGTGAACGTGCCGTACGCACCGGCGCCCCGGGCGTGCACGATCCGCTCCGGAATGCGCTCACGGTTGAAGTGCGCGAGCTTCTCCAGCAGCGACTGGTCCTGCACCAGCACCGGACCGCCGACGCCAGCGGTCTGGCTGTTCTGGTTGTCGGCGACCGGTGCTCCGGCCTCCGTGGTGAGCGGTCCCTGCGTCACGTGCGCCTCCTGCGTCATTCCTGCACATTCGTCATGTCGTCCCGGCGTGCACAGCCTGTCCCTTGGCCTACGCCGTTCCCGATCCTACAATGGACTTAGTCCAAGTCAAGCAGGCATCCAAAGTCACACCAGTTCGGAACACGACCCCTCCACTGTTAGGCTTGCCCCCATGAGTGACCTGTTGGAACGACTTCGTGGACGCGGCTGGCGCATGACTGCGCAGCGGCGCGTCGTGGCCGAGGTACTCGACGGGGAGCATGTACACCTGACGGCCGACGAGGTCCACGCACGGGCCGTCGCCAAGCTGCCCGAGATCTCCCGTGCCACGGTCTACAACACGCTGGGCGAGATGGTGACGCTCGGCGAGGTCATCGAGGTCTCCACCGACCGCCGGGCCAAGCGGTACGACCCGAACGCGCACCGCCCCCATCACCACCTGGTCTGCGCGACCTGCGGCGCCATCCGCGACGTGCACCCGGCGGGTGACCCGCTGGCCGATCTGCCGGCCGGTGAGCGCTTCGGCTTCATGATCTCCGGCGTCGAGATGACGTACCGCGGCATCTGCCCGAACTGCGCCGCGGCCGCCTGACCCCGTCCGCCCCTGAGCCCCGCACCGGAGATTCCGGCGCGGGGCCTCTTCGCGCTGTCCCGGGCACCGACTCCCGCGCACCCCCTTCCCGAATCTGACGGGTCGTCATATCGTCATCGGCGATCACCGCCGCCCCGCGGCGGCTCCGCACCTCGATTGCGCACGAGGAGAGACCCGTGGGAGACCCGCACCCGAACCCACCCCCCGCAGCACCGTCACCGCCGTCCACCGACGCCCCCAAACTCCGCGCCCGCTCCCTCGCCCGCTCCTTCGGGCGGGGAGCCAAGGCGCTGGCCGCCCTCGGGCCGGTCGATCTCGACATCGTGCCGGGCGAGTTCGCCTGCATCGTCGGCCCCTCCGGCTGCGGCAAGTCCACCCTGCTCAGGATCGCCGCCGGACTGCTGCGCCCCAGCGCCGGCGAACTGTCCATCCGTACGACAGCGCCCCGGCCGGCCGCGATGATCTTCCAGGACTACGGGATCTACGACTGGAAGACCGTCCTCGCCAACGTCCGCTTCGGCCTCGACATCCAGCGCGTTCCGCGCAAGGAGGCCGACGCCAGGGCGCGCGACTGGCTGTCCCGGATCGGGCTCGCCGAATTCGCCGGGGCCTACCCCGCCGCGCTCTCGGGCGGGATGCGTCAGCGGGTGGCGATCGCCCGCGCACTCGCCGTCGAGCCCGAGATCCTGCTGATGGACGAGCCGTTCGCGGCGCTCGACGCCCAGCTGCGCACGATCCTCCAGGACGAACTGCTGGAGCTCACCCAGACCACCCGCACCACCAC
Source organism: Streptomyces laculatispora (assembly GCF_017353455.1). Classification (GTDB taxonomy): domain Bacteria; phylum Actinomycetota; class Actinomycetes; order Streptomycetales; family Streptomycetaceae; genus Streptomyces; species Streptomyces laculatispora. Next base: position 2,372 of record NZ_JAFMPZ010000502.1, read on the forward strand.
GCTCTTCATCACCCACAGCCTGGAGGAGGCGATCGTGCTCGGGGACCGGGTGCTCGTGATGTCCGCCCGGCCCGGCCGGATCATCGCCGAGCGCCGCCCGCCGTTCGAGCGGCCGCGCACCGGCGACATCCGCTCGACGCCGGAATTCACCGCGCTGAAGAGCGAGTTGTGGGATCTGCTGCGCGGCGAGGTCCGCGGAGAGGCGGCCCTGGTATGAGCACCGCCGTGAAGTCCGCGGGCGGCGACGAGCAGGTGCTGGTCCGCAGGCCGGGCCCGCAGGAACTGCATCCCGTACGCACCCACCGCAGGCGCCGCACCCTCGAAATCGCGCTCGCCGTCGCCGTACCGCTGCTCCTGGTCCTGCTCTGGCAGCTGGCCGCGGCCAGGTCCTGGATCGACGACCGCGTCTATCCCGCGCCCTCCACGATCTTCGCGGACGGCTGGGACCGGGCCGCCGACGGAGAGCTGTGGCCGGATGTGTGGGCAACACTCAAGCGGGTCCTCGGCGGCTACGCGATCGGCACTGTCGCGGGCTACGCGCTCGGCCTGCTGATGGGTTCGCTCGCCCTGGTGCGGGCGGCGCTGGAACCGTTGCTCGACGCCCTGTACGTCGTACCGAAACTGGCCCTGCTGCCGGTCTTCCTCAATATGTTCGGCCTCGGCGAAGGGCCGCAGATCGCCCTGGTCGCCGCCACCGTCTTCTTCTTCGTCTGGATCTCGACCATGGCGGCCGTACTCGCCGTACCGGTCGGCCACCGGGACGCGGGGCAGGTCTTCGGCGCCTCGCCCTGGCAGATGTTCCGGCACGTGCTCCTGCCGGCCTCACTGCCCGCGGTACTGGTCGGCGCGCGGATCGCGGCCGGGGTGGCGGTGCTGGTCATCGTCGCGTCGGAGCAGATCGCGGCGGCCGACGGACTGGGCCACCTCATCTTCGACTCCCGGGCGCTGTTCCAGAACGATGTGATGTTCGTCGGCATCGTCTGTGTGGCGGTACTCGGTGTCGTCTTCTCCGAAGTGGTGCGGATCGCCGGCCGGCTGCTCACCCCCTGGGCCCCGCGCGACCGCGGCCGCAGCCAGTCGTGAACGGCCCACCTCGCTCCTCGTACGGAGGCACTGTGCGCACACGTACCCCCTTCACCTGCACCGTCGTGCTCGTGGCGGCATCCCTGCTCGGCGCGGCAGGCTGCGCCGGGAACGACTCGTCGGGCGGCGACACCGCCGACGCCGCGCCCCGCACCGTCAAGCCCGTCGCGGGCTGCGGCGCCGAGAGCTGGACCGATCCCTCGGACCTGGCGCCCGACCGCAAGCCCGCCCGCTGCGACAAGGGCGCCCCCGCCACCCGGCCGCTGGCGAAGAAGCGGAAGATCGTCCTGGCCACCGGGACGCTGAGCGCGGAGTACGTCGCACCGCTCCAGGTCGCGGTGGCCAAGGGCGAGTTCGCGAAGGAGGGCCTGGACGTCCACCTGAAGGTGCTCCCGACCCCGGACGCCCTGCCCCTGCTCGCCAAGGGGGACGTCGACGCCCAGTGGGCGGCGCCGGAGGCCGCGGTGATGAACGGCATCAACGGCGGCTTCGACATCAAATGGGTCGCGGGCAACTTCTCCCCCGACCCGACCTCCAAGAGCGGCCTGTGGGTGCGCCTCAAGGACGGCGAGAGCACCGGTCACGTCGATATGGCCGGCCGGAAACTCGGCACGATGATCGGCAAGGGCTCAGTGATCGCCTATCCGATGGACACCTCGCTGAAGAAGCACGGCGGCGGCCTCGACAAGATCAGCTTCCAGCAGCTCGGCTCCGCGGACGTACTGACCGCCCTGCAGAACGGGGGCGTGGACTCCGCCTGGCTGCTCGACCCGATCTGGCGCAAGGTGGACGGCGACAAGAAGTACGCGTTCCTCGGCGGCCAGCCGGTCGGCGAACCGCTCGGCGGGCTCCTGTTCGGCCCGACGCTGCTGAACAAGGACCCGGACGCGGGCGTCGCCTTCCTCCGGGCCTACATCCGCACGGTGAACACCTACTTCGCCGGCGACTACAAATCCGACCCCGCCTTCGTCACCGAACTCGCCGGGCTGATGAAGACCGACGAGGCCACCCTGCGGTCGACGCCGTCGATGCGGATGGACTGGGAGATCAGGAAGGGCACCACGGACCGGGTGCAGAAGGCGTACGCCGACTCGGGCGTCTCGACGGGCACGCCGGTACCGGAGGAGAAGGCCGTGGACCGCGCGATGTACGGCGAAGCGGTGGGCCACAAGCCCTGAGCCGGACAGCCTCGTGGGGCGCATGCACAGAGGGCCGGATCCTTGAAGGATCCGGCCCTCTGTCTTAAGTAGCGGGGACAGGATTTGAACCTGCGACCTCTGGGTTATGAGCCCAGCGAGCTACCGAGCTGCTCCACCCCGCGTCGTTGTGATCCCCACACTACGTCACCCCTCCGGACCAGCGCAAATCACTTCCCAGCCGCCGCTTCGGGGACGAGCCCAGCCGGCGATTCAGCACACCGGCCGGCGGCCGAGAACGCGGGGCGAATCAAGCCCGTCCGGCGGTTGAGGGCGAGGCGGGGCCGAAGGCACCGCGCCCGCCCCGTACACCCGCCCCGCACCCGCCTACGCGGTCAGCTCCTGGTGCAGCGCCTCGCGCAACCGCGCAGCCCGCTCCGAGACCTCCGCCGGCCCCAGCTCGACCGCCCGCGCACACCACCGCTGCCCCTCGGTGAGCTCCCCGCGGCGCGCGGCCAGCAGGGCGAGGCGCAGGGCCGCCCGCCCGTGCCCGTCGTTCGCGGCGCGGCTCCACCACAGCGCGGCCTCGCGCTCACTGCCCTCGCGGGCGAGCAGCAGACCGAGGTTGAAGGCCCCGTTGCGGCTGCCCGCCTCGGCCGCCTCCCGGTACCAGTGCCCGGCGCTCTCCACGTCGCCCCGGGCCGCGGCGAGCATCCCGACGCGCACCTGGGCCCGGCGGTGGCCCTGCTCGGCCGCACGCTCGTACCACTCCTCGCACTCGGTCTTCTCCGGCATCGGCTCACCCAGGGCGGGCGGTCCCGGCGGCGGCTGCCGCGAGTCCAGCACCCCGGCCAGCCGGAAGGCCGCTTCCGCGCTGCCGCCACCGGCGGCGCAGCGCAGATGCCGCTCCGCCTCCCGCTCCTCGCCGTGGTGGAGCAGCGCCATGCCGACCTGGAGCGCGGCCTCGGTGTGGCCGGCCGCCGCGGCGCGCTCGTACCAGAGCAGGGCGGCCCGGTCCTCGTCGCGCCCGGCGTGCAGGATGCCGAGGTTGAAGGCGGCGTCGACGCTGCCTGCCTCGGCCGCCTTGGAGAACCAGGGCTCCGCGCCGGTCGCGTCGCCCGCCTGGAGCAGGAGCACGGCCAGCGCGTTGGCGGCCTCCCGGTGACCGGCGTACGCGGCGCGCCGGTACCACTGCTCGGCCTGCGCCGTACGGTCCTGGGCCGCACAGAGCAGCCCCAGGTTGTACGCGCCGTTGACGTCTCCGGCGTCCATGGCCGCGCGGTACCAGCGCTCGGCGGTCTGCTGCTCCCCCCGGGCCGCGTGCAGCGCACCGAGCGCGTTGGCGGCGTTGCCGTCGCCGTCCTGGGCGGCGCGCAGCCACCACACGGCCGCGCTCTCCCGGTCGCCCGCGTCACGGAGCAGGAAGCCGAGCGCACACGCGGCCCGCGCCTCGCCCGCCTTGGCGGAGATGAGATACCAGCGGCCGGCCTCCTTCAGCTCGCCGCGCTGTTCCAGGATGGCGCCGAGGTGCAGGGCGGCACGCCGGTGGCCGCGCGCGGCCGCCTGCCGGTACCACTGCTCGGCCTCGCCGACCCGGCCCGTCCCGGGTCCGGCGACGGGGCTGTCGTCCTTGCGCACGGCTGCCCGGCCCCGGCCGGTGGCCGGCGCCTTGCCGTCCGTTCCGGTGCGGGGACCCAGTCCGGGGCGGCCGAACGCGTCGTGCGCGTCGTCCGCCGCGTTGCGCTCCACCATGCGTGCCAGCCGGTACGCGGCTTCGCGGTGCCCCTGCTCGGCCGCGGCACGCAGCCAGCGCTCGGCACCGACGTCGCTGCGGTGCTCCAGCAGGTCGGCGAGGGCGTACGCGCCCAGCGCGTGGCCCTGCTCGGCGGACTGGCGCAGCCAGTACTCGGCGCCGGGCTCGTCGCCGCGCTCGCGGTAGTGGCGCCCGAGGGCGTGTGCGGCGGCGGCGGAGCCGGCGACGGCCGCGATCCGCCACCAGTCGGCCGCCTCGTCCGGATACCCGCGCTGATGCAGGAGCACGCCCAGGTTGTTGGCCGCGGCACGGTCGCCGTCGGCAGTGGCCGCACGCAGGTAGGCTTCAGCGCCGGCCAGGTCGCCCCGGCGCAGCAGCAGCGCGCCGAGGACGCTCATCGACGCGGTGTCCCCGGCGTCGGCGGCACGCCGGTGCCGCGCCTCGTTCTCGGCGTTGTCCGCACTCTCTGCGGTCTCCGCGCCCTCGGCGTTCTCCACGCCGTCCGCGGACTCTGCGGTCTCTGCACTTTCGACGGTCGCGGCACACTCCGCAGTCTCGGCGGTCTCGATGTAGTCGTTGTACCGTGCGGCGGCGGCAAATGCCACATCCATCACGTTTTCCGCCGGATGGGCGTGACGCTGAACAAACCGCCCTGTCTCCAACAGAGTTGCCCTGTCCCCCATAAATACCATCGTCGCACCACCTGTAACCCGCGTACACCTGGTATATCGCGGCCAGCGAGGTCACTTCAGCGTTTTGTCGACTTGCCCACAGAGAGACAAGTCAAGCATGTCCTTCTCCAACTCGTGCCCCGTAAACCGCACTTCACGCCCACTGCACAGAAAAGTCACGGCGACACGACGAAGGCCCGGATCCTCGAAAGGATCCGGGCCTTCGTCTTTCAGTAGCGGGGACAGGATTTGAACCTGCGACCTCTGGGTTATGAGCCCAGCGAGCTACCGAGCTGCTCCACCCCGCGCCGTTGTGTTCAAACCGTACCACGGCGCGAAGGTGAAGCTTTACCGGGTTACTCAGCCGCCGCTGTCGGCACTCGCGGTGCTGTCAGGCTTATCGGCCTTGTCCGTCTTATCGGTGCTGCCGCCCTTGGGCTGGGCGGCAGCTGCCCGCTGCAACGCGTCCTGCAGATCCGTCTGGGCCTTGCCGTAGGCGGCCCAGTCCTGCTTCTTCAGGGCTGCCTCGCCTTCCGTATAGGCCTTCTGCGCATCGGCGATCGCCTTCTTCAGCGCGGCGTCGCCGGTGGCCGGCGGCGTCGTGGTGTCGCCCGGTGGCGGCGTGGTCTCGGCCGGTGGCTGGCTCGTGTCGGAGCCGTCCACCCCGAAGACCGCGTTGAGCGCCTCACCAAGGCTGTTCTCGAAGACGATCTTCGACCCGTACGAGGCGGCGACCTTGCGCAGCAGCGGATAGTTCTGCGTGCCACCGCGCGTGTACACCGGCTCGATGTAGAGGAAGCCCCCTTCGAGCGGCACCGTCAGCAGGTTGCCGTACTCGATGTCGGAGTCGGTGCCCTTGAGGTTTCTCACGAACTCGGCGACGTCGTCGTTGCCGTTGAGCTCACTCTGTACCTGGCCGGGGCCCTTCACCGTGGTGGTGACTCTCAGCAGTCTTATCGTGCCGTAGTCCTTGCTGGACGCATCGGCGTCCACCGCCATGAACGCCCCGAGGTCGGGCCGCCCCTTGGGAGTGAACGTCGTCGTCAGCGAGAACTTCTGAGCCGCCTGGTCCGGCATCTTTATGCTCAGGTAGTACGGCGGGACGGCACCGGACTCCTTGTTGGTCGGGTCGTCCGGGACCTGCCACGCGTCACTGCCGCTGTAGAACTGGGCGGGGTTTTCCACGTGGTAGCGGGTCAGCAGCTCGCGCTGCACCTTGAACAGGTCCTGCGGGTAGCGCAGGTGGTCCATGAGGTCCTGCGGGATGTCCGTCCTGGGCTGCACGGTCCCCGGGAACGCCTTGCGCCAGGTCTTGAGGATCGGGTCCTCGGTGTCCCACTCGTAGAGCTTGACCTTGCCGTCGTACGCGTCGACGGTGGCCTTCACCGAGTTGCGGATGTAGTTGACCTGGTTCTGCTGGGCGACGACCGCACGCTGGTTGGTGGTCAGCGAGTCGGCCGTGGTGTCACCCAGGGTCGTGCGCGAGGCGTACGGGTAGCCGTTGGTCGTGGTGTACGCGTCGACGACCCACTGGATGCGGCCGTTGACGACGGCCGGGTAGGCGTCGCCGTCGATGGTCAGCCAGGGGGCGACCGCCTCGACCCGCTCCTTGGGGGTGCGGTTGTACAGAATCCGCGAGCCGTCTCCGATGGCTCCCGAGTACAGGATCTGCGGTTCGCTGAACGCCACCGCGTAGGCGGCGCGGTTGAACGCGCTGGAGAGACTGACCCCGCTCTTGCCCTTGTAGCTGGTGGTCTTCTCGCCGTCCTCCTCGTAGTCGAGCTCCTTCTGGGGCCCGCCGACGATGGAGTACTGCTCGGTCTTCTCGCCGTAGTAGATCTCCTGCTGGTACGAGCCCAGCTCACCGGTGGTCGGCAGCCCTGACTCGGTGAAGTCGGGAGATCCCTTCGGGTTCTTGCCCGTCGTGGTACCCCGGGCGGCGATCGCACCGTAGCCGTGGGTGTACGTGAAGTGGTCGTTGATCCAGTTGCGCTTGGGGATGCCCTGCAGGTTGAGCTCGCGCAGACCGATGACCGTGTCCTGCTCCTTGCCGGACTCGTCCTTGTAGCGGTCGACATCCAGCGTCTTGGGGAACTGGTAGTAGTTCCTCTTCTGCTGGAGCTGCTGGAAGGCCGGGGAGACGACGTTGGGGTCCATCACCCGGTAGCTGGCCGCCGCGTCCGCACTGGCGCGGAGCTTCGTCTCGTCATCCGTGGTGCTCTTGCCCGTGTAGTCGTCGACCTGCGCGTTGTCGATGTCGTAGGCGTCCCGCGTGGCCTCGATGTTCTTCCGGATGAACGGGGCTTCCTTGGCCTGCTCGTTCGGCTGGACCTGGAACTTCTGGACGATCGCCGGGTAGAGCCCGCCGATCAGGATCGCGGAGAGGACCATGAGCCCGAATCCGATCACCGGAAGCTGCCAGGTGCGGCGCCAGAGCGTCGCGAAGAACAGCACGGCACAGATCGCGGCGATGCAGAACAGGATGGTCTTCGCCGGCAGGTAGGCGTTGGCGTCGACGTAGCGAAGGCCCGTCCAGTTGTCCGTGGCCTTGAAGTCGCTGGACTTCACCGCGAGCCCGTAGCGGTCGAGCCAGTAGGCCACGGCCTTCAGCGCGACGAAGATGCCGAGCAGCACCGAGAGGTGACCGGTGGCCGCCCCCGTCGCCCGCGCGCCGGGGCTGGTGATGCGCAGCCCGCCGTACAGGTAGTGGGTCAGCGCGGCGGCGATCAGCGAGAGCACCGTGGCCGCGAAGCCGAAGCCCAGCAGGAAGCGGTACCAGGGCAGGTCGAAGGCGAAGAAGGACACGTCCAGATGGAACTGGGGGTCCTTCTGCCCGAACGACACGCCGTTCACGTACATCAGCCAGGTGCGCCACTGGCCGGAGGAGGACGCTCCGGCGATCAGACCGACGAGCGCGGTGATCGCGAGCAGCACCCACTTCTTGTACGGGGCGAGGCTCATCCGGTAGCGGTCCAGGCTCTGCTGCTCCAGCGACATCGCGCTCAGCGGCGGCCGGAGCCGGTGTGCGAGCCAGATGTTCACGCCGACGGCGACGGCCATCAGCAGTCCGAAGACGAGGAACAGTCCGATCTTGGTCCACAGGGTGGTGGTGAAGACGGATGAATACGCGACCGACCTGTACCAGAGCCAGTCCGTCCAGAACCCCGCGAACATGACGAACGCCATGGCGAGAATCGCCAGGACGCCCAGTGTCATGAGCAGGGTTCGGGCGCGCCGGGACGGGCGGCCGACTCTGATCCGTGGCCCTGTCGGGCCTCCGCCGCGGTCCGGCATCTGGAAAGCCAACGTGCGCACCTCAAAGTTCGCGGTCGTGTTGAAGGGGGCCCCGCGATCGTAGAGCCCACCTATGCAACTTACTGAGGCTTTACCTAGTTCCCGTTCCCGGGGCGGAAGGAGGCAGGATGTTGTCCATGTCCAACGTTTCCCCCTCAGGCCCTCCGATGGCCGCGAGCCCGCTCACTGTCGCGGTGCTCGAAATCGACGAATACATCTCCGGTCTCGGCTGGGATCAGCCCGCCCGGCTCTTCGCTCTCGTCGACACCGCCCGGCTGCGGGTCCAGGAGCCGGGCCTCGCCGCCCAGCTCGGCCTCGACGGCGACGGCTCGAAGGCCGCCGCACTCACCCCTATTGAGCAGGAGGAGCTTCCCGCAGGTACCGCGCTGGACGAGTTCCTCGCCACGATCGCCTGGCCGGACGCGGTGGTCGGGTGCGCGATGACGGTGGAGCGGCTGATGCTGCCGCCGTCCGCCGAGGCCTCCGTCCCCGAAGGCCTCAACGACACCCAGCTGACCAAGTGGGTCGCCAAACACCCCGACCGCCAGGAGGTGCGGATGACCGTGGCCGTCCTGCGGGACGGCGCTCGGGAGTCGGCCGTGCGTCTGCGGGAGAAGGACTCGCCGAACGACGTGCTGACCGGGGCCGGTCTGGTGCCGGGGCTGGCCGAGGCACTGTCCGCGACCTTCGAGTCCTGACCTCGCCGGTCCGCCGCTCGGGGGACGCGGTCAGCCTGTCGAGCAGCTCGGCAGGCCGGCCGTGTCCCCCGAGCGGATCTTCTCCAGCGACTTCTTGGCGTCGTCGATCGTCTTGACCCGCACCAGGGTGAGTCCGTCGGGGGTGTCGGAGGCGGCCGACTTGCAGTTGTCGGTCGGGGTCAGGAAGTACCGCGCGCCGGCGTTGCGCGCGCCGACCAGCTTCATGTTGATGCCGCCGATCGGGCCGACCTTGCCCTTGTCGTCGATCGTCCCGGTGCCCGCGACGAACTTGCCGCCCGTCAGCTGTCCCGGGGTGAGCTTGTCGACGATGCCGAGGGAGAACATCAGACCGGCGCTCGGGCCGCCCACGTCGGCGAGCTTGATGTTGATCTCGAACGGGAAGGTGTGGTCCGTCCCCGCCTGGATGCCGACGATCGCGCGGTTCTCCTTGGGGGCCTTCTCGGTGGTGAGGGTGATCTTCTCGGTGCCTTCGGGCTCCTTGCCGGCCTTCTCGGCCGCCGCCGCGGTCTTGGCCGGGATGACCGTGAAGGTGACGTCCTGGCCGGGCTTGTGCCGGGTGACGAGCTTCGCGACGTCCTCGGGCTGCTTGACCGCCGTACCGTCGACGGCCTTGATCACGTCGCCGGCGTGCAGCTTGCCCTGTGAGGGGCTGTCCTTGATGACCGTGGAGACCACGACCCGTGACGACACCGGAATGCCCAGTTCGGTGAGGGCCGCGACCTTGGCGCTCTCCTGGGACTGGCTGAACTCCTCGGCGTTCTCCTGCGTCGACTGCTGCTCGGTCTTGCCGTCCGGGTAGAGCGTGTCGTGCGGTACGACGAGGCTGTCGTGCCCCAGCCACCCGTAGACGGCCTCCACGAGGTTCATGTTGTAGTCGGCGCCGGTCACCCTGACCGTCGTCATGTTGAGATGGCCGGACGTCTTGTACGTCTTGCGCCCGGTGATCTGCAGGACGGGGTCGCCGTCGACCTCGCCGAGCGTGTTCACGGTCGGCCCGGGGGACATCTCCGCGTACGGCACTTTGATCAGCACACCTGCGCAGAGCAGCGCGATCAGAACCAGGGTGGAGGCGAGCATCGTCGCGGTGCGGCGTGGCATGGAACGACAGTACGGGAAGCGTCCGTCTGTGCACCGCCGGGGCCGGTCCGTACGGGGCCGGGGCGAGGGCGCGAGGGGTGCGCCGGGGAGCCTCGGCGGGCGGTGCCGTGGTGCGGATTGGCGACCGCGTACGTTCGTCGCGACGTCAGACGTTCGATATCTGCTCGACCGGTTCCGAACCGGAGTGCGACTTCTCCATCGCTTCACGGAACCGGGCATAGCCGGCGAGCTCGGTGACGTCGCCGGTCGTGCGATTACGGGCGGCCCAGCTTCCCCATATCGCTGCGCCGATCGCAGCGCAAAGCGGAATCAACAACCAGGCGAGTGCTGCCATGACGACCTCCCTGCACCATGAGCAACCGCAACTGACCGATCAGCAGATTAACCATCTGCAGAGCCAACGCTCACGGCAGGGGTGCGGTTACGCAAATCGGGGGGGATATCCGCCCGACCGGTTTGCGCTCAGCAGGCGCCGACCCACTCCTCCGTACCGTCCGAAAAGCGCTGGTGCTTCCAGATCGGAACCTCGCGCTTGAGGTCGTCGATGAGCTTGCGGCAGGCCTCGAAGGCCTCTGCGCGGTGCGGGCAGGAGACCGCCACGACCACGGCGAGGTCGCCCACCTCCAGTTCACCCACTCGGTGGACAGCGGCCAGCGCCCGGACCGGGAAGGCGGCGACGACCTTCTCCGCCACCCGGCGCATCTCGTCCCGCGCCGAGGGGTGGCACGAATAGCCGAGCGCCCCCACGTCCTGGCCGCCGTCGTGATTGCGCACGGTGCCGACGAAGAGTGCGGTGCCGCCGGCGGCGTCGTCGCCGACGGCACGGAAGATCTCGTCCACCGACAGCGGCGTGTCGCGGATCTCCAGCAGCCGGATGGGGTCCTGTGCCGTCTGCTCGCCGGGGTGGTCGTGCGTGGATGCCATGCCAGCCATCGTGCCGTACCGCGCCGGCATCACGGAATAGCGCTTTCCGCTGGTGGGCCGCAGTCCCCCTTGGAGCCTCCTACAGACGCCGTCCCGCTGCCCGGCACCCTTCCCGGCAGCGGTACTAGATACGGCGGCGCGCCTTGCGGGCGCGCCGCACCAGGGCAGCGGTACCGAGCAGGGCCACGGTCGCACCGGCGGCACCGGCCGCGGTGGCGTCCTTGCGGCCGAGCCGGCGGCCGGCGACGGTGTGCCGTCCCTCCACCTCTTCGAGGAGCGCGGCGAGCACCTCCTCGTTGGTCCAGCTCGGGCGCCAGCCCGCGTCGTGCAGCCGGCTCACACTCACCACCCAGGGATGCATCGTGTACGCCAGATCACCCGCCGGGGACGGCGTGAGGCCGATCCGGTGCAGCCGGGCGGCGGCGCCGAGCGCGACGGCGGAGGGCAGCTCCATCCGGCGGACGCCGCTGATCTCCTCGACCTCCTCCTGTTCGAGCCAGCCGTCGCAGCCGACCGCGAACTCTCCGTCGATCCTCTCCAGCGCCGCGTACTCCAGCGCCGTGACCAGGTCGTCGACATGGCAGAACTGCCAGGTGGGACGCGATCCGGCGACAACGAGGAGGCGCGGTGACTCGAAGTAACGGGTCAGTGCCGTGTCGGTGCCGCCGACGAGCACCGTGGGACGGACCACGGTGACGTGGAGTCCGGGGTGGGCGCGGGGTGCGCGGCGGCCGAGCCGTTCGATCTCCAGCAGGTCGCCGACGCCGGTCGCCTCCGCGGTGGCCCGCAGTTCGGCGTCCTCGGCCAGCGGGATGTCGTTGTCGGGCAGTGCGCCGTAGACCATCGCGGAGGTGCACAGCACGACCCGGTGGACGCCGACGGCCGCTGCGGCGGTCAGCACGGTCTGGGTGCCGCGCACGTTGTAGGCGGTGCGGGCGGCGGGATCGGTCTCCAGGTCGAGATCGAGCGCCAGGTGCACCACGACGTCCGCGCCTCGCAGCTTCTCCGCGATGGCCGGGTCACGGACGTCGAGGATGTGCCAGGTCGCCTCGGAGACCTCCCCGCGGCGTTCGTCGATGGCGATGACCTGCTTGATCTCCTCGGAGGCCGCGAGCCGGGCCGCGAGCAGCTCGCCCACACCCGTCGCGGCTCCGGTGACGGCCACGACGGGGCCACGGCTTCTGGAGCGGCTCGGGACAGTCTTGTTCTCGGGCAGAGGGTCGGCCAGGTTTCGCGCTGCGCGAACCTGTGGATCTGGGGAACTCACCGGGCGTCTCCAGCGGTTGTCTTCAGTACGTACCCGAATGACGCGTACGTACCAGGTGGCGTCCATCCTGCCGCAGGCCGGGAGCCGACGGAGCACTGAGGCCCTGAGCGGACTTGGTGTCTACGCTGGATGGTGATGTCGGGCAGTCGCCGTCGGTTCGATCCGGCGGCCCTACGAGCCGAGGAAACCCGTGAGTGACACCCCATTCGGATTCGGCCTTCCGCCGGAGGAGCCGGACGACGGCGACAAGGGCAAGAAGAAGGACCCCACCGGAGGTGGGCAGGGTTCGGGCGGTCCGGCGAACCCGCTCGGCTTCGGCCCCGGCGCGGGCGGTGACAACCCCTTCGCCGCGATGTTCGGTTCGATGAACCCGAACGACCTGGGTGCCGCCTTCCAGCAGCTCGGCCAGATGCTGAGCTACGAGGGCGGTCCCGTGAACTGGGACATGGCCAAGCAGATCGCCCGCCAGACCGTCTCGCAGGGCAATGCGGACGGCACCAAGGACGCGAGCGTCGGTCCGTCCGAGCGAGCCGCGGTCGACGAGGCGCTGCGGCTGGCGGACATCTGGCTGGACGGCGCGACGTCGCTGCCGTCCGGTTCGGTCTCGACCGTGGCCTGGAGCCGTGCGGAGTGGGTCGAGGCGTCCCTCCCCGCGTGGCAGAAGCTGGTCGACCCGGTGGCCGAGCGTGTCGGCCTCGCCATGGGCGATGTGCTGCCCGAGGAGATGCAGGCGATGGCCGGCCCGCTGATCGGCATGATGCGGTCGATGGGCGGCGCGATGTTCGGCCAGCAGATCGGGCAGGCCGTCGGTGTGCTGGCGGGCGAGGTCGTCGGCTCGACCGATATCGGGCTGCCGCTGGGCCCGGCCAGCAAGGCCGCGCTGCTCCCGCTGAACGTCGAGCGGTTCGGCAAGGACCTGAGCGTGCCGCAGGACGAGGTGCGGCTGTACCTGGCGCTGCGCGAGGCCGCTCACCAGCGGCTCTTCGCCCACGTGCCGTGGCTCCGCTCGCACCTGTTCGGTGCCGTGGAGGGCTATGCGCGCGGCATCAAGGTCGACACCAGCAAGCTGGAGGACGTGGTCGGCCAGTTCGACCCGTCGCAGCCCGAACAGCTGCAGGAAGCTCTTCAGCAGGGCATGTTCCAGCCGGAGGACACCCCGGAGCAGAAGGCCGCCCTGGCCCGGCTGGAGACGGCGCTCGCGCTGGTCGAGGGCTGGGTGGACGCCGTGGTGCACGAGGCCGCGAAGCCCCGGCTGACCTCGGCGGACGCGCTCCGCGAGACGATGCGCAGGCGCCGTGCATCCGGCGGTCCCGCCGAGCAGACGTTCGCCACGCTGATCGGTCTCCAGCTGCGTCCGCGGCGGCTGCGTGACGCCTCGCGGCTGTGGGCCTCGCTCACGGACGCACGGGGTCTCGACGGACGCGACGCGCTGTGGGAGCACCCCGACATGCTCCCGACCGCCCACGACCTGGACGACCCGGACGGGTTCGTGCACCACGAGCAGCTGGACTTCTCCGAGCTGGACAAGATGCTCGGCGAGGCCGCGAACGGGCCGCAGAAGCCCGCGGCCGGCACCGAAGGCAAGGCCGGGCCCGGCCCGGACGAGGCCGACGGCAAGGCCGGGCCCAGTGCGGCGGAAGCCGACGGCAAGGACAGCAACGGTGCGGACGGCGCCGAAGGCGACAGCAAGGACGACACCGACAAGTGAGCCTGCACGACGACGCCGTTCTCGTACTGAAGAGCTACGGGAGCGGTGCGGACGACGCCCAGGAAGAGTTGCGCCGGGCCTATCTGGACCATCTGGCGCTGCATCCCGACGGCATGTGGAAGGCCTGCGGGACCGGGCACCTGACAGCCAGCGCGCTGGTCGTGGACCCGGAGCGCGGCAAGGTGCTGCTCACGCTGCACCGGAAGCTGCGGATGTGGCTGCAGATGGGCGGTCACTGCGAGCCCGGGGACGCCACGCTGGCCGGGGCGGCGCTGCGCGAGGCCGCGGAGGAGTCCGGCATCGCCGGTCTGACGCTGCTGGCGAGCGGCCCGGTCACCCTGGACCGCCACCCGATCCCGGCGCCCTGCAACTGGCATCTGGACGTCCAGTACGCGGCACTGGCACCGTCGGGTTCGACGGAACGGATCAGTGACGAATCGCTGGACCTGCGCTGGTTCACCTACGACGAGGTCGCCGGGGTCGCCGACTCCTCGGTGGTGCGTCTGGTGGAACGTACGCGGGCGGCGCTGGACGGCGTCCGGTAGCGGGAACGACGACAGCACGGGTAAGGGGCGGCCTCCTGAGAGGCCGCCCCTTACCCGTGCGCCCACCGCACCCGGCCGCCCGTTCCGCGCCGGGTCGGTGTGCCGTGGCTCAGTTCCAGGCGTTGTTCTGGTTCTGGGCGTGAACCCCCTGCTGGCCCATGCCGAACTGGGCAGCCATTCCCTGGCCGATCTGGGCGCCCTGCGGCGGCAGCACCTCGCTCGGCTGGACCAGGGCGAAGCCCTGCCCGAGGAAGCTGAGCTCCCAGCCCTCGCCGGTGTTGCCGCGTCGGCGCATGACACCCGAGGAGTGCGTCTGGGCCTGCATCTGCACGCGCAGGGAGCTGGACCAGGCGACGACGGCGTCCGCGTCGGCGTTGACGTACTTGTCGGGCGTGACCTGCATCATCAGCGGCTGGCCGGAGGTCATCAGAGCGACCTTGCCACTGCCGGAGATGTTGAGCTGGTACTTGCCGGTACCCGAGATGCCGTACTGGCTGTCCACCGCGATGACCTCGGTGTGGAGCGACGAGTCGAGCGCCAGGACATAGGCGCTGTCCACCGTCATGCCGTCGCGGTCGACATCCACCACGTGGACGTACTGCGCCAGGTTGGCGAGATAGACGGTGCCCTGCCCGGAGCAGCGCATCAGGTCGAGGCCCTCACCGGTGCTCGCGCGGGCCCGGCGCTGTCCGTGCGACTGGTACTCGCCGTCGAACTCCATCAGCCCCTGGTACGCGACCATGGCCCCCTTGCGGGCGAGGACGTCGTCGTGGCCGGTCAGCGAGACCCGCAGGAGCTGCGGGTTCTGAACCGCGTACCGGTCCTGGGACTGCTGTTCCGTGTAGCTGAAAAGCGGACTCTGCATGGTGTGTTCTCCCTCCCCGTCAGTTCCGGACCCGCAGGCGGTCGGTACTGTCCTCGCTCGGCTGGACGACGACGATCCCCTGGCCGGAGAAGGCCATCTGGAACGCCTCTCCGCTGCCCCGCCCTATGAGCGAGGAGGCCTTGAAGCTGCGCTTGCCCTTCACCTTCAGGTTCGGGGACCACGCCACCAGGGCGTCCGGGTCGACGTACGTCTCGTCCTCGCCACGCCCGCAGTCGACGACGATCGGCGTGCCGCGGGAGGTGATGGCGACCCAGCCGGTGCCGGAGATGCAGACGTTCCACAGCCCCTGGCCGGCGAACTTGGCCAGCCCCTTGACTCGTTCGACACCCCAGGTGAGATGGCTGTCGAAGGCGAGGACATTGGTGCCGTTGACCGAGAGGGAGTCGTTGTTGAGATTGATGACGACCACATCCGCGCCGTAGTCGGCGAGGTAGAGCAGTCCGTCACCGGCGCACTTCATCAGGGGCGTGCCCTCGCCGGTGATCCACTGCGAGGCGATCTGGCGGACGGCGGGCGGGTTGGGCTCGTACTGGACGAAGCCCTCGTACGCCACCATCGAGCCGGTGCGCGCGTACAGGTCCTGGCCGGTGGCCATGGCGACCTTCAGCATCGAATGGCCGTGGTTCTCCATCCGGGCCGTGACGGGGGTCGGGGCGTAGCCCGCGAGTTGCTGATTCATGACGGGCTCCCTCAGACCTCGTAGGGCTGGACGACGATGAAGTTGCCGGGTGCGCCCCGGAACTGGAGATTCACGGTCTCTCCGCTGTGTCCGGGGTAGGCGTTGCGGCGCAGCCGGACCTGGCTGGAGACGATCACCTGGGACGCCGACGACCACGCCACCACGGCGTTGCAGTCGGCGAAGGTGGTCGGGGTGACCGGCAGGACGACCGGCACACCATGGGTCTTGACGACGACGGTGCCGGTGCCCTGGAACTGCATGGTGAACAGGGCGCCTCCGGGGATGCCGTGGCCCTCGATCCTGCGGACCTCGTGCTGCAGCGACTCGTCGAAGGCGAGGACGTTCTCCGCGGAGACGCAGATGCCGTCGCCCTGGAGCTCGACGGCGTGCAGGTGGGAGCCGTCCTCGGCGAGGAAGACCTGCCCCCGGCCGGTACAGCGCATCAGCTGCATTTCCTGACCCGTGGCGTTGCCGACGATCCGGCCTGCGAAACCTGCGCCCTTGTAGCCGAAGTCGACCTTGCCCTGGTACATCACCATGCTGCCCTGCCTGGCCAGCACTCCCCCGCCGCCGTTGGTGAGGTCGACACGCATGAGCTGCTGGTTCTGCGCGGTCCAGCGCTGGCCGGTGGCCGTCTCCTTGTACGGCTGGAGCGCGGCCAGGAGACCTGCCCCGGTCTGCGGCGCCCCTTGCGGCACACCCTGCGGCATTCCGGGGGGCTGCTGTCCGTACGGGGCGGGAGCCGGCTGTCCGTAGGGTGCGGGCGGCTGTCCCGGGACCTGCCCGAACTGCGGCTGCTGGGGCGGCTGCCCCGGCTGTCCGTACGGAGCGGGTGCGGGCGGTGGCGGGGGCACGGCGCCGCCCTGCGGGGCCAACGGCGCCACGATGGTGGGCGCGGCATGCATCTGCTGCTGCGCGGTGGGCACCGACGCGGATGCTGCCGGTCCGCCGAAGGACGGCGCGGGCTGCGGGACCTGCGGTGCGGCCGGGGCGCCGAACGACGGGACGGGCGCCTCCTCGGCGACCTCGCCTCCGAAGTTCTTCAGCAGCGCGTCGAGGCCGCCGTCGAAGCCCTGGCCGACGGCGGCGAATCGCCAGACGTCCTTGAGGTAGAAGTCACCCAGCATCACCGCGCGTTCGGTGGTGAACTCCGAGCCGGTGAAGGAGTACCTGACGACTTCTTCGCCACCCGCGACGATCCGGATGTATCCGGGGCCGACCTGTGCCATCTGTCCGGCGCCGTCCAGCGTGGCGGTGAACGACAGCTTGTGGATGCTCGCCGGAATGCGGTCCAGAGTCACGCGGAACGACTCGGTGTCACCGGCCTGGGCGCCGAGGAGCTGAATGGACTCCTCGGGCGATTTCGGCTGATTGAAGAAGATGAAATACCGGTCGTCGGAGAGCTGCTCATTGGCATCGAGGCCGAAGCAGCTGATGTCAAAGGTCAGTCCCGGGGCGGCGATCTGCACACCTACGTACAGGTCCGTCCCCGGCGTGAGATCGCTGATCTTGGCCTTGTGGCCGCGTTGGAATTCCCTGGCCATGCGTAACGACCGTCCCCCATCCGGAAGCTGAATGCGTCGCGTCAGGCTAACCGCAAAGTCCGGCCCTGGGCCAAGCCGGTACAGACCCGGTACAGAATCGCCGAACGTCACTCGCCGCGGGCGGCGGGCAGGTGCGGCAACCGGTCGGCCGCCACCACCCCTTCGAGATAGCCGCGGGCCCGCTCCGTACGGGGGTAGGCGTCCAGGAGCCGCCAGAACCGCGGACCGTGTCCGGGCACCAGGAGATGGGCCAGCTCGTGGACGAGCACGTAGTCGACGACGTACTCCGGCATGCCCTGCAGCCGGTGCGACAGGCGGATGCTGCCCTCGGCGGGGGTGCACGAACCCCACCGGGTGTTCTGATTGGTCACCCACCGCACCGAGACGGGTCTGGCCCTGCCCTGCAGATACTGCGCGGACAATCGCTCTGCCCGCTCGGCGAGTTCGCTGTCGCCGAGAATGCGTCTGCTCTCCTGGGCGGCCAGCTTGTCGAGCATCACACTCACCCAGCGCTGCTCCTCGGCCTCCGACATCCGGGCGGGAATCAGCACAATCGTGCGGTCACCCTCCCGGTACGCGGAGACCGTTCTGCTGCGGCGGGAGCTCCTGCGGACCTCGACCGCGCTCGTCGCCGAGCCGCGGGGCGGGTGGTCTGCCGCGCTGCGCTGATGGATTCCGGCGCTGCGCGCGGGGGACTCCCCGGCGAAACCGGGTGACGGGTCGGCGGGCACGGCACGACGTTACCCGCTGCCAGTGGGGGAAGTCCCGTCTCCCGAACGGTTCACACATGATCCACCCCACGGCGTCCACCATTTGAACGACTAATACCCCCCACCTGTGGATAACTTTCCACCCGCTTCCGCGGCCCGTTGCATTCTGGCAATGGATCTCACGCAGCCACACAGACCGGGGGAAGCCGTGCATCCGATGTTGAAGCCCGCACTGCGCCGCGCATGGCGCGGCCGCGGCACCGTCCAATTCGGCGTGACGCCCGCACATGCGGTGAAGGTCGGCCCGATGGATATCGCGACAGGCTGTTTCCTGGAGCTCCTCGACGGAACACGCGGGATGCCGCTGTTGCGCGAAGAGGCCAGGGCGCTGGATCTCACCGAACACCAAGTGGACACACTCGTCGTGCGGTTGCTGGACGCGGGGCTCATCGACGATGTGCGGGCAGGCGGACCGGAAGCCGATGCGCTACGGAACCGGGCGGAAGTCATGGAGCGTCACCGGCCGGACCTGGCATCACTCTCCGTCGTGCATCCCGAGCCAGGCGGCGGGATGCGCCGGCTGGCCGCCCGCCGCTCCATGCGCGTCCAGGTACGGGGAGCCGGCCGGGTGGGTGCGGCCATCGCCGCGGTGCTGTCCGGATCCGGGGTGGGGCACGTCGAGGTTCTGGACGGCGGATGCGCCGAGCCGTGCGACGTCTCGCCCGGGGGCCTGCCGCCCTCGGCGGCCGGAGAGCGCCGGGACACCGCGGCCCGGCAACTGGTCCGGCGCTCGGCCCCCGGTCCGGCACCTCGGGCGGCACAGTCGTCGGGCGGGCCCGCGAGCGGCGAGCCCGGCCTGTCCCTGATCGTGGTCGCCCCTCGCGAGAGCCTGTCCGCCTACGTCCCCGATCCGGGCACCGCCGAGCCGTGGATCGCCTCCGGCACACCCCATCTCTACGCCGGGGTGATCGAGGCCACCGGATTCGTCGGGCCCCTGGTGCTGCCGGGAGGCACGGCGTGCGCGGGTTGCCTGGATCTGCACCGGCGGGACCGGGACCCTCAGTGGCCGCGGATGCTGGCCCAGTGGCAGTCCGGGCGGCGTACCGCCGTGCAGGCCTGCGACCTGGGCCTGGCGACCGCGGTGGCGGGTCTGGCAGCCGCACACGCGCTGGCCTTCCTCGACGGAGAACTGCCCGCCTGCACCGGGGCCCGATGGGAGGCCGCGCTGCCGCTGTTGGACTGGCGGTCGGAGCAGATCCGGGCACACGTCGACTGTTCCTGTGGAGCGGGTGGGCACACTGAAGGGGTGCGCACCTCCGGGGCCGGCACGGCGCACGACACAATGGCCGGGTAGCCGCCGCACGCAGCGCGGCAGTCTGGGATTTGGAGGGGCATATGTCTGATCTTCCCCGGAAGGCGGTCACCCGAACCGCCAAGCTGGCCGCGCTGCCTTTGGGGTTCGCGGGCCGCGCCACCTGGGGGCTGGGCAAGCGCATCGGCGGGAAGTCCGCGGAGCTGGTCGCCCGCGAGGTACAGCAGCGCACCGCCGACCAGCTCTTCAAGGTCCTCGGCGAGTTGAAGGGCGGGGCCATGAAGCTCGGACAGGCCCTGTCCGTCTTCGAGTCCGCCCTGCCCGAGGAGGTCGCCGGCCCCTACCGCGCGGCCCTCACCAAACTCCAGGAGGCCGCGCCTCCGATGCCGGACAGCACGGTCCACGAGGTGCTGGCCGAGCGGCTCGGTGAGGACTGGCGGGAGCTGTTCCTGGCGTTCGAGGACAAGCCGTCGGCCGCCGCCTCGATCGGGCAGGTACACCGGGCGGTGTGGCACGACGGGCGGGACGTGGCGGTGAAGGTGCAGTACCCGGGTGCAGGGGAGGCGCTGCTCTCCGACCTGACCCAGCTCAGCCGGTTTGCCCGGCTGCTCGGCCCGCTGATTCCCGGCATGGACATCAAGCCGCTGATCACGGAGCTGCGCGACCGGGTGTCGGAAGAACTGGACTACGAGCAGGAGGCGCAGTCCCAGCGGGAGCATGCCGAGGAGTTCGCGGACGATCCCGATGTCGTGGTCCCGGGTGTGGTCCACCAGTCCGACCAGGTGCTGGTCACGGAGTGGATCGACGGTGTGCCGCTGGCCGATGTGATCGCCGGCGGAACCGCGGAGCAGCGGGACCGGGCGGGGCAGCTGCTGGCCCGGTTCCTCTTCTCCGGCCCCGCGCGCACCGGGCTGCTCCACGCCGACCCGCACCCGGGCAATTTCCGGCTGCTGCCCCCGGACCCGGCCGGCACGGCGGACACCGGCGACGCCGACGGCACCGGGGCGGCTCAATGGCGGCTCGGTGTCCTCGACTTTGGAACGGTGGACCGGCTGCCGGGTGGGCTGCCGCAGACCATCGGGGACTCGTTGCGGCTGACGCTCCAGGACGACGCGGACGCGGTGTACGAGCTGCTGCGCGAGGAGGGCTTTGTCAAGGATTCGATCGACCTCGCACCGGACGCGGTGCTCGACTACCTCCGGCCGATCATCGAACCGGCGCTGGTGGAGGAGTTCGCCTTCAGCCGGAGCTGGCTGCGCAATCAGGCCGCCCGGATAGCTGATCCGCGCTCCCCCGCCCACCAGCTGGGCAAGCAGCTGAATCTGCCGCCCGCCTATCTGCTGATACACCGCGTGACGTTGAGCACGATAGGGGTGCTGTGCCAGCTCGGCGCGACGGTCCGGCTGCGCGAGGAGCTCGAATCCTGGCTGCCGGGGTTCCTGCCGCAGGAAGAGCAGGAAGCGGAGGAGCAGGCCGAGGAGGAATGGCCCGAGGATGCTCCGGCCGAGTTCGAGACGGCGGAAGAATCGGTGGACGGGTTCGAGGCGGTGGACGAGCCCGTGGAGGGCGTCGCGGCCGGCGCGGAGGTCAAGTAGCGGCCGGCCGGGTCACCACCAGGCGGAGTCGAGGCGGCTCTCGATGGCCCTGATGTGGGTGCGGGCGCAGTTGTCACAGAAGTAGCTGAGGCTGCCGTTCTCCACGGAACAGAGCCAGGTCGGCGGTGCGTTGTCGCTCCCGGCTCCGGTACCGCACAGGGCACATACGACGCCCTCGGTGCCCGTCGTTTCGGGGCGCTGCGTCTCCTCGTCCACCTCGTGACGATAACTCCACCACCGCGGTCCGGCACGGCACCACACAGCACGGCCTCGGGGCCGGTCCGAGTGGACCGGCCCCGAGGCAGGGGTGGTGATGTGGGTGCTGGGTACTGCTTGCTGCGGGTCAGAGAGCGGCTGCCCCGCAGCGGTCCTGCTGATATTCGGTACTACTGGTGATCGGTCCTGCTGGTATTCGGTCCTGCTCGGCTCAGTGCATGACCGCCATGGCCAGCGCACGCCGGGCACGCATCGAGGCGCGCTCGGCCCGGCGCTGCATCCGCCGCGCGTTGATCAGGCGCATGGCCTGACGTTCCGCGTCGGCTTCCCGCAGGCGGTCGTGCATATGAGCACGAGCCAGGGCTTCTGGGATGAGTTGCATCTCACGGGTCCTGTTCTGACGCGAGTCGTTCGCGCCGATGATGGTGACGTCCGGTGTCGCGGAGCCGACGGGCTCCCTCGTGGGGATGGTCATTGGTTCCTGGTTTCGGGGGTCATGGGTCTGGGGACGGTCGATGGTTCCGATGCGCTTCATGGGTTTGGGGGCCGGAACCCCCAGGTCGGCGATCACGCCGCGACCGGGTTCTTGCGCGGACGGCCCCGCGGCCGCTTGCGAGCAACGACAACGCCCTGGATGAAGAGCTCGCCACCCCAGACACCCCACGGCTCGCGGCGCTCCTTGGCGCCGGCGAGACAGGCCTCGACGAGCGGGCAGGTGCGGCAGAGGGACTTGGCGTGCTCGACGTCGGCCGGGGACTCGGCGAAGAAGACCTCGGGGTCGTAGGAGCGGCAGGGGACGGGCACGCCGAGGTTCTCGATGGCGTCGTCGAGCGCGGTGAGCGCAGTGAGCGGGGTCAAGGTGGAGTCCTCCGTGAGGCCGGGCGGGGGGATCGTTTCGGAAGGCGGTACGGACGGGGCGTGCGCTTCGAGTTGCACGGTGGTGGTGTCCTCGTCTGGTCGTTTCCGGCCTGTTGGCCGGGGGCGGCTGGTACCAGGTGTTGCTTGTCCCGAGGCTCCTTCGAGCTGTCTCGTCCGTTCGGACAAAACAAAAGAGCCGCGGATCCCGAGTGGGGTTCCGCGGCCCTGAAGGCGCCGGCCTGATGGTCGATCAGGCTGGATCTCTCCAGGGTTCAGGCCCACGGAAGGCCCACATCGTGTGGTGGTGCGTCGTCTGCTTCTTGGCTCCGGCTTCCGCTCCCGCACCGACGGCCGCAAAGGCATAGGCCTGGGCCTGTCCCTTCGCTACTGCTGCTGCCGGTGCCTGGATCGGTCGCTCATTACGCTCCCGCTCGGGAAGGCTCACCAGGGACAGCGGGCTGACGGCGGAAATGCCGGACATACCGGTGCCACGCAGGGAAGACGTCGAAGAGCAGGCGAGGCCGAGCGAGCAGGCGGAGACGACCGAGAGATCGGTCATTTTGTTGGTCTCGATGATGCTGATCACTTCAATCGCCTCCTCTCGGCGTCTCGGGGGGACCGGCATAGCCGGTCCTACGTATTTGGATAAGTACAGCACAGGATCAGGGCTTCAGAGAAGTCGCTGTTCCCGTGGTTAAGAACCTATGGTGACGACTGGGGCGGGCGCAAACTATTTTTGCGACGAGTTTTTCTCACATCTCCTCGTCGGCCTCCGCGGGCTCCTCCACCCCGTCCCCACCTGCGCAGATGTCCAGCACGGCGGCACCGAACCGGCCCAGCTTCCGCGCGCCGACCCCAGGGATCCCAGCCAGTTCGCCCTCGCTGCCGGGCACCGCCTCCGCGATGGCCATCAGCGTCTTGTCGGTGAACACGCAGTAGGCGGGCTGGCTGATCTCCTGAGCCCGCACCGCGCGCCAGTCGCGCAGCCGCTCGTACAACGCCTCGTCCATGTCGGACGGGCAGTCGTCGCAGCGCATCAGCTTCATCTCACCGGCGTCGGTGAGGGTCCTGCCGCACACCCTGCACAGCGCGGGCCCGCGC